>JAYEIM010000233.1:0-10395 GCA_034660095.1 Campylobacterota bacterium | reverse complement strand
AATTAAGAAGTAAATTGTTCTAAACTAGGTAGTTTATGAAGTTCATCTTGAATCTCATGCTCTAGGGCAACTAACTCTTGTGATTTTCTAAGATATGCTAGAAGTAGTTCTGCTGTACTTAAGTTTTTATCTGTAGTTAAAAACTTTTTTAAACCATCGTTTAGCATATTGTCAGTATCTTCACCAATATCTATAGTATAAGCTTCATTATTTATATGAAATGTGATACTTTTCACTCTTGCGCCTCATGTTTTAATCGACTATTAATAGTAAGTATTAGATCTTCACTTTTTCTATTTAATATATCATTTTTATCTTGTAGTTGTTTTATTTTTGCTTTTAGTTGTCTATTTTCTTGCACTAAAAATTGAAATTCTTTTGAAATTCTTGAAAATTTATTTTTTAGTATATCAATTGTATTCATAAAACTGATTTTATCCAAAAATAGCTTGAATTATAATTTTCTATTAAAACTATAACCATCCATAAATCTAAATGCAATTAGATTTTCTAGTATAGCAAATAAAATAATAAAGTTAATAAAGGAGCTTCCCCCATAACTAAATAGGGGTAAAGGGAGTCCAACAACTGGGGCAAAACCTATAACCATAAGTATATTTATACTCATATTTAAAAAGAGCAAAAGTCCTAAACCACTTGCAAATACACTTATCATATGATCTTTTTTAAAATGTATATGCAACAAGAGTAGATGGATAATAATTAAAAGATATAATATAATCAACCCAATAGAACCTAAAAAACCAAATCTTTCAACAAATGATGCAAATATAAAGTCACTTGTAGCAATTGGTAAGAATTTTAGCTGAGTTTGAGTTGCTTCATCTTTATTTTTACCTGTAAGTCCACCTGAGCCTATGGCGATAAGTGATTGTTTCACATGATAACTAGGATCTTTACTAACAAAATCATGAATTCGTTTTTTTTGATAATCTTTTATAAGATAAGTATATATAAGTGGTGAGCTAATACCCAATATAAGAATAATACTAGCTATAAGTTTCCAATGTATCCCCAATAAAAATAGCACTCCATATCCAACTAATAGTAAAACTAAGGCAGTTCCAAGATCTGGTTCTTTTGCTATTAGTATAAATGGTAAAATAATATAAAAACTAAAATATAAAAAATCTTTTAATCTATAACCATCTTTTGGTGGTGGTTTATTTGAAACTAAAAAACCTATCATAAGTAAAAATGCTGGTTTAAAAAGTTCTGATGGCTGTATTGTCATACTTGTACCTGGAATTTCAAGCCATCTTGTAGCTCCTAGTTTAGTTACACCAAATAATTCAACAAGTACTAATAAAAATATACCAAACCAATATACAAAAGGTATAAGGCTTTTTAGGCTTCTAAATGGTATAATAAAGACAACTATAAATACCACTATTGATAATAGAAAATAAATCAATTGTTTATATGCTAATATTTCATTGGTTTCAATAATTAAATAGTGTGAAAGAAATGCTAACGGTAGAATAAGCAAAATTAATTCAAAATTAAAATGCGAAATTATCCGTTTATCAAAAAAGTATACCATGAAGGAATAGTATCTAAAAATGAATAATAAAGAGTTTACTGTAGAAGATAATATTAGACTAGATGTTTTCTTGTCTGAAAAATTAAATGAGTCAAGAAATCAAATAGATCATCTTATAAAAAAAGGTTATGTTGAAGTTTCAAATAAAAAAAAAGCTAAAAGTGGATTAAAACTCCAAATAGGACAAGTTATAAAAGTAATTTTACCAGAAGTGAAAAAAGAGGAGGTTTTACCAGTTGACTTTGATGTTGAGATAGTTTTTGAAGATAACGATTTTATGGTTTTAAATAAACCATCTGGTGTTATAGTTCATGGAGCACCTAGTGTTAAAGAAGCTACCTTAGTTGATTGGTTAAGGAAAAAGAATATATCTTTATCAACAATAAGCGGAGAAGAGAGACATGGTATAGTTCATAGAATAGATAAGGGTACAAGTGGATTGCTTGTAATTGCTAAAACAAATGAGGCACATATAAATTTATCAAAACAACTTGAAGATAAAACTATGGGTAGATACTATTTAGCATTAACTGATTTACCACTAAAAGATAATATAACAGTAACAGCTCCATTAGCTAGAAATCCACATAATAGATTAAAAATTGGTATAGTTGATGGTGGTAAAATGGCAAAAACTTCTTTTGTTAAATTGGCATTGAGTAAAAATGAAAAATATGAATTAATTGCTGCAAAATTATATACAGGAAGAACCCATCAAATTAGGGTACATTTAGAATCGTTACAACGACATATACTAGGAGATCTATTATATGGTTTTAAGGGGAATATAGATAAACTTAAAAGAGTTTATTTACATGCATATTGTTTATATTTAAAACATCCAATCACAAATAAAGATATGAGTTTTAATGTTAAATTACCAGAAGATATGGATACTTTTTTTAAAGAAAATTTTAATGAGGAAGATTATAATGATAAAATCAGTGAAAGTTATATTATTAACAGCTTTACTAATATTAATTAGTGGATGTCAAAAAGAGGTTAGTGCTCCACTAAAACCAAAAATTGATGAAAAATTACCTATGGTTTCATCACAAAGTATAAAATCAATACCAGATATTAATTCTATAGCTTTAGAGTGGAAAGCGATAATTATTCCAGAGGTTCAAGGTTATCATATCATAAGAGCAGATATGCAAAAAGAGGGTAAGTTTAAAAGAGTAGCAACTCTTAAAAATAAATATACAACACACTATTTAGATAAAGATTTAGATGCAAATAGTCAGTATGGTTATAAAATTTCTGTTTACACTAAAAATGGTTTTGAATCTAGAGCAAGTGACAGTGTAAAAATTGTTACACTACCAAATTTACAATCAGTTAGTTTGATACAAACTATAAGTGACTTACCAAGACAAATAAAAATCTTATGGAGACCACATACAAATGCAAGAGTATCTAAGTATATTATAGAAAGAACATCCCCATCTGAACCAAAATGGAAAAAAATAGCTACTGTAGATAAGAGATATAATGTAGAGTATATAGATACAAAACTAGGGGATAATAAAATATTTACATATAGAATAAAATCTATAACATTTGATAATATTGTATCAGAACCAAGTCAAATTAGTACTGCAACAACAAAAGCTCTCCCTGGACAAATAAAAGCTTTAGAAGCTACAACAGCTTTACCTAAAAAGATACAATTATCATGGGTAAAATCAGAAACACAAGATGTTATATCTTATAATATTTATAGATCAAACAGTGCAACTGGTAGCTTTGCAAAAATTGCAAAAGCACCAATTGCACATAATAGATATGATGATATAATTAGTGAAGATGGAAAAATATATTTTTATAAAATAACAACAGTTGATAAAGATAGTTTAGAGAGCAAGATAAATGATCTTAGTCCAACAATGGGTTCAACATTAAGTAAGCCAAAAATGCCACATGTTACATTATCTCAAATTCAAGGAAATAAGATGATTTTGAATTGGGAGTCTGGAGATGATAGGGCAGTATCTTATAATATTTTCAAAAGAGTGAAAGATGGATGGAGCTCTTCAAAAGAGAAGTTAATCCCAAATATTAGAGAAGTTAGATTTGAAGATCCAGATGTTGTAAGAGGTGTAGAATACAGCTATAGCATACAAGCTGTAGATAAGCATGGTTTAACTTCAAAACAAACAGATGAGATAACATCTAAGTTGCCAAAAATTGCCAATAAAGAACAAAAAAATTAATGCCACATATTTTATTAAAATCTCACGATAATATTGCTGTAGATTTAGACAAGAAGTTTAAATTTATAGCAAAAGATAACTATGATGAAAAAATTTGTGTAGTTGATAAAGATAAAGAGTTTTTATTAACAAAAGTTAAAAAAGACTCTAATGATTTGATAAAACTTGATATACCTACAAGATTTAGTCCTGTAAGTATTATGAAAGAGGCATTAAACGATTATGCAACAGCTTCTAAAGCTGAAGTATTATTTACAAATACACATTCTATTCATAATAATAAAATAAAACCAGAAGAGAAATATTTAAAAGATATAAATTACTTTGTAGATGATTTTAAAACTAATAAAGAGATATGGGTAGAGGTTGGGTTTGGAAGTGGAACTCATCTTTTACATCAAGCACAACAAAATCCAGATAAAATTATAATTGGTTTAGAGATACACTATCCATCAATTGAACAAGTTTTAAAACATGCAAAACTTCAAAATATAGAAAATATCTTAGTTGTAAATTATGATGCAAGATTATTTTTAGAATTTTTAGATTCTAATAGTGTAGGAAAAGTATTTGTACACTTTCCTGTACCTTGGGATAAAAAACCGCACAGACGCGTAATGAGTATTGGTTTTATTGATGAGTGTTTAAGAGTGTTGAGAATTGATGGAAGATTAGAATTAAGAACAGATAGTCCAAATTATTTTGAATATTCAAGTGGTTTATTGGATCATTTTAAAGAGTATCCAAATGAGATACTTAAAAATAAAGATTTGGATATAACTAGTAAATATGAAGCAAGATGGAAAAAACAAGAAAAAGATATATGGGATATATTTATAACATCAACACAGAACTCATCTGAAGTTAAACTTGATGGTAACTTTGATTTTCCTAATAGTTATGATAGTGAAATAGTAAAAAGTAAAATATCAAAAAAAGCAATTATAAAAGATGACTATTTAATACACTTTGAAAATGTTTATGAGATAGATGATAGTAACATAAAAGGACTATTGATAAAACTAACTTTTGGTAGCTTTAATAAACCAGTAACAAAATATATCTATCTTGAAAATACAAAGATGAGATATTTTCAAGGTGATCCTATAAAAACAAGGATAAATCTAGAAGCACACAAAACAATCTTGGATATTTTAAAATGATTTTAGCAAATAATATCACATTGTCTTATGATAATCAAAAAAATATTATTGAAAATGCAAACTTCAATATAAAAGAGAAAGATTTTATATTTATCAGTGGTTCTAGCGGAAGTGGAAAATCAACACTAATTAAATCATTTTATGGAGATTTACCTGTAAAATCTGGACATCTTTTTGTAAATAAAACAGATATATCTAAAATAAACAATAAAAAACTTTTGGATCTTAGAAAATATTTGGGAATTGTTTTTCAAGATTATAAGTTAATAAAAGAATATACAATAGAGCAAAATATCATGCTACCTTTAAAAATCCATAATTATGATGATAATGTTTCTAAAGCACAAGTTAAAAAGTTATTAAAACATGTAAAACTTAGTCATAAAGTTGGTGCTTATCCAGAAGAGTTAAGTGGAGGTGAGCAACAAAGAGTTGCAGTTGCTCGTGCTTTAGCACATAACCCTAGTATAATTTTTGCAGATGAACCTACTGGAAATTTGGATGATTATTCATCTGATGTGATTTGGACATTGTTAAAAAATGCTAATGAACATTTAGGTATAACTATAGTAGTTGTAACACATAGAATACCAAAAGATTTAGGTATTAAATATAGAAGATTTAATATAGATGAAGGGGTACTATATGAAACCTCTTAAGTCATTTATATCCTTTACTTTTCCACTAATAGTGATGCTGTTTATTTTTTCCATATATCTTTTAGTTAATAAAGTAGTTTATAGCTACAAAAGTGGTATTATAAATGATTATGCAATAGTAGTTATAACAAATACACCTTTTATATCTATAGAAGAGATTGCAGATATAAAAGTCAAAAATATAGAACCTTTAAGTAGAACTAAAATAATAGAAGGTGTAAAAGATAATTTATCAGATTCATCTTTAAATCTTTTAAATAAAAAATTACCATATTTTTATAAAATATATTTAGAAGAGTTTCCAACCACTCTAAAACTAGAACAGATAAGAAAAGAGCTAAATACAATATCAAATATAAGAAGAATTGAAACATTTTCAAGTGACCATAATAAAATATATTCATTATTAATTTTAATTCAAAACATTGTTTTGGTTCTATTTGTTGCTGTAATGGTATTGTCTGTTTTATTGTTATCAAAACAGATTAAAATATGGTTTTTTGAACATAACGAAAGGATATCTATCATTCTTCTTCATGGTGGTTCACTATTTTATAGTGCAAAACCGATATTAAGAATTATAATATTTAGTTCAATTGTTTCTGGTGCTGTTGTGATTGGGTTATTGTATTTGATTGTTAATAATTTACACAATATTATTCAACCAGAAATATTAAGTTTAATGCCTGAAATAATAGATTTAGAATTAGAAATAATGCAAGTTGTAATTTTATCATTTGTGATACCTTTGATAACCTTTTTTGGCTTATTGGTACAGCATAAATCAAGATAATGATAAAAATATTTGCAGTCATACTTTTTTCTATATCTTTTTTAAATGCTTCTATTAAAGATATAAACTCAAAAATAGATACTAATAAGAAGCAATTTAAATTAGTATCATCAAAAAAAAGCAATATAAATAAAAATTTATCTTCAATAGCAACAAAAATAAATAAAGAGGAAAAAGAGTATTTAGATATTGTATCGATTTTGGAAAAAACAAATACAGAGATATTATTAAATAAAATAAAATTGTCTTCGGTTATCTCTAAAGTTAAAAAACTAAAAAATGAATCAAAAGATTTATATAAAAATAAAGTAAAAATAGAAAAAGATGTTATAGACTTTGTTATAGAAAAGTATGCATTGAGTATGGGAATAGAGCAAGCAAATAAAGAAACACTAGAGGATGTAATAGGTAAAGAGGTTTATACACTTATATTTGATAATGTTAAACAAGAGATTTTAGATCTTAATATTGACTATTTAAAAGTTAATAACTCTATAAGAAGTAGTGAGAAAAAAATTAATAACTATACTATATACATAAACAAACAAAATGCGATAAAAAATAAATTTAAAAATTTAGAAGTTGCTCAAGAGAAAACATTAGGAAAATTAAAAAAAAGACATAAAGTTTATCAAGGAAATTTAAAAAAACTGATAAATAAACAAAATAAAATAACAGACTTACTTGGTAACTTAAACATATTAAAGAAAAAAGAGATAAAAGCAGAAGAGAGACGGATAAAAAAAGCAAAAGCAATTGCAAAGAAAAAAGAGATAGCAAGAAAAAAGAAAGAGTTAAGAGAAAAAAAAGAGAAAGAAAGATTACTTAAGAAAAAACTTGCTAAAAAAGAACCAACAAAAACTAAAAGTATTAAATTTACAAAACGAAAAAAACTAGATAAAGAGATAGATATAGAGGTTAGAAAAATTGGCTCATCAGCAAAAGGTGTAAAAGTATCTAGCTATAAAGGTAAAAAAACAATTGCTCCATTAAAATCATATACAATTACCAAAAAATTTGGTAAATATTATGATAAAGTATATAAAATGGAACTTTTTAATGAATCAGTTTCTTTGAAAACTAAAAAGTTAAATGCAAAAGTGTTTAGTGTATTTAAAGGGCAAATTGTTTATGCAAAACAAAACTCTGGATTATTAGCAAATGTTGTAATTGTGAAGCATAAAAATAAATTACATACCATATATTCACACCTTGATAAGATATCTCCAACGCTAAAAGTTGGCAAATGGATACCAAAAGGTTATGTGGTTGGAAGAATAAATGATACATTAGAATTTCAAGCGACAAAAAATAGTAAATATATTGATCCTATGAAATTAATAAAAAAATAATAAAAAGAGAGAAGTATGAAGGCATTGGCATTATTTAGTGGTGGATTAGATTCAGTTTTAGCTATGAAAACTGTGGTTGACCAAGATATAGAAGTGGTTGCAGTTAATATAAATATGGGATTTGGTTCAACATCAGATAGATTGGAACATATGGAAAATATGTGTAAACAAATTGGCGTAGAACTTGAAGTTTTAGATTTAAGACAATTGTATTTAGATGAAGTTTTATTTGATCCTAAATATGGGTATGGTAAAAATTTCAATCCTTGTATAGATTGTCATGGATTTATGTTTCGTCATACAGGAAAACTACTTGAAAAATTTGGTGCAGATTTTATGATAAGTGGTGAAGTTTTAGGGCAAAGACCTATGAGTCAAAGAAAAGAAGCTTTAGAAAATGTAAAAAAGCTAAGTGAACAAGATGATTTAATAGTTAGACCTCTAAGCGCCAAACTTATGAGTCCATCTAAACCAGAAAGAGAAGGTTGGATAGATAGAGAAAAGTTACACGATATTGAAGGTAGGAATAGACAAAGACAATTAGAATTAGCAAAAGAGATTGGGTTGGAAGATTTTGAATCTCCAGGTGGTGGTTGTTTACTGACCGAGATACAATTTAGTGCAAAATTAAGAGATTTTTCAGATCATGATACCATGGAAGTTGAAGATATAGATACATTAAAAGCAGGAAGACACCTAAGATTACCAGATGGTGCAAAATTAATAATTGGTAGAAACCAAGAAGATAATGAAA
This sequence comes from Campylobacterota bacterium, assembly GCA_034660095.1. Classification (GTDB taxonomy): domain Bacteria; phylum Campylobacterota; class Campylobacteria; order Campylobacterales; family Arcobacteraceae; genus JAIOSF01. The sequence goes on along the minus strand of JAYEIM010000233.1, from coordinate 1,894 downwards.
AGATAAAAAATACAAATAGTAGTAAATATTATAAAGCTAGAATTGAAGATGCTAGTGGACCATTGTGTTTGTTTCAAAAAAATTCATCTAAAGCTGATTTAGAACTTGCAACTAACTTAATCATAACTTATGGAAGAACAAATATTGATCAAAAATATAATGTAAAATTTGTAGATAGTTTAGATGTAACAAATGAGTTTTTATCCCAAGGGATAAAGTTCCCTTCAAAAGAGGAGGCAACTAAATATTTTATATCTTAAAAATATTTAGTTGAGTTTTTGTATATTCCTTTTTACATATTCTTTTTCAGTAACTCGCAATACTCTTTCGCATGATAAGATATTATGATATTCGCACCTGCTCTTTTAAAGCTCATTAAAGTTTCACACATAACTTTGTCATAATCTATAAGTCCTGCAGCCCCTGCATTTTTAAGCATAGCGTATTCCCCGCTTACATTATAAACTGCAAGTGGTAAATTTGAATTGTTTCTAATATCTCTTATGATATCAAGATAAGCAAGTGCAGGTTTTACCATAAGTATATCTGCACCTTGTTTTTCATCTTCAAGTGATTCTTCAAGTGCTTCAAGTCTATTTGCAGGATCCATTTGGTACATTTTTCTATCCCCTTTACTGGGTGTTGATTCTGCAACATCTCTAAATGGTCCATAATATGCTGATGCAAACTTTGTACTATATGCCATAATTGGTAAGTTTTCATATCCATTTTCATCAAGTGCCGTTCGAAGTGTTTCAATAATACCATCCATCATACCACTAGGTGCTATCATATCAACACCAGCTTTAGCATGTACTAATGCTTGTTGTGCAGATAGTTCAAGAGTTGCATCGTTATCTACAGTCTCTTTATCATTTAATATTCCACAGTGACCATGATCAGTATATTCACAAAAACAAAGATCAGTTACTACAAACATATCAGGAAACTCTTTTTTTACAGCTTTTATAGTTCTACTTATGATACTATTTTCACATAAACATTCACTTCCAACGCTATCTTTTACATCTGGTATTGCAAATAAAATAATACTATTAAGTCCTAATGTTCTAATATATTCACACTCTTTAATAATCTCATCAATAGACATTTGAAAAACACCTGGCATAGATGACACTTCATCTTTTATACCTTCACCTTCTCTTACAAAAAGTGGATATATAAAGTCATCTGGCGTTACGCTAGTTTCTCTTGTCAAACTTCTTAAAGTTTCATGAATTCTTAATCTTCTAAATCTTTTAAACATCTTATTTACCTTTTTTAGCTATTATATCTGCCATAATAACAAAATAGGGATTAAATATATATGAAGATTGAAGTTTCAAATGTGGCTACTTTACCTACAACTCATGGTGAGTTTTTAATACAGTCTTTTAAAGAGCCAAAAAAAAATGGTGACAAAGAACATTTAGTCATATTTACAAAAGATCTTAAAGATATCCCAACAGTTAGAATACATAGTGAATGTTTAACTGGAGATGCAATAGGTAGTATAAAATGTGACTGTCAAGCTCAACTTAACTATGCACTTGATTTTATAAATAATAATTTAGGTATGGTTATATATCTAAGGCAAGAGGGTCGTGATATAGGACTTTTAAACAAAGTAAATGCTTACTCTTTACAAGATACAGGTCTTGATACTGTTGAAGCTAATCATCAATTAGGTTTTGCATCAGATGAGAGAACATACGAAATTGTTGATTTTATATTTGAATATTATAAAATAGAGAAAATTAAACTTATGACAAATAATCCTGCAAAACTCAATGGACTAAGAGTTGATATAATAGATAGAGTTCCCGTAAAAGTTGGAAAAACATCACAAAATAGCGAATATCTTAGAGTTAAAAAAGAGAAGATGGAACATCTG
>JAYEIM010000232.1:0-2075 GCA_034660095.1 Campylobacterota bacterium | reverse complement strand
TAAAAAATCTATATACAATTATGCTTATAGATTGTTGGCTATGTCTGGAAAGAGTGGATTAGGTTTTTATAATAGTGCTACAAATGATATCTTTGAAGATGTTTATAAATTTGAAAAAAATAATACTGATAATAGTATGGATAATTTTATAAAGAATATTGAACGATTAAATATATCTGAGTTATCTAAAATTCTTTATATGGATTTTAATTTAATATTACAAAGTGATTTATTAAAAAAGATGGATATTGCTACTATGGCACATTCACTAGAAGGTAGAAGCCCATTTTTGAGTAAGTATATGCAAGAATTTGCTCCTATTTTATCTGATGAGTTTAAAATAAAAGGTACAACGACAAAAGTAATATTAAGAGAACTAGCTAAACAATACTTACCTCAAGAGCTTATAACTCAACCAAAAAGAGGATTTGAAGTACCTCTTAAGGGTTGGGTAGAAAATGATTTGAAGGAAAATATTTTTGATACTTTGGGTAGTGATTGTTATAGTAAAAACTTTATTGATAAAAAGTTTATTCAAAGTTTATTGAGTAATGCAATAGATGTATCTAGTGAAAAACGAGCTAAGATGTTATGGACTATGTATAGTTTAGAAATTTGGAAGAAGAATCAATAATGAGATATAAAATAGCAATAGTATTAAATTCAGCTTGGCAGGCTTATAATTTTAGATTAAATTTAGCAAGAAGTTTCAAACAAAATGGATATGAAGTTGTACTTATAGCTCCTTATGATGAAAAATATAGTGAGCTTATAAAAAAAGAATTTGAGTTTTACGATGTAAATATAGATGCTAAAGGTATAAATCCAATTAGTGATTTAAAAACTATGATAGCACTATATAGGTTATATAAAACACTAAACCTTGATATAGTTTTAAATTTCACAATAAAGCCAAATATCTATAGTTCGATAGTATCTGGAGTGTTAGGTATCAAATCTATTAGTAATATTACTGGACTTGGTACTATATTTATAAAGCAATCTATAGTTACTAAAATTGCAAAGTTACTATATAAAACAGCATTAGGATTTAATAGTAAAGTGTTCTTTCAAAATAATGATGATAAAAATTTATTTGTTGAAAATAAACTTGTATCTAAAGAAAAAACTGATTTATTGCCTGGTAGTGGTGTGGATTTAGATAAGTTTATATCTATTAAAAAAGAAGATGATGGTGTATTTAGATTTTTATTGATTGCACGACTACTTAAAGATAAAGGTATTTTAGAATATATAGAAGCTGCTAAAATAATTGAAAATTTAGAATTGAAAATTGATAATTACAGTGATGTAGAGTTCCAGATATTAGGAGCAGTTGGTGTTGCCAATAAAACAGCTATTAGTAAAGATGAATTGCAACAATGGGTTGATGATGATTTAGTAAATTATTTAGGTACTACGGATAATGTTCAAGAAGTTATAGCTCAAAGTGATTGTGTAGTATTGCCATCATACAGAGAAGGGACTCCTAGAAGTTTACTTGAAGCTTGTGCGATGGAAAAACCTATAATAGCTACAGATGTGGTAGGCTGTAAAGAAGTAGTTGATGATGGTATAAATGGGTATTTGTGTGAAGTTAGAAATGCACAAGATTTGGCAGATAAAATGGAAACAATGATTAGCTTATCAGAAGAAGAAAGAGAAGTTATGGGTAAAGCTGGTAGAGAGAAAATAGTTAAAGAGTTTGATGAGAAGATTGTGATAGATAAGTATTTAGAATCTATAAAAGAGATATTAGAATAATGAAAAATAAAGATTTACAGAATTGGAATAGCGTAAAAGAACAACTTCACAATGGAAAAATAAATTTTAGATTTAGAGAACGAGATATTTTTTTATGTATGTTGGTGTTAATGTTGGTTTTGAACAAGATGGAGATAAAAGTTTTTTAAGACCTGTATTGGTTTACAAAAAGTTTAATAAGCATGTATTTCTTGGTATTCCATTGACTTCACAAATAAAAGATAATAAATTTCATTATGAATTTGAATATACAGATTCAAAAAGAAGTTTTGCTATTCTTTCACAGTTGAAATTATTTGATATAAAGCGAG
>JAYEIM010000231.1:0-2078 GCA_034660095.1 Campylobacterota bacterium | reverse complement strand
AAGTATAGTTGGTTTAGAGGTATCTATTTATAAAAAAATAGCAGATAACTTATATTTGGGTATAGGTGGAGAATCTCAATTTTTTAACAATGGTAGAGCAGTAGATTTATATCCCTCTATATCTTATGATATAACACCAAACTTATCTGCTAATGCTACAGTAGGTTATACCTTAGGAGAAATTAATGACATATCATATACAGGTGTCTCTTCTTCTATAGGGTTAAATTATGCTTTTAATAAAAAGTATGGTGTAGGTATAAGATATAAAAATTATAGTATTGATTATGATACTATAAATGGAGATATACCTGACACATTAACAGCAACAACTATAAGCTTTAATCAAAAGTTTTAATTTTAATATAACTTTTTTTAAATAAACTAACTTTTTTTAAAACTCACTCCTATAACAAGTATATGCCTTAAAATCAAAGGCTTTGAAAAGGAGTGAATATGACTACAAAATCACTAATCACAATCATAGTTATATTAGATTCAGTATTAGCAACAGTATTAAATATAAAAGACTTTGTAATTTTCTTTAGCTAAGAAATATTACAAAAATATAGTTGGCACTATATCTTTTATATTAAATATCTAAAAGCTGAAAGTAGTCTGGCTTATCTCTGTTGTCCAATTTTGGCAACAGAGATAGCCAGATGGTGCTAAATTGCTAAAACTATTAAACAATCATATAAAAGCTAAACTTTTGATTGTTCAAAAATGCTAAAAACTAACTATAAAAAGTATAAAAAGCTTATACTTTAAAATCTGACAAATACTTAAAATAATTAACAACCTTGCCAACTTCACATTTGTTAATATTAAGATATTTATTTCTACTACACTTGCTAACAATAATTTTATTATTGTGCTTTTTGACATTTGGTAATACTGTCATTAAAATAAATTACAAGTCTAAACTTTCAGTCAAGAAATAAGAAATGTATACAACTTTCAAACTCTTTTAGAGATTTTAATAAAACTAAAGGAGTAAATAAAATGTTTACACAAAAGAAAAAAATATACTATGCCAAGATTATGGGATTTAAATCAGTAGAGGATTTTGAGAACTTTTCTAAAAGATTTTTAATATATCTACAAAAAGACAAATTAACTAAAAATAGAGTTATGAGCGGCTTTTTTATTTTAGAACAAATTCAAAAGGAATCTTTGAAAAATAAAGAACTAATCAATTTTGACAATATTAAAAATCAACACATTAAAAAATATGCTGACACTATTTTAGATTTAAGAAAAAATAGAAGTGGAAGTCAATCTATTGTTAAATATTTATATGAGAACCATAGGATTCAAATATCAAGAGGAACAATAGAAAAATTCTATAAACAAAATGGACTTTAACTAATGGCTAATTTGAAAGGTAGAACATATGAAAAACAGTCCAAAAATGCTTTTTTAAGGTTAGAAGCTTTTAAAGTTGGAAGAGTAGGAAAAAATGATAATCTAACTCATTCAGACAAGTTAGCACAAAAAAGGGAAATGTATCTAAGAGATATAATAAAGCATTTTGAAGCAAATGATATAGATGGAAAACTAAATCAACTTTTTACAAAAGATAATCTAAACAACTTTTTTAATAATAGGTTTGAAAATTTATCAACTAAAACACAAGAGAATTATCTAAGAGGGTTTAGTAGTATGTTAAAAGGCTTAGAAGCTAAAAACATAACTATTCCTTTACATAGTCAAGATAAAAACTATTTCAATGATAAAGTATCCCATATTAAAGCTAACACTATAATAATAGTTAAAAATAGATATATTAATAATATAAATTCTCTTATAGACAATCTTTATAAAGATCGAGAGATAAGTGGATTACTGGCACAAATTCAATATTTTCTAATTTTAAGACAAAGTGAAGTATTTGAACTTATAAGAAATCCTTTAAAATATATTGACAATGGATATGTAAATAATTTAGTTGGTAAAGGCAATCATACTTATAATTCAAAATCTATCTCTTTTGAATTAGAACAAAAGATACTTAATAATCAAAACTCATTAATTGATAAATCTACTTATTATAGAGATTTACAAAAATATAATAT
>JAYEIM010000230.1:0-10509 GCA_034660095.1 Campylobacterota bacterium | reverse complement strand
TAAAAAAGATAAAAAATCCTCAAAGTAGGCTTTATTGTGCTATTGCTGCATATAATACAGGGGCAGGTAATGTTGCTAAGGCCTTCATTGGAAATACAAATATAAATAAAGCATCAAGAACAATAAATAAGATGAGTCCTGATTCAGTTTATAAAAGACTAATGAGAAAACTACCATATAATGAAACTAAAAAATATCTAAAAAAAGTGACAGACAGAGTTTCTGCATATAATAAGTTACTAAAAACTACACTATAAAGGGGTAAAGATGTTTAAAAAGGTTATATTAATTGTATCGTTGATGAGTTTTTTAGGTGCTAGTGAATATCAAGATTGGTTAGATTCACAAAATAAAGAATATACTGCATATAAAAAAAGTATGGATGAAGAGTTTACCGATATGTTGAAAAAAGATTGGGAAGCATTTAAAGCATTTAGTGAGCCATCTCCATATGAGAAACCAAAACCTATTATAGTTCCAGTTGTAAAAAAGCCTATAATAGTACCACCAAAAGAGATAAAAAAATCACCTATAATAAAACCTGTAAAGATAGAAAAAAAAGTGATTAAAAAGCCAAAAATTATAGTAAAAAAGCCAAAAGTTATAAAAAACTTTAAAACTGCAAATTTTACATTTTATTCAACACCTATAGCTATACAGTATGATAAAAAAACAACTTTTAAAATGAAAAAAATTGATAAAAAATCTATAAGTAAATTTTGGGATACAATAAGTAAAACAAATTTTAAAAAACTTTTAAAGCAAATTAGTAAAAAAAGTGATGAATTAAATTTAAATGATTGGGCCAAATATCAACTTATCCATAAACTAGGAAATACAATATATAAAGATAACAATAAAGCAAATTTATTTACTTGGTTTATATTAGTAAAAATGAAATACGATACAAAAGTGGGATATAATTCAAATAAGATATATCTATTATCAACTATGCAACATAGTTTATATCAAGTTTCATTTTTTACTTTAAAGAAAAAGAGATACTACATTTTAACACCAGATGGTAAAGTTGGAAATGTAGGCAGTATATTTACATATGCAGGGGATTATCCTAAAGCTAAAAATAGATTATCATTTGCAATCTTTAAAGAGATGAAGTTTTATAATAATTTAAAAGGAAAAAACTTAAAATTTAAATACAATGGAAAAAACTATTCTGTAGATGCACAATATAGCAAAGACTTAATTAACTTTTATAAAACATACCCTCAATCTGATTATAATATATATTTCAGTACAAAAAATTCTACACCATTATCAAACTCTATTTTATTAAAATTAACTCCTTTAATCAAAGAAAAATCAGAGATAGAAGCTGTAAATTTATTGCTTAGATTTGTACAAACATCTTTTAAATATAAAACAGATCAAAAGCAATTTGATTATGAAAAAGTTATGTTTCCAGAAGAGACTATATTTTATCCATATAGCGACTGTGAAGATAGAAGTATTATGTTTAGCTATTTAGTTAAGAGTCTTTTAAATCTTGATGTTGTAGGCGTGAAATACAAAGATCATTTAGCAACTGCAGTTGCATTTTCTTCAAAAATAAGTGGAGATAACTTTAGATATAAAGGGAAAAAATACACTATTTCAGATCCAACATATATAAATGCAAATGCAGGTATGACTATGCCACAGTATAAAAATAGTAAATTTGAAATTATCTCTTTAAGATAATTTCATCTAAGCTACAAATACAAGTCCATTTTCAATTTTAATTTTACCATTTAATTCATATTCGAATGCTTTTGATGGATATAGATTTACAACCTCATCATAAGTTGGATTTTTTTTACAATATTCTATAAAATCATCTTTATGTTTTATCTCCTCTTTACATCCTACAAAATTTTCTATAAATTTATCTATATCATATATTGCAGTTGCTTTTTTATCTTTTAAAAGTTTATTTGTTCCTTCACTTTCATTTAATCTATGAGGCAATACATATATCTGTTTACCCATCTTTAAAGCAAATTCTACACTTCTCATTGTTCCACTTTTAATATCTGCTTGAGTTACTATTAAAATTTCACCTAAAGCTACAACAAGTTCATTTCTAATTGGAAAGTTATATCTGGCTGACGGTGTTTTTTCTTTAAACTGACTAAGCATAAGTCCATTTTTTTCTATATCTTCTATTAACATTTTATTTATTATAGGATACTTTATATCCAATCCTGTACCAGCAACAGCGATAGTATTGTCTGAGCCTGCTGCTTCATGTGCTATTGCATCGACACCCATTGCAGCACCACTTACAATACAAATATTATTTGTTGATAATTTTTTAGAGAGTTGTTGTGTAAATTGTTGTGTGTATGGAGTTGGTTTTCTAGATCCAACAATTGAAACTTTTCTTTTTTGTAGTAATCTTGTATCACCTATATAAAAAATATCTTTTGGATACTTTTTCATACTATTAAGCTCTTCAATTACAAAGTCTATCTCTTTTATACTCGAATTGATACTTGAATTAATCATAATCTATCAATATAGACTAACTCAACATCTTTTAATAGATATTTAGAGTCTTTTAGTGTTTTAAATGTAATATTATATGGATGTCCAATAGCTATTGCCGAACCATATTTTTTTGCATTTTTTATAGCCTTTTTCAATTGCCCTTGAATATATTTTTTGTTTTTATTATTATCCAAAAATATATTTCTACTTAACATCCTAACACCATATTTTTTAGCAGATAAACTAGCAACTGAAGATGCGGTAGTTCTACTATCAACAAATATATAGTTATATCTCTTAAGTACAATAAATAGTTTATCCATAGCTTCTTTATTTGATGTAAATTTACTACCTGTATGGTTATTAAGATATTTAGCTTTTGGATAAAGTTTTTGCAATGATTTAACTCTTTTATCTATGGTTTCTATATCATCTGTAATATAAAGTGTATTCTCCTCTTCATATCTACTACTACTTGCTTGCAAAGGTAAATGAATCATATACTTATCAAGTTTATTGGTAATCTTTGCAGAACTTTTATGCCCTTTTGTTGGAGGTAAAAATGCCATATTTACTGTATAACCAATATTTTTTATTTTTTTAATTTGTGATTTTGTAGTCACATCATCTATAATTATTGCCAATAAAGGCTTATCTATTTTAATTTTCTTTTTTTCTTTTATTTTTTCAACTATTGGTGGAATATTTACTATCTCTTCTTTTGGTTGTTCAATTATTTCTGGTTTTATATCTTGTTTTGTAACTATTTCATCCACTTTACCATAATCTGGCTCTTCATAATGAAATGTGTTTTCTTTTTGTTTTTGATCTTCTTGTTTCTCTATATATATATTGTTATCTACATTATTTATATATTCTATCTCTAGGGCTTTTGTTTTTTCTTCAAAAGTGATTGGTTTGTTTTTTATCTGTTTTATTTGTACAATATTTTCTTTTTTTATATCTACAATAACTTCATTGTTATTTAATAAAAAGTAACTTGTTGAGGCAACTACAATTAATATCGCTATAAAAACTGTACTGATTATTGTAAAAAGTTTGTGTTTGTGTTTTTTAGTTCGTTTTAGTTTTTTTGGAGCTCTTCTATGTGTATGTTTTTTCATAGGTTAAAATAAAACTATGAAGATAAATTCTTCATAGTTTTTATAAAATTAGTTAGTATCTTGATCTACTATTTTACCAGCAGAAATCCACGGCATCATATCTCTAAGTTTGTTACCTGTTTGAGTGATAAGTTTCTCTTTATCGTTTGCTCTTTCAGCATTCATTCTAGGGTATCCAGCTTGACCTTCTAAGATGAAATCTTTAGCAAATCTACCATCTTGAATTTCAGTTAAGATATCTCTCATAGCTTGTTTAGATTCAGCATTGATAACTCTTTTACCTGAAACATAATCTCCGTACTCAGCAGTATTTGAGATACTATATCTCATATCAGCAATTCCACCTTCAAACATTAAGTCAACGATTAGTTTTAATTCGTGAAGACACTCAAAGTATGCTAACTCAGGAGCATATCCAGCTTCTGTTAATGTTTCAAAACCAGCTTGAACTAAAGAAGCAGCTCCACCACATAATACAGCTTGCTCTCCAAACAGATCAGTTTCAGTTTCATCTTTGAAAGTTGTTTCAATAATAGCAGTTCTTCCACCACCAATAGCAGATGCATAAGATAAAGCTAACTCTTTAGTTTTTCCTGATGGATCTTGACCAATAGCGATTAAATCTGGAATACCACCACCTCTTACAAACTCTGATCTAACTGTATGACCTGGAGCTTTTGGTGCAATCATAGTAACGTTGATGTTAGCAGCTGGGTTAACTCTACCATAGTGGATATTAAAACCATGACCAAATGCAATAGTAGCACCATCTTTTAAGTTTGGTGCAATCTCATTTTCATAAATTTCAGCTTGATTTTCATCTGGTAATAAAATCATAACTACATCTGAACATGCAGTTGCTTGAGCTACTGTTAATACTTCAAACTTTTTAGCTTCAGCTTTAGCCCATGATGCACCATCTTTTCTTAAACCGATACAAACTTCAACACCTGAGTCTCTTAAGTTTTCTGCGTGTGCGTGACCTTGTGAACCAAAACCAATCATTGCTACTTTTTTTGACTTGATTAAGTCAATGTTACAATCTTTATCATAATATACGTTTAATGTTCCTAATTCTTTCTTTGCCATTATATTTCCTTCTTTTAAATTAATTACGCGATTATATCGAAAAAAAGCTGAATTTTGATATGATATAGCTATTATAAATAAAAATTGTGTAGGAATAAAATTGAATCATTTATTAGAAAAATTATATAAAACCCAAAATAAACCAATTGTAAAATTAATTGATGGTAACTATAGACTAAATAGTAAATATAAAATTGGAAATATAGAACTATCGAATAAAACTGCAATATTAAAACTATCAAACTCTAGTGCCAAAATATTTATTGATATTGATGATTTAAATGGTGCTTATCAATATGATAAAGTATTGGTACAAATTAACTTTAACCCAAAAGGTAAAACAAAAGCTAGAGTAATTGAGATATTAGATAGAAGTGATAATAGAATATTATGTTATGTAGAGAATTATAATCTTTTTAGTGTAAAAGAGGGTGTACTTATTGATTGTGATTCTATTAATAATAGAGATGGGGATATTGTTATATTTAATAATGGCAAAATTTCAAATATATTAGGAAATATAGCTGAGCCGAAAATTGATGAAAAGATATCATTATATTTATACAATGAATACTATAGACTAGATACCCAAGAGTTCAAATTTGAAAAGCTAGATACTTCAAATAGAATTGATTTAACAAACTTAGATTTTTGTACGATTGATCCTGCATCTGCTAAAGACCATGATGATGCTATATACTTTGATAAAAAAACAGATGAATTATATGTAGCAATTGCAGATGTTAGTGCTTATGTAAAAGATGGTGACCACTTAGATATTGAAGCTTTTAAAAGGTCATTTTCTATATATCTACCAAATAAAGTTTTACCAATGTTACCATTTGAACTTAGCACAGACTTATGTTCATTGGTACCAAATAAAGTAAGACCTGCTTTTGTATTTAAAATAAAACTTGATTTAAAAAATTCTATTGTTTTAAATTCTACTGTATTTGAAGCAATTATAGAATCAAAACATAAATATAGCTATGAGTTTATTGATGATGTATTAAAAGAAAAAGATGAAAAGAATCGACAAGTACAGCTGTATGAGATAACTAAAAAATTTAGAGATAAAAGATTAAAAAATGGTTATGATTTTAGAAGTGATGAGATAAGACTTATTTTAGATGATGATGAAAATTTACAATCTTACAATACTGAAACATCCTCCCCATCACATAGTTTAGTTGAAGAGTGTATGCTTTTAGCAAATCAAGAAGCTGCAAAAAAACTTAAAACTTTAGGAATATTTAGAATTCATGATGAACCAACACCAAATAAAATAAAAAAATTATTAGGTGATGTCAATGCATTAGGGATAAAAGCACAACTAAAATCTGATGTGCACTCTACAATAGTTAGTATTCAACAAAAATCTAAAAATGTAGATTTGGAACAAGAGGTTGATGAGTTGATTATTCAGTCTCAACAACAAGCATCATATAGTAGTATAAAAAAAGAGCATTTTGGACTTGGATTTAAAAATTATTCACATTTTACATCTCCAATACGAAGGTATTCTGATCTTATATTGCATCGTATTCTAAAAACTGGAAAAGTTCCAAAAGGCATAGAGGATATTTGTGAACAAATAAGTATAAAAGAGCGAGAGATAGCATCTTTAGTTTGGGATTATGAAGATAGGAAATATGCTAGATATCTAAATAAAAATATTCATAAAAATTTTATTGGAAAAATTGTGGATATAGAAAACTGTATAGTAAAACTTGATGATATAAAAGTAAAAGGTGCAAGAGTTTATTTAGAAAACTATTCTGGTCAAAAATTATTCACACAAGTTGAAGTTAAAATTAAAAGTAGTGATATAATTTCTAAAAAAATAATAGCAGAGCTTTTATAAAGCTATTTTATAGAGTAAATTATAAAAAATATAAGATTAATATTTTTGGTTATATCAGCACTTAAGAGTTGATTTAGTATAATCTTGAAAATTAGAAGAAAAAGGGACTTAATATGGGTATGCCTAGTGGAATAGAGTTATTTATTATTGTTGCAGTTGTTGTGTTATTATTTGGAGGAAAGAAAATTCCTGAATTAATGAAAGGTATGGGTAAAGGTATCAAAGAATTTAAAGGTGCAATCAAGGATGATGAGCAAACTGATATGACTACTAATGATAAAAAAATAGAAGAAGATACAGTTAAAACTACAACTGCTGATACTTCAACTGAAGCACCAGCTTCAACAACTTCAGAAACAACAACTAAAACAACAGTTTAGATTAAAAGTGCAAAATATTGTTAAAAAATATATCGAAGATATATTAGATAAAAAAATAGTTTTAGAAAAACCCAAAGATATATCTTTGGGTCATTTTGCCACCCCTGTTGCCTTCTCATTAGCTAAAGAATTAAGAAAAAATCCAATGGTAATAGCTGAGGATTTAGCTGCTAAATTTAATACACAAAATGAAGATATATTTGAAGAAGTAAGCTGTGTAAAAGGTTTTGTAAACTTTAAACTTTCAAATACATTCTTAACATCACAAGTTAATAATGCTTTAGATTTACAAGAAAACTTTGCAAAAGGTGAAAATAAAAATCAATCAATTTTATTGGAATTTGTAAGTGCAAATCCTACAGGACCACTTCATATAGGTCATGCTAGAGGTGCTGTATTTGGTGATGCATTACTGAAAGTTGGAAAATATTTAGGTTATGACATTGCTAGTGAGTATTATGTAAATGATGCTGGAGCACAGATGGATCTTCTTGGTCTTTCTGTTTATCTTGCAGGTCGTGAACATATTTTAAAAGTTGATGTTGAATATCCTGAACAATACTATAGAGGTGACTATCTTATTGATATAGCCAGACTTTGTGAAGAGAAATTTGGAAAAGAGATATTTGAAGATGTTTCTAGACAAATGGAACTTGCACTATTTGCAAAAGATGAAGTTATCGCTCTTATAAAAAGTGATATGTCTGATTTAGGTGTAACTTTTGATAATTATGTAAGTGAAAAATCATTATATGTAAATTGGGATGAGACAAAAAAAGTTCTTGAATCAAATGGAAGTATCTACAATAAAGATGGAAAAGATTTTATACGATCAACTGATCATGGGGATGATAGTGATAGAGTAGTTGTAAGAGAAAATGGGATACCAACTTACCTTGCAGGTGACATTATCTATCATAAAGATAAATATGCAAGAAATTTTGATAGATATATAAATATTTGGGGTGCAGATCACCATGGATATATCAAAAGAGTTAAGGCTGCTATAGAATTTTTAGGACACGACTCTTCAACTCTTGAAATTTTACTTTCTCAAATGGTTGCACTACTACAAGGTGGCGAACCTTACAAGATGAGTAAAAGAGCTGGTACAGTTATACTTATGAGTGATATTGTTGAACAAATTGGAGCAGATTCTTTAAGATTTGTATTTTTAACTAAGAAAAGTGATACGCATTTGGAATTTGATATTGATTTACTTAAAAATAATGATTCTTCAAACCCAGTATTTTATATAAACTACGCCCATGCTAGAATAAATCAACTATTTAAAAAAGCAGAACTTACTGTTGTTGATGTAAAAAATAGTGATATAGATGATATCAATCAAGATGCTAAAGATTTAGTTTATGAAGCGCTACTTTTAGGAACAATTCTAAATGAAGCTTTTGACAAAAGAGATATGCAAAAAATTACAGACTATCTACATGGATTAAGTGCCATGGTACATAAATTCTATAATGAACATAAAATTGTAGGATTAAAACAACAAAATCAGTATTTAAAAGTTTTAAGTATGGTAGCATTATCTATAAGAACAGGATTAAAAGTACTTGGAATTCAAGCAAAGGAGGTAATGTAATATGGTTAAATGGATAGGTATAGCATTTGTAGTTGTAATTTTTCTTATGATTGTTACAGGTAATATGGGTGGCTCAAGAGAAGCAACTCAAAACTATAACAAAGTTATGACTGGAGGTTGATTAACTCAACAACTCCTTCTCGTAAAGTTCTTGATTGAAAGATATCAAGACTTTATCTTCATCTTTATATTGATACTCTACAACTGGTCTTTTTAAAAGCATATTTTCTTTACACAACCAATCAAGTTTTCCATTTTCATCAAGATTTAAATCTTTTAGTTTAAGATCTTTATATTTTGTACCTCGATTATTAAACAATAAATTTATATCAACTTTAGATGCAAAATATTTTACTTTTTCACAATCTAGTGGATTAGCTCTAAAATCAATAAAATTAAATTCTAGTTCATTATCTTTACAAAACTTTATAGCACGTCTAACTGTACTACAAGTTTTTATACCGTAAATATTTATCATACTATTCTATAATTGTTGGAACGATAAAGTATCCATTCTCTTTTTTTGGAGCATTACTCATAATCCGTTGCGTTAATCCATCTTCTTTAAATACATTGTCTTCTCTTAATGATTGACCACCTTCAATAGTTGTAAATGTTGCATCTACATGGCTTACATCAATCTCATTTAAATTTTCTACAAATGTTACAATATCTGCTAACTCTTTACCTATTATCTCTTTTCTATCTTCTGATATCTCTAGCGATGATAGTTTTGCCAATTTATCTACTGTTGTATTATCAATTGTCATTGTTTTCCCTCGTAATAATATATATCTTATATCGCGATTATATTATAAAATCACTTATAAAGTTAGTTTTGTATCGAAAAAAGATATAATCAAGTTATATTTAAAAGTTAAGGTTCAAATATGAAATCAAATATTGCAGTAATTGGTGCAGGCAAATGGGGACAAGCTTTACATTTTGCACTTAATAAACAACAAAAATGCTTAATCACAAGTCGAACTAAAAAAAATATAGAAAACTTTGTTTCATTAGATGAAGCTATGAAATGTGAATTTTTAGTTATAGCTATACCATCTCAAAGTATAAGGCAATGGCTTAAAGAAAATTTTAAATATAATGGTCAAAAGATATTAGTTGCTGCAAAAGGGATTGAAGCAAACAGTGGTGCTTTTTTACAAGATATTTATGAAGAGTTTGTACCAAAAGAGAACTTAGGTTTTATATCTGGTCCATCATTTGCAAGTGAAGTGATACAAGGTTTACCAACTGCATTAGTTCTAAATTCAACATCAAAAGATTTTTATGATCAGTTTTATCAGTTTTTCCCAAAGTTTATAAAAACATATTATAGTTCTGATGTAATAGGTGCAGAGGTGGCAGGAGCGTATAAAAATGTTTTAGCAATAGCAAGTGGAATTTGTGATGGTCTTAATCTTGGACAAAATGCAAGAGCTAGTTTAATATCTAGAGGATTAGTTGAGATGGAAAGATTTGGTAACCACTATGGTGCTAAGAAAGATACATTTTTAGGTCTAAGCGGTGCAGGAGATCTATTTTTAACTGCATCTAGTACACTTAGTCGTAATTTTAGGGTTGGACTAGGGTTAGCACAAAACAAATCACTAGAAACTATTTTAGAGGAGCTAGGTGAAGTTGCAGAGGGTGTTAAAACAAGTGAAGCGATATATAAATTATCAGTAAAAAATGATATATATACTCCTATAGCAAATGAAGTAAAACAAATTTTAGATGGTAAAAAACCACAAAAAAGTTTACAAGACTTATTGAGTAGTTAGTTTATACCCTTCACCATAAACATTTTCTATACTATTCTTAGGCAATGATTGTCTGAGTTTTTTTATCATAGTTCTAATAGCTAGTTTTAGACTCCCCCGCATTTTCAATTAAGCTCCTTTTTGCTACAATCATAGCATTTTAAAACTAAGGGAAAAAAATGAAAAAAGAGTTATT
>JAYEIM010000229.1:0-2092 GCA_034660095.1 Campylobacterota bacterium | reverse complement strand
AAATATAAATATACCCTCTATAAATAGTACACACTTTGGATTTGAAATATTGGATACGCCAGGTGTGAATAATGCAAATAATATATCACACCAAAAATTAGCTTATGACAATATAAGAGATAATGAAACTAATCCAATTATAGCATTTATAATTAATGCAAATTCTTATATATCTACAGATCAAGATGAACTTTTTTCAGCAATAAATGATACTCTTAAAGATAAGGATATTGTAAATACAGAGCGGTTTTTCTTTATTGTAAATAGAGCAGATGAAATAAAAGCGAAAGAATTTGAAAAACTATCTAAAAATATAGAAAAATATTTAAAAGATAAGTTCAGTAGTGATGTAAAAATATTTTACACAAATTCATATTATGCAACATTGATAAATAAAAAATTAAATAATATCGAACTTGATGATGAAGAGAAATATGAATTGAAACAATATATAGGTAAAACAAAAATATTAAAGTTTTTACCTGAATATTCATCAATTTCAAAATACACGAAACAATCCATAGAAGAATTTAAATACATAAAAGATGAAGATAGTAAAGAAGACAAACTTAAAAAAGCACTTTATTATACTGGTATACCAGTTGTAGAACTAGCAATTCAAAAATATATTGATAACTATGCAGTTATTCATAAGTTTCAATATGCTTTTGAAAATATTGAAAAATATATTAGTGACTATAAATATAAACTAAAAGACAAAATTAAAAAAAAAGATAAGCTTTTAGGTGAACTTAGTGATTTATCTGACAATACTAGTTCAAATGAAGTTAAATTGGAAACCATTAAAAATAGTATCGATTTGATTAAAAAACAGATAGTACAATCAGATAATGATATAAAGGCTATAGACAAATATATTAATAAGTTAGAACCTGAAATAAATAAATTTAAAGAAAAAATTAAAAATTTAACACTTAACACAAAAGAGTTGGATGATATTAATAGAAAATGGGCTGATACTATTTCTAAGCAAAATAAAAAAAGTGATAATATTAAAAACCTTAATTCTATTGCTCATGAATTATCTCATAGAGGTGTATCATCTAAAACTGCCGCACAACATGGCGTTAGAAATCAGTTTAGAAAAGAAGCAGCTACAATAGTAAATGACTTCAAGAATATACTAGATTCTCATAAACATGGTCTCGGTAATTTAAAAGAAGAATTTGATAATGATATTAATGTAAAAGGTTTGGATGAAAAGAAGCTAGTATTTAATGCATCAAAAGATGACTTGAAAAAGAAAAGGGACAATGACAAAATAGATTATTTTTCATTAGGCATTAGTAAGCTTTTTAGGGATAAAGAAATTATAAATAAAGATGAAATTTTAAAGTTAGATATTGAACTAAGAAAAGAGTTGGAAGCTATTAAAAAAGAGTCAAATAAAGAACTTAATGATTTAAAAACGAATACCAAAAAAGAAATAGATAAACTCATTGTTCATATAAAAAATAAAAAAACTGAAAAAATGAATGACAGCAAAAAGTTAGAAAAGAAAAAAGAAGAGCTAGGTAACTGTATTAATAATCAAGAAAACATCTCTTCTAATAATGAAAGATTAAAAAAAGTCATTAAAGGCATATATGATGAATTGTCATCTATAGATACTGTCATAAATAATATAGATAATTATATTGTACGATTAGACTCTTTAGTCAAATTAAAGGATTATCATGAAAAAAATTAAATTAATTTCAAAATTAAACCATGATATAGAAAGTAGTGATATTGATAAATTTGCTAAAGATATTTTAAACAATAGAAACTTTGAATATGATGAATACGAGAACAAATCATTAAGAGACTATACAGTTACAATAAAGCAAGATAAATCAGAATGGAATGATGAATACTTTAAAGACCATCTAGCTTTACTTGATAATAATTTTTCAAAAGAAAGACTTGAGCATATTCTTGAGCTTAGGGATCATTTATATATAGATAAAACAAATTCTAAAAAAAAAATATTTTTATTATCAATGATTGGGATAATTATAGTTATTAGTATTGTCTATTTATTATTAAACAAGCAAAATGTACAAATACAAAAAACAGAACCTGTAGTATC
>JAYEIM010000228.1:0-10539 GCA_034660095.1 Campylobacterota bacterium | reverse complement strand
ATAGTTGAATCTCTAAATTCAGTTGTATATTTACTATTTCTCATTTTATTTTTACCTTTATTCATATTGATATTTTAACTCAGAATTTCTAAATGTTCCTTGTATGAATAAGTGTAGCCAGATCAATATCAGACTGACACAGAATTTTAACACTCCCTAATATTTAGATGATATTCTTTCTCTTAATTGACAAGTCAATTAAAAATTTATCAATATCTTTTTTATTAATTTTATCTGCAATAATTTCATTTATTTTATTAATAGATTTATCTATACATCTGTTAAGTGTTTTATGATAATCTACAATATCAATTAGCTCTTGAGTATCATTTTCTTTTTGTAGAGATTCAACTAAGCCTTCTGAAATATTATCAGTAAAATATAAACATTTTTCAAAAAGTTCTTGATTATCAAATAAATAGTTAAATATTGTTTTACCTGATAAATCTATATATCCAATATCTACAATTCTCAAGTCTAAAATATTATTAAATAATTCTATTTGATATCTTTCTATAGTTTCCATCAATAAGCTTTTTCTAAGTAATCCAAATTTTTCATCACCTATTAAATTATCAGTATTATTATCATGTATATTTAAAATAATTTTTTCATCATGATCAATCAACTTTTCTATTTTCCCTATAAAATAGTCTCTTAGTGATTCAAATGTCTCTTGTTTCTTTAAATTTAATGTCTCAAAACCTTCATCATCATAATTTAGTTTTGTTATACAAAATCTATTGGTAATTAATTTTTCTGATATATTATAAGTTGGAAAGTATTTTTTTAAAATATCTAATGCTTTCTCAAAAGAAGAATTATTGTCAATCAATTCTTTTATATCATAAAAATCTCTGCTTTTAATTCTATATTTCAATACAGTATACATTTTCATAGCATATATTAACTCTTGTGATGCGATATCAATATTTAAAAATGATTCAACATTATTCTTTAAATTTAATAATGAAGTGGTGCAAAAAGTCACCTTTACTCCATTGATTCTATAGTCTTGTTGATATTCATCTATATCATCAGTTTCAACACTATTTCCATTGCCAGTTAAGACTGATAAAATATTATCTACTTTTCTTTGAAGTTCTCTATTTATAATATTTTTATTGATAAAGAAATCTAAATCTTCTGATGTTCTGTGTTTTAAATGTATAGATAATGCAGTCCCTCCAATTAGTGTAAAAACTTTTAAATCTTCAATTTCACTCATCTCTAAAAATAATTCTTCTGTTTTTTTAGGCATTGCACCTTTTATATCTATCATAATATCTCTTTTATATTTTTAAATATCGTTCAATTAATGGCAATTTATCATTACCATTATTTATAAAGTTAAGATAAACTTCAATCACTTTTCTATCACCAAAAAATGAACTAAGATATGGGATATAAGATGGTAGATCTTCACTTAATACCCTATTTATATAATTGTCCAATGATATTGCAATATTTCTATTACTCCAAAATAGATGTTTAAATATTCTATATCTATTTGGAGCAATACTATCATATCTTAAAGCTGATTTATTAGATGGATTATTATTAAATTCTCTTATCGGAAGTTTAGATTCACTTTTACTTCTTTTATAAAACTTACCTTTCCCAAATTTAACAATCAATCCATCTCTTGATGCTCTACTTATTAAGGACTGTGCTTTATGTTTATCTGAATCAGAAAATATATCATAGCTATAAACTTTATAACATCTTAACTTTGCTATTTTATCTTTAAACATATCAATAACCTTGCATTTTATTTCAATTATACCACATATATTTCAAATATACAAATAATTTATAATTTAACTCTTTTTAGTGAGATTAAGTTTTGTTCTTTATTGAAAAAAACTAGATAAGAATTTATAAAAGATACAAAGACATAGTCTTATCTCAATAGCAACCTACCCAATCATATCGCTGTGTTTTATATCACTATTAATATTTAATTCATTATAGTGCTTATTTTTTGAAGTACCAAAAGTAGTAAGCAGAATAAGATCTATTTTAAATTTTACTTTATTACCTATTACATATTTTTTAAACATATTTTTCTTATTTAATATTTTATTTTTTCTACCTCTGTTAGGGAATATACATTCTTCCAATATTTACACTCAATTAAATCATAACTATTATGTATCAACTCAGCCCTAGCTAAAAATATAATTCAGTAAAAATACTTCATAAAAAACACTAAAAAACTTTTAAAATTTATCAAATAATAATCCTTTATAAAGCCCTTTATTACTAGCTTTTAGCTATAATATTATATATAAAAAGAAAGGTTTTAACTCTTGAAAAATCCAAAAATATCATGTCAATTTAATATTAAAACTCAAGAAGAATTAGATGAATTAACGCATGAAGAGCTATTGAAATATATCATAGATTTAGAAAATAATATAGAACAAGAAAAACCACCAAGGAACTCAACCAATTCAGGAATACCAACTGGCAAAGAAATTAATACCCCAAAAAGGAATCAAAGCACTAGAAAAAAAGGTGGTAAAAATGGTGGACAGTTTGGTCATAAAGGTACAACACTAAAACAATCAGATACGCTTGATAAGATTATAGATATTGAGTTTAATATTGATAGTTGTAAAAGTTGCGAATTTGATATATCAGAAGCAAATAGAGAAGTTGAAAAACTTATATCTGAAATTAACTATAGTAAAGTTATATTTTTCAAATAAGTTTTTATTATAAATATGTTGAAAAAGTTGATTTTTCAGGATTGACTATATAATACTCTCTATACTGTGTATAACTATAGTGATTTAAAGAATGAGCCTCTTTATATTCATCGTGGAGTAATGCTAAAGTTACTTTGGTTTTTTTCTTTTGACGCAACTCTGTATGAATGTAATTCATATCAGGCATAACCTTCTTTGAATTATTACTTTGTTGTTTGCTAGGGTAGAATAATTTTTCTTGTTGCATCTCATTGAGTATTAAAAAATCATCAATCGATATATCCAACTCTTTAAATCTAATACAGTATCTTGATGCTACACTAAAGAGGTTGAGTCATTAAGTAATGATGAAGAGAATAGATTATTAGATTTATTTAAAAAATCATCTAAGTCATTTAATTTTAATAGAGATAAGTTAATTATCAATATATTATTGTTTTGTGGAATAAGAGCCAGTGAACTTTTAAATATACAGTTTGATGATATATGTGAAGTAGAAGAGAGTATGTATCAAATACTTATAAGAGGGAAAGGTTCTAAACAAAGATATGCATATATAGCACAAGATAAAATAAAAGAGCAACTTGAATATCTAAAGCAATTTAATATCACTTATATTATATTTATAAATAAATATAATATAACCCACTAGATAGAGCAGGGCTGTATAGAGTAGTAAGCAATAAAATGAAAAAAGCTAATATAAATAAAAAAGGTATACATATACTAAGACATACCTCTAAGTGCCAGTTTTCTACCTTTGCCTGGTTTGTCATATAGTTCATTAATCCCATCTTTCTCATATTTTTTAAACCATTCATATAGTGCTTGTTTCTTTATCTCAAGTATATCCACAATCTCTTTTACGCTTTTCCCTTTATTGCTAAGCAATATTGCTTCTGCTCTTTTTCTTGGTCTATATTTTGGTTCAGATTTAATTATCTCTTGTAGTTTCTCTATTGTTTTTGGTGTAAAATTTGTTATATTTTTCATACAGTATTATAGAATAAGTTATGTTTAATTTCCTGTTATATTGTTAATATTATAATGAATTATTAAATATGTTTAATTCTTTAGTACTACTTATTAAGTATATTTTTGATAAAATCCATTAATATTTTAATTTTATAGGTGACTTTATTTATGAGAATAGCGCTATATTTATCATCCCTCATAGAGACAGATATATGGTCACGTTAGATTGAATTACTTTTTTGGATTTTCCTATTGGAAGCATGAGTTTATAAAACCTTTTCTACATAATCTTGATGAACGAAGTATAGTATTTGTAAATCCTTTTTTTAAAAAGAACTACTTTGAACTGGCTATGAAAAAAGGGTTAGACACAAGCTCTTCTATCTATATTTGGGGTAAAAAAGCTTTTCCACTTATAGAGGATTATGCACTCAAAAATTCCCTAAAAGTTTATAGAGTTGAAGATGGTTTTATCCGTTCTGTCGGGCTTGGTTCAGATCTTACTCAGCCATATTCTCTTGTTGTTGATTCAAAAGGCATCTATTTTGATCCAACTGTGGAGAGTGATTTAGAGGATATTATACAAACAACTTCTTATGATGAAAATATTTTAACAAGAGCAAAAAAAATTAG
This sequence comes from Campylobacterota bacterium, assembly GCA_034660095.1. Lineage (GTDB taxonomy): Bacteria > Campylobacterota > Campylobacteria > Campylobacterales > Arcobacteraceae > JAIOSF01. The sequence goes on along the minus strand of JAYEIM010000228.1, from coordinate 6,217 downwards.
AAAATATTTAATAGAGAAAAAACTATCAAAATATAATTTATATGCAAATAAAAAATTAGATATTCCAAGTGATAAAAAAGTAGTTCTTGTCCCTGGTCAGGTTGAAGATGATGCTTCCATTAAGTACGGTGCATCAGGAATGACCAACTTGGAGCTCTTAAAACAAGCTCGTCAAAATGTTAAAGATGCCTATATCATCTACAAGCCACACCCAGATGTTTTAGTTGGAAATAGAGTTGGAAATATAGATGAAAGTATTGCATTAGAGTATGCTGATAGAGTTGTAACAGAAGTTGGATTGGATAGTGTGTTGGAAATCTCTGATGAAGTACACACCATGACATCTTTGGTAGGCTTTGAGGCATTAATGAGAAAAAAAACAGTTTTTACTTACGGGATGCCATTTTATGCAGGATGGGGACTTACAAATGATAGAGTTAAACTACCAAGAAGAGATAGAAAAGTATCTTTAGATGAATTAGTAGCAGCTACACTTATTTTATACCCGATTTATATAAACCCATTTTCACTTGAGGTCTGTGAAGCAGAAGAGGTTTTAACTGAACTTGAAAAAGAAAAAGTACACTATGACATTTCATTGGCATATCGAATTAAAAGTAAAGTTCGTAATTTGATTAGTAGAAAATTACAGTTGCTTTTACGTTTTATAACTTTAAGAAGATAGAGAGTAGATATATGAATAAGATAGGTATGATAAAAGATAATAACATTCTATTTCTTCAAGGCCCTATGGGTAACTTTTTTAAGAAACTTGATAGATTATTTAAAAAAAATGGTGCAAAAACTCATAAGATAGGTTTTAATGCTGGTGATAGTTTTTTCTCAAATCATCATAATTACATTCCATATAGGGATACGAGAGATAATTATAAATCTTTTATAGAACAATTTTTACAACAAGAAAAAATTGATAAGATTTTTCTATTTGGTGATTGTCGGTTTTACCAACGTGTTTCTATAGAGGTTGCAAAAAGTTTAGATATAGAAGTATTTGTTTTTGAAGAGGGTTATATACGACCTAATTATATTACTATGGAAAGGTATGGTGTAAATGACTTTAGCCATATCAGTCGTGATGCAGATTTTTATAAAAAAATTACAATACAAAATGAAGAGAAACCAAAAGATACGAACTATAATCAGTCAAGTATGGTAGCTAGTGCTACAACTTATTATCTTATAGCAAATATTTTTCACTTTAGGTACCCAAATTATATACATCACAGAGACTTTTCAGCTATCAAAGAAGCTTTTTATGGAATAAGAAGTTTTGTAAGAAAGATTTTTTACCCTTTGTATGAGAAAAAATATTTAGAAATTATTAAAAATGAACTATCAAAAAAGTATTTTTTTGTAGCATTGCAAACATATAATGACTTCCAAGTTTTAGAGCACTCCGGATATAGATCTATTGAGAAGTTTATTATTGAAGTCATTGATTCTTTTTCCCAGGCAGATATAGATGACGTACTTGTTTTTAAGCATCACCCAGTGGATAGAGGTAGAAAAAATTATACAGATTTTATTATGGAACAGGTGAGAGTGTTTGATATAGAAGATAAGGTTTTAGTACTTCATGATACACATCTACCAACACTTTTAAAAAATGCAAAAGGCACAATTACTATCAACAGTACAGTAGGACTCTCATCGCTCTACCATGAAACGCCAACTATAACTCTTGGTAGTGCTATTTATGATATTGAAGGTTTAACTTGTAAAGGAATGCAACTTGAAGAGTTCTGGCATAGCCAATACATACCGGATAAGGAACTACTACAAAAGTACAGGTTGTACCTCATAGAAAATACCCAGCTAAACGGTAGTTTTTATGGGCGACTTCCTACTTTAAAATTTGATCCTTAATACCTCAGAACAACAGCTGCACCTATCGCTAGCTGATAAACGATTTGAGTTATGTCTTTTACTACTTGCAAGTATTTAGTATCTACTTTACCAAGTACTAAAATAGAGTCACCTGGATTGATTTTATACTCCTCTCCAAACATTGAAGAAGCATCATATGTTGATACTTTTCCATTTTTTTGAATGATTAGTATATTTTCATCATTAGCTCTAAAGCTGTATCCACCACATGAGTCTATATACTCATCAAAACTCATACCTTCTACATAAGTTTGAGCACCAGGAAGCATGACTTCACCCTGAACTATAACCATATGACTCTTTTTTGGTATGTAAATATTGTCACCATCTTCTAAAAATATGTTAGATAGATTACTATCTTTATTTATAACTACTTGACCTTTTGGTTCTACTTGTTTGGCTCTCTCTATAAAGTTTAAAACAAGTTCTGCCTCTTGTTTACGTATAGTTGCCTCTTCTGTTGTGAGTGAACCAGCAGTTAATGTTTTAGCTTCTAAATCATTTAGTTGAGCATCGAGTAGTTTTTTCTGCTCCATAGCTATACTTTTTCTGTAAAGTTGAAAAGATGAAGCATCTGACATATCTGTTAAATTAATAGTGTCAAATACCTCTTGAAGGGATGTCCCCTTTTGAACAACAATGTTATGAATGTTTGAGTGTTCTCCACTTATCTCAATCTGAATATTTTTTGAGTTGTGATCAGGAATAAAATTCACACTCTCACCCGCATAAATAACCATATCTAAATTGTCTTTAATGGCATATATAGCTATGCTCTGCTCGTTATCTTGGCTATATTTTGTAACAGTAAAGTTTGTAAGAGTAGGATTGGGAAGTACAACCCTTAAAACATCCCCTAAAGTTACTCTGTTTTCAATCATCTCAAATCTATAAGGTCTTTTAACATCCCCTGTGACCTCTATGTAGTTCTCAACACTCTCTACAACAACTACATCGCCCATGTGAAATTGAAAAAGTTTGAGTGAACCACTGAGTAAAAACTCATACAAATCTACATTGTAAATCTCTTGATTTTGACGAAGAACTTTGATTTTTCTATAGCTTCCACTTTTAGAGTCAATACCTTTTGCTTTATCTATGAACTGTATGACAGAGTCTGAGGAGAGTCCTTCGTAGAGACCAGGCTTATTTACTGCACCAGTCACAAAAATACTAACAGGTTGGTAAGACTCTAAATCAGCATAGATAAAAACACTTTTTTTGTATACTTTTTTTACAGCACTCTCTATGCTGTGACTTAGTTTATCGTTTCTAATGCCAAGTATGTTCACCGTACCAACCTTAGGTATAAAAACATTTCCTTGAGAGTCAACAGTAGTTTTAGCTTCAAACTCAAATGCACCCCACATCTTTAGATTTATAGTATCACCTATGCTTATAAGGTACTCAGGATTATAACGATGTTGAGTATTTTTGGAAAAGCTACCATTAAACAGGTTATAGCCAAATACCATAGTAGACTCTTGCATATAGGAACTATTAGCATCTCTAGATGAAGTGTCTGTTAGATTTGAAAGCTCAACTCCAAAGAGAGTTGTACTTAGTAGTAAAGTTAGCAGTATTTTTTTTATCATTATTTTTATTCCTTATGGTCTCTAATTATAGCACCTAGCATCGAAAATATACCATACATTAGTAGCATAACGATAACTAAAGTTATAAACACTTTTGGCTTATTAGGATATGTATATCCATCTGGTAAATTTGGCTTACTAACTATACTTAGCGTCTTAGCTTCTTTTAGAACATCAAGTTTTGTTGTTTCAAGCTGTATAAGAGCATTTTTGTATACCTCTGTATCAAACTCTAGTTGCATTTTTAATTTTTCATATTCAAAAAGAATTTTATTGAGTCTATCTTTACTTTTGCCTGTTAGGTTTCTTTTTGCATTTGCTAAAGAGCGTTCAGTCTCTTTTATCTCTGTTTTTAGAGTTTTTATTTCATAGTTATTCGCATTTAGGTAGCTGTTTTTCGTTTTATACTCTATCCGTTTTTGAGTTAGTGTAGCTTCAAGATTCGCAATTATAGCGACAGAAGATGTTGCCTTGTTGCTTGGATCTAAAAGTAAGTGCACGTTTTGATACTTTTCTAGTATAGCAGAAGAGTTGTACATCTTTTTTTTATTTTTATTGTGTTCTGTCTCTATGAAAGCTAACTGTTTTTTTGCTTTTCTGCGGTTAAACTCATTTAACTCTAACTCAACACGATTAACCATAAACTGTAAAATATCTTGAGCAGTTTTAGGGTTAGTATGAGAGTACGCAAGATGCAAAATTGCAGAGACTTCATCATAGTTAATAAGAAGACGTTTTTGATAGAACTCTAAAGTCTTTTCCATAGTAGCATCTGAAGATAAACGCTCAATGAAGTCAAGTTCATCACTTTTGTAGTGTTCTATAAGTCCAAATTCCTTATCTAAAAGTAAAAACATATCTAAGGAGAGTAGATACTCTTGTACAACCATAGAGTCTTGTAGCTGAGAGTTTGAACCAGCACCCAAAATACTTAAACCTAAATTGGCAGTTGGAGAAGAAGAGCTTAAGTCACGAACCATTAAAGCAGTTTTTGACTCGTATAGTTCTGCTTTTATAAACATAGCGTAAGTGAGTGCAAATAGAAAAAGGGTAACAAAAAAGAGTCTTGTTCTTAGTGTTGAGTAGCGTTTTTCTAGTTGAGAACTAATTATGATATCTTCTTCGAGTTTCATATAGTCTTTGTCAAGTCTATTTCTCATGCCAGAAAACCCGTGCTTAGAAAAGCGAGCATATGACTTAGAAAATGTTCTATGCTCCTGTGTTTTATCTCTTTTTTCGTACCAAAACAGCTGTATAAATTTTTTAATCATTTTTTTCCATATTATTATTGTTTGTTTATTTTATCATAAGTTTTTATAGCATCATCTATATTATCAAAATAGTACATTTGCCCAGCATGCACAACTATGCCAGCATGACAAATCTCTTTGAGTATAGGCATAGAGTGGCTAACAAGTAAAACGTTACAGTTTTCTATTTTTTTTCTTAAAGCCGCTTTTGATTTGACTTGAAAGTTTTTATCTCCAACAGATAGCGTTTCATCTATGATGAGATAATCAAAATCAAAAAAGAGACTTAAGCCAAAGCTTAGACGAGACTTCATACCTGAAGAGTAGATTTTTATAGGCATATCAAAATAATCTCCAAGTTCTGAAAAATCTTGTACCGATTTTATAGCCTCATCTATCTCTATATCGCTTTTTCCATATATACGACAAACAAATTTTACATTTTGCCTGCCTGTCATCGATCCCTGAAATCCACCTGCTAGACCCATAGGCCAAGAAAAAGTTTTATCTGAAGAGATACTACCAGAGTTAGGAAAGTCAATACCTCCCAGCATCCTCAGAAGAGTTGATTTTCCTGCACCATTTCGTCCAAGGATTCCTACGTTTACATGTGAAGGTATGATTTGGTTTACATTTTTCAAAACATACCTTTTTCCCTTTGAGGTTTTGTAAAACTTGGTTACATCTCTTAACTCTATCATCTTGAAGATACTATCTTTTTTTCTGCTTTAGTATAGAAGTAGAGTCCTAAAAACAGAGGTATAAACGTCCAGTAAAACATGTACTCATAATCTACATACTGTGTGTTTAAAACACTAAAATAGTTGCCATGTATCATCTCTATGAAGTGCACAAGAGGATTGTATAAAACTATCTCTCTAAGCATAGGAGGAAGGGAGTCCACTGTGTACATGAGTGCAGAGACAAAGAGTAGTGGAGTCATAACGACGTTAACTATTTTTGTAAAGGTTTCGTAAAAGGTTCCGACTACAGCAGTAAAAAGGCCTATGGAAAACCCAAAAATCGAGAGCCAAACAACGGCAAGCATAACCATGTTAAAATTTTCAATAGCTACGTCAAAATCAAAATAGAGACCTATAGCTAAAAAAACAAAAGTTGCCATACTACTTACAAGTACTTCTATCAAAAAACGGCTTATGATGGTGTCTATGGGTTTTACTTGTTTGTAGTTAAAAAGAGCTGTGTTTGAACTAAACGCTCCCATAGATTTACCTACGATATTTTTCCAAAGAAAAAAAGCAAGAAATCCAGTAGCCAAAAAAACAGGAAAGTCAACACCGGGCATAGAGTTTTCAGATATAGCGGATTTTAAACCTGCAAAAACCAAAACCATAAGCATAGCGTCAAAAATAGCCCAAAAGTATCCAAGACTTTTTGTACCAAAACGTGTTTGGATTTCTCTTAAAAATAGGGCAGTTATAACTGATTTGAAGATTGTTTGAG
>JAYEIM010000227.1:0-10563 GCA_034660095.1 Campylobacterota bacterium | reverse complement strand
AGTCAACATTTGGGAAAAGATTTATAGGCATAGTTTTGTAAGACATCAGTCCAAAAACTATAAAAGTAAGTACTCCCATAAGTGTTGTTATGGGTCTATTTATCGCAAATTTATACATAAATTATCTCCTATTTAGTAGTTGTGATATATCCATCACCAAATAAACCAACAATAAAGTCTTTTGTTTCAACTTCTGCTTTTATTTTTCTAGTTTTACTATTTACATAAGGATATACTTTGGATATAGTTCCTTTATATTGTTTTTTATCTCCATCTATTTTATAATTAAAAGTATCTCCAATTTTTATACTACTATGATATTTTTGATCAAATTCCAATACTAATTTTCTTTTATTTTTACTCTGTATTTTAAGAACTACTGTTATCATTTGACCACTTACTACATCGCCTGATTCAATTAATTTTTCATAAATCACACCATCAAAAGGACTTTTTAAAATAGTTTTATTAAACAATGATTGCTGATACTTTAATTGAGCTTTTGCATTTTCATATTTATAGGCATATTGATCAAATTTAGATTTATCTATCATATGTTTAACTTTTAATTGTCTATCATAATCTAACTTAGCATATTTAACTGCTGTTTTAGAGATATTTAACATAGCTTTTAAATCATCATTTTCCAATGTAGCTAAACTATCACCTTTTTTTATAACACTTCCAATATCAACCAATACATCCTTAACTATTCCACTACTACTAAATGCTAATTTAGCATTTTTTGTAGCTTCTATATTAAATGTTGCATAAATTTCATTTGCACTTAATGTAGTAACTAGTAACCATATACCTAATATTAACTTTCTCACTTTATAAACTCCCCAATATTTTTTCCTGCATAATAATAATATATTGCATATGCAACTTCTAAATCATTTAAACTTCTTTTGTACAATGCTGTTGCATCTGTTTTTACACTTAATGCATCAAGATAAACTACATTGTCAACTATACCAGCTTTATATTTTTCATCTATTGTAAGATATGCACTAGAGGCTGATTTTAAAGCACTAGATGCACTTTTTATTTTCAATTCACTTGTACTTATTCTTGAAACCGATAGGTTATATAACATATTTTGCTCTTTAATTTTATACTCTATTTGACTATTTAATGATTTTGAATTTATAATAATAGCTTGTTTATTTTTTGAGATTGTCCCACCATCATAAAGTCTTAAATTTAAACTTAACATAAATTTATTTTGATTATCCAAACCGTCGGGATGTTGTGCATCTGTTCGACTATAGCTATTTATATTATATGTATCAGATATATTTACTTTTGGCAAATATGCACTATCTAAAGAGTTTGCAAGATTATTTAATGAACTTTGTTTTGCCTTTAAAGATTTAATAGTGTCATTCTCTTCGATATCTATATTTAACTGTTTTATAAATTTAACATCATCTAAACTATCTATACTTTTTCCTACTTTTAACTCTAAAGATTGAAAAGTTGTTAATCTTTGAAATTTTAAAGATTCAATACTATAACTATTCATATCGTAGGCTGATTGTAGTTTATCTACTTCATCTTTTGTTGAAAGTTTAGCTTCATAGAATTTTTGAACCCTTTTAAGTTGTGCTTTAAGAGATATTCGCTCCTCTTCCAAAGACAAAATAGATGAATCTATATTTTTAATTGTAAAAAACTCTTGAACTATCTGTAAACTCAAACTTTTTTTAAAAGCTTGTGAATCAAAAATTGATGATTGTAGATCATCAGTTTTTTGTTTTATTAAAGATGACTTTTTACCACCATCATAAATATCATAAGATATTTTTGCATAACCACTATATATATCGCCTGCCATCATAGGTGTTCGTTCATCTAATCTTTGATAGCTCCCACCTATATCAATAGTTGGTTGATTTAAACTTTTTGTAGAGTCTAATTCTGATTGTTTAGATTGTTCTGTCAAACTTTTAGACACAACAAAATTATTATTTAGAGTAGCAAAACTTAATAACTCTTGTAAACTATCTGCATAAATTAATACAGGAACTACTAAATATAATAATTTACTTTTAATCATCATCTTTTACCTCAATTAGTTCAAATAAAGCATCAATATAGTCATCTATCTCCTTTTGAACATTTTCTATAGAGTTTGTAACAGAACTAGCTATAAATATCCCATCACCCAATACAAACAATCCTTTTGCAAGCTTTAAAGTACTAGGTATAATCTCTTTTTTTTCTATTCCATCTTTTAAAATATTTTCAAGCCAGGTATAATAATTTTCAAAACATTCAGTATGATGTTCTATCATTGCCTCTTCTGGAGTAACTAAACTTATTGATATAAACTCTTTATAAAGTTGTCTTAACTCTACATCCTTACTATCATAAAATATATTAAAAAATATTTTTACTTTTTCTTTAGTTGTTGTGGCTGTAAGAATTCTTTCCTCTTTTATTAAATTGTGTTCATGTAATAATATATCAACAATTTCAAATACTACATCATCTTTATTTTTAAAGTAATCATACAATGAACCTTTACCAATACCTGCTGTTTGTGCTATTTGTGAAATTGTTAAGTCTTTTATGCCATTTTGAACAAATAGGTCTTTACAAGCTAATGCTACATCTTTTCTTTTTTGAACTTTATCTACAATTATTGCCAAAGTAGTCTCCTAAATAATTAATGACCGACCATCAGTCGTTCTTTTTTTAGATAGTATATAACTATACCTTAAATTTAGATAAGTTTATTAAAAAGTAGTTAGATTATTTTATATATTTCGCTTTATTTTCTATAATATTATCACTTAAAATTATAGAAACCCAATGATAGTGTTCACTATTGTCACAAATTATTTTTACCATTATTGTCAAAGGTACTGCCAAAAACATACCTAAAGGACCAAATATCCATCCCCATATTACCATAGAGATAAATACAATAAATGTTGATAGTCCTAAATCTTTCCCCATAATCTTAGGATCAAGAAAACTACCAATAAAAATATTTATTACTAAATATCCTAAAGCTATACTAATAGTATCAACTAAATTTAACTGAAGCAATGCGACAAATAGAGGAGGAAACGAAGCCAATATTGAACCAACACTTGGTATATAATTTAAGATAAATACTAAAACAGCAAATAAGAATGCGTGTTGTAAATTAAAATATTCAAGCATAATCCATACTACAACAGCAGTAAGTAATGATGTAAATGTTTTAAGTACAAAATATCTACTAATACTTTTTAAAAACAACTCTAGCTTTTCTTGATGATGCTCTTGTTTTGTAAAGTAAAATGCTTTTTGAAATATAATATTTGATTCAAACAGTAAGAACATAACCAATACTAAAGTAAGAAATATATTTACTACTATATTTCCCATACCTTGAAAAAATGTAGTTGTATAGTTAAAAACTTTTGCTGGTTCTATATAACTAATAACATTTGTTTTTTCTAAAGAGATATTAAACTGTTCAAAAAAAGCAACAAGTTGAGGACTCAGCTCGTTGAATTTATCTTGATACATCGGAATATGCTTTAATATATCATTGCTAGATGTTATTAAAAATGTAACAAGTAAAAAAATGATAAATATGATAATAGTTAAAATAATCAATGATGTTATAATATTTGGTATTTTAAATTTATTTAGCTTATTTGCAAGTGGTAAAAAAATTATAAAAAGAAAGAATGCCATCAAAAATGGCAATATAATACTACTTCCTAGTTTTAAAGCTGTAATTATAATAGCTATATAAGCTAGTGTTGAAACCGTTGAACTTTTACTCATATCTATTTTCATCTATAACCTTTTTTAATAATTCATAATATAGCAAATATATATTTAAAATAGTATAATACCATCATGATAAAATCGATTATAAAATTTGGTTTAGAAAAACCAATCTTAAACTATATGTTACTACTATTTATATTTATGCTTTCTGTATTTTCTTATTTCAAAATACCAAAAGAGATATTTCCACCATCTGCTCTTGATGCGGTTTCTATTACAGGTAGTTATGTGGGGGCTAGTAGCGATATGCTTGACCTTATGGCTGTATCTAAAATAGAAGATGATCTAGCAAGTGTAAATGAAGCTGATACAATATCAACTATTGTAAAATCTGGTTTTTTCAATATTCAAGTTGATTTAAAAAGAGGTGAAAAAGTTGGCGATGTTTTAGATGATATTAAAGATATAGTTTCTAAAACAAAATCAAACTTACCATCTGATATGGAAGAGCCTATTGTAAAAGAGGTTGTCCACTCTTTCCCTTTAATCACAGTTGCAATTTTTGGAGATAAAACAAAAGAGCAGCTAATAGAGGTAGCTACAACAATAAAAGATAGACTAAATCATTTAGGGGATTTAAGTAGTATAACTATTTGGGGCGATAGTGACAAAGAGTTACTTATAACTTTCAATGAAACCAAGATAGATGCTTACGGACTTGATAAAAGTGCTGTAATATCTGCTATTAGTCAATTAAGTTCTATATTCCCAGCTGGTATTTTAAAAGATATAGGAACTCACTATTATCTAAGTAGTCAAAATGGGGAAAAAGATTTATCAAACTTAAACAATACTATTTTAAATATTGGTGGCAAAAAAATATATCTAAAAGATGTTGCAGATATCTCATATACTTTAGCAGATGTAAATAATATATCACATTTTAATGGTAAACCAAATATTGCAATAGGGATAAACAAAGGTACCCAAGGAGATGCAATAGCATTAGTAAAACAGATAAAAGAGATATTAAAACAGGAGCAAGTAAAATATAAAGATATTAAATTTGATACTTATACAGATACTTCTGTTTGGATTAAAAATAGACTGAATACTGTTGTATCAAATATATTATTTGGAATTATTTTACTATCAATAGCACTATTCTTTTTTATAAATGTAAGAATTGCATTTGTTGTAGCTATTGGAATACCAACAAGTTTTATGATAGGGCTTATAAGTGCTGAAACTTTAGGGTATAGTTTAAATATGCTTTCACTTTTAGGTGCATTGTTAGCTCTTGGTATGCTTGTAGATGAAGCAATTGTTGTTGGTGAAAATATATATCGACATATTGAGATGGGAAAAGATAAAATGACAGCTGCTATTGATGGAGCTGTTGAGATGTATCCAGCTGTTTTAACTGCAACTGCCACAACAATATTTGCATTTTTACCGATACTTATGATGAGTGGTGAAACTGGTATGTTTATGCGTATTTTACCTATTATGATAAGTGTATTGTTGCTTAGTTCTTTGGTTGAAGCTTTTTTCTTTTTACCACTTCATGCAAAACACACTTTCAAAGCAAACAAAGATGGTAAAAAATCTGATGCTTTTTGGGATAAAAATAAACAAATATATAAAACTATATTAAACTTTACTTTAAAATGGAAATATTTATCTATTATTATTCTTGTAGGTACTATTATCTTTGGAACTGTTGGATTATTAAAAATATTAAAATTTGAATTTATGCCAAAATTTGATACTACACAAGTTTATATATCTGGTTCAGTTGGAGTTGGACATAGTATCAAAGAAACTGAAAAAATCATCACAAAACTTGAACAAAAAATACTTAAAAATTTTGAACTAGGAGATGAGATAGATTCTATTAGCTCTGTTATTGGGTTAAAGCTTGATGGTAAACAACTACCACAAAATGAGGAGTTTTATTTTCATCTATTTATAAATCTTCAAGAAAGAGCCGCATCAAACTTTTTTGATATCTATATAAATCCAATTTTAAGCCCAAAATATGATGATACAGATATGACACGACAACAACCAGCACAAACAATTGCAAATCAATTATCAGATACACTAAAAGATGAATTAACATCATCAACTTATGATGAGATAAAGATATATGTACCAGGAGCAGGAATAGTAAAGTATGATATTGAGCTAGCTCTAAGTGGTACAAATAACACAGAAGTTTATGATGCAATTAAATTGATAAAAACAAAACTTGATGAGATAGATGGTGTTAGTAATATTGCAGATGATATACTTCTAGGAAATTTAGATTTAAAATTTAGTATCAATAGTTATGGACAAACTTTAGGATTTAACGAAACAAATATAGTAAATATTTTAAAACCATATTATTTCAAAGGGGCATTTAGTAAAATGTATGATGATAGCGGTATTGTAGATATTGTATTTCAAAGTACCAATAAAGATAAAAAGATATCGTTAAATAATTTTGAAGTAAATATACCAAACACATCACAAAATGTACAAAAAGTACTACTAAAAGATATAGTAACATTTAAAGAGATACCAAGTCTTAGTCAAATATTTAAAGAAAATGGTGTAAGAATACAAAGTATAACAGCTTCACTAAATGATATCACAAGCGAAGAGGTATATAAGATATTACAACCTACATTAGATAGCTTAGAAAAAACTATAAAAATAGATATTAAAGGGGAGCAAAAAGAGAATGAAACGGTAAAAAAAGAGATGACTGAAGCTTTTTTAATTGCGTTAGTTCTTATTTTTATATCTTTAGTATGGATGTTTGATAGTATTGTAAAATCATTTATAATTTTAAGCACTATTCCATTATCTATTTTAGGTGTATTAATAGGACATTTCATAATGGGACTAAACCTTACTATGCCTGGACTTATTGGTATAGTTGGACTTGCAGGAGTTATTGTAAATGATGGTATTATTATGATGGATTTTATAAGAAAAGCTAAAACATTAGATGAGATGAAAGAATTTGCGATGCTTAGACTCCGCCCTATTTTACTTACATCACTTACAACAATTTTAGGACTTAGCACACTTATATTTTTTGCATCAGGACAATCTCTTATATTGCAACCAATGGCAGTAGCACTTGGTTTTGGTATATTATTTGCAACTATTTTAAATCTTTACTATGTACCAATGCTTTATAGAATTATTTATATGAGAAAAGAGAATTGATAATATATTATATAAATAACTTTTAAAGATTAATTAAGTTATAATTTAAAGTTAATTTAAACTATAACTTTTATATAGTTATAAAATAATTTATAAAGAACATATTATGAAAAAAAGTATACTATTTAGTTTGATATTTATATTATTATCAACAATATCTTATATCCTACTAAACTATGAAAAAAACCAAAAGTTACAACAACATCTAAATACAAAAACAAAACAATTTAGTCAAAATTATTATGTATTATATAAAGAGTATCAAAAATTATCAGAAGTTATATTTAATACAAAAATAGATACTTTAGAAGTAGCTAAAATATTTAAAGATAGAGATAGAGAACAACTACACAATCATCTAAAAGATACATATTCACTTTTAAAACAATACAATATCAAACAACTGCATTTTCACCTACCAAACAATGAAAGTTTTTTAAGATTTCATAGACCAAATAAATATGGTGATAACTTAACTAACACTAGAGAAACTGTAAAGTATGTAAATGAAAATAAAAAACAAATAGATGGTTTTGAAGAGGGTAGAATATATAATGGTTATAGATTTGTATTTCCTTTATTTTATAAAAAGAAGCATATTGGAAGTGTAGAAGTTTCTTTCTCAACATTGGCTATGAATATTGAGTTTATGGATAACTATAAAGTGATCTCAAATTTTATGATTCTTAAAGAAAAAGTTGATCAAAAAGTATTTAAAAGTGAGAAAAGTAATTATGTACAATCTCCATTTAAAAAATTTTATCTTGAAAAAAAGATGATAGATGAGATTGCAAAACATATAAATATAAAAAAAAGAGAGCCGTTATCTAAAAATACTCAAAAACTTATAAATGATTATGGTTTAACCAATAAATCATTTTCTACTTATGATGATGTTAGAAAAGAGATTATGACATTTATAAAGGTTAAAAACCCCATAAGCAAAAAAGTGGTTGGTATATTTATTGCTAGAAGTGATGCTAATTATATTCACAATAAAACTAAAGACTTTATCACCATTTTATCTTTACTTATTTTATTTATAGCTATTGTTATGGTATATATCTATAAAGAATCAATTTATAAAAACAATATAAAAACTAATAATAAAAAATTAAAAGCAATATTTGAAGAAGCTGATAGTGGAATTGCTTTAATGGATTTAAATGGTAACTTTTTAGAGGTAAATAATATTTATAGTAAATTATTAGGCTATTCAAAAGATGAATTGTTAAATTTAAATTGTTTAGAATTAAGTACTAAAAACACAAAAGAGATAGCTAAGCAAATTATCAAAAAAGCAATCAAAGAAGGTTATGTATCAAAAGTAAGAAAAGAGTGTATAACTAAAGAGAATCAAATAGTACATTTAGAGTTATCACTTACACTACTTCCCTCTAAAGATGCTTTTATTGCAATAGTTAATTCACTTGAAGATAAACTACAATTGGAAAATTTAAATAATAACCTTCAGCTTGAAGTAGATAATGCAGTTGAAGATTTAAGAACAAAAGATATTATGCTTTTTCAACAATCAAAAATGGCAGCGATGGGAGAGATGATAGATTCTATTGCACACCAATGGATGCAACCAATCGGAATAATTAAGATGAAACTTCAAATTATGAAGATGGATTTAGATTTTAATCAATTAACAGATGAAAAAATAGAAGAGACTGCAACCAGTAGCGATAAACAAATAGTACACTTAACAAATACTATAAATGAATTTAGATCATTTTTTAGACCAAATTCTAAAATTGAAGAGATACCTTTAAAGGCTATTTTAGATTCTTCTATTTTATTAATGCAAGATGATTTAATAAAAAACAGCATAAAAACAAATATAACTGGAAATGATACGGCAGTAATAAAAGTAAATTCAAGTGAATTTAAACATGTTATTATAAATATTGTAAATAATGCAAAAGATGCTTTTAATGATAATAATATAGATAAAGAAAATAGAGAAGTTGTATTTGATATAGTAACAAATGCAGATAAAACTATATTTAAAATTATAGATAATGCAGGTGGAATTCCAGCTAATATTATAGGTAATATATTTGAAGCTAACTTTACTACAAAAGAGGAAGGCAAAGGTACTGGAATCGGTCTTTATATGACAAAACAAATTGTAGATAAAATTGGAGCTAGTATTGAGGTTGAAAATATTAATAATGGTGCTTGTTTTAAAATCATAATATAATTATGATATCATTCTATAAAAAAGAACAAATTATGCTAAAACAAATTACATTACATGCTTTTTAAGTATCTATTTTATATTTTTATACCACTAATATTTATATCTTGTACAAACAAAGAGTATGCAAAAAAAATACCTATAGAGGTAAAACCAAAGATTCAAATTGAATATATAATTAGTGATCTAAAAACTATATCTCAAAATCCATCGCACTACATATTAAATATTAAAGGTTTAAGTAAAAAAAATCAATTAATTTATAATAAGCAATTTAACAAAAGATATTTTAAACCTTGGAATCTAAAAAATATAAGTAGATCAAAAGAGGAATCAACATGGGCATTTTTATATAAAGATAAAACAATGTATGGGCAAAACTATAGAGTTATTAAAAAAAGGATATTTCAAAGATGGATAGATAATTCTAACTTTCAAGAATACAATACTATAAAACAAAATGCAATCACTATACGAAATAGTAGTTTAAGGGTATTTCCAACTTCAAAGCCTATGTTTCTAGACCCAAAAGTTGCAGGGGAAGGATTTCCTTTTGACTATAACCAAAACTCTGCAATTAAGATAAACAACCCACTGTTTATATCACATTTTTCAAAAGATAAAGCTTGGGTATTTGTTGAGTCTAACTTTACAGTTGGATGGATTAGTATAAAAGATATAGCATTTGTAGATAAAAAAACTATAATAACATTTAAAAACAGTAACTATTTCATAGCTACAAATGATAACTTTGCAATATATAAAAAAGGTGTTTTTAAAGATATCATAAAACTTGGAACAATTTTTCCTAAAACTACTTCAAATAAATATATGGT
Source organism: Campylobacterota bacterium (assembly GCA_034660095.1). Taxonomy (GTDB): domain Bacteria; phylum Campylobacterota; class Campylobacteria; order Campylobacterales; family Arcobacteraceae; genus JAIOSF01. The sequence continues at coordinate 558 of JAYEIM010000227.1, read as the reverse complement.
TATAAGTAGGGGTGAAACATTTAATGGTTATATCTCTACAGTGTATATTAAAGATAAAAATATTGCAAAAAAACCACTATCATTTACAGCTAAAAATATTACAAAAATAACTTCAAAACTTTTAGGTGAAGAGTATGGTTGGGGCGGGTTACACAATACTAGAGATTGTTCATCTATGACAAGAGATTTTTTCTCAATATTTGGTATTTACCTAGAGAGAAACTCATCTGGTCAAGTGTTAAATGGAAAATATATCTCATTTGACAAATTAACAAATAATGAGAAGAAAAAGTTAATTATAGATATCGGAAAACCATTTTTGAGTTTAATATATCTAAAGGGTCATGTGATGTTATATATTGGAGATAAAAATAATGAACCGATTGTATTTCATGATATGTGGGGTATTAGAACTATAGAAAAAGATGGAAAGCCGGGTAGGCAAATAGTTGGTAAATCAATCATATCTTCACTAGAGCCTGGGAAAGAGATAACAAATAGATATGATCCTAAGCACTCTTTGATTAATAAGGCTCAAGGTATAATATTACTTGGTGA
>JAYEIM010000226.1:0-2108 GCA_034660095.1 Campylobacterota bacterium | reverse complement strand
TGTCATATATCTCTTTATAATAATTTTCAAATGATATTTCAGTTTGAGAATATGGATAATCCCATTGATATGGATTTGCTGGCCAGTTTAATGTTTCAAATACTTTTTTATTAAATGCATATGGGTATCTTGAAACAGCATAATTAAAATATATACTCCACTCATCAATAGGTGTAGTTAAACCTATTTTAAAAAATTTATCAGTTGCCTCTTTAAATATTTTTTTATTTATAATTTGAGGTGCATGAGACGAGTATGACAAAAGCTCATAGTTTTCATTTGCAATTATCTTTTTCATATTTTGTTGACCAATATCGTACTCTGTACCCTTATGGTTCCACTCTAAAAGATTATGAAAATAGTATCCATTGTATCTCCCCTCTTTTGTGATATATTTATCTATAGTTATCTTTTTTAACGGTCTATTGTCATCATCTAACATTATAAATTCATCATCTAAATTTTCAATATTCAATAAAGATGTTCTTAAAATCCAGTTTTTACTTACATGGTCTCTTTTTGAGAATCCATCTTTATACTCTTTTAGAATTGTTGTTTCATCAATGATTGTTATTTTGTTTTTTGTTGTTATGTTTTCAAATTTAGAGATAAACTTAGGTGCAGTTATAACAATATACTCTTTTATAAAATCTACATATTTATCACATGCTTCTACTGTACCTTTTATACTATCTATCTCTATACTTATAAATACAAACTGTAGTTTTTTCAAATGGTTTTGTGTCAAATATATTGATTGTTCAAAATTATCAAAAATTGTAAAAATAGAGTTTGAAAATGTGTCCCATGTTGTTATTTTAAAATTATCTTTTATATACTCTTTTTTTAAATTATATAAATTAATATTATCACAATATAAAGATATTATATCTATTAATTCATTTTGCGTATTATATGAGATATAATCAGCAGTATCATGTGCAACTTCATACATAGAGCTATTTTTTGATGCAATTGTTATATTTCCATAACCTAACGATTCTGCTATTGGTAATCCATATCCCTCATACTTAGAAAGATAAGTTACTATAAAAGCATTTTGATAAAAATAACTTAAGGTATCATCATCTATGTTATTTAGCCAAAAAAGTTGTTTCTCTTTTAAAGGGTGATTTTTTATTTTATGAATTAAGTTCTCAACTTTCCAACCATTTTTACCTATAAATACAAGGTTTAAATCAGGATATTTTTCTGATAGTATTTCAAAAGCATCCAAAACATTTTCTTGGTTTTTCCTTGGTTCTATTGTACCTACAAAAAGAATATACTTCTTTTCTAGTATATTGTTTATATAGTTATCATTTATTTTAAGTGTTGATTTAAAGAAGTCAGAACCTAATCCTACAACTCTTGAGGGGATATCTCTAGTGATATTTAATGAGTTTTTATAATCAATAAAATCATTATTAGCAGATAAAGAGTCAAAAAGTACAGTATCACTGTATCTATAAACTGCATCCAAAAATGGTTTAAAAATTTTTACTGTATTTGGATGAGCATACTCGGGTAATATTATAGGGACTAAGTCATAAATAAAATTAAAAATTAAAAAACCATTCTCTTTTAATGTTGGATATAGTTGATCTCTTGATATTGGAGCATACCATGGTGAGTCCATATCAAGAAATATTGTTGTTTCATTAACTTTTATTGTTTTTAAATCTATTGGATTATTTTTTTCAAATTGAAAGCTTGCTGTTTCTTTTAGAAATGACTTCACCTCTTGAATACCTAACAATTCCATATTTTTAGAATCCCAATTATATGCTAAAATTTTAAAAGTATATGAATCATTATCGTTAAAAACTACCCTTTGTACAAACTCTTTTAAAACTCTTTGTATTCCTGTATTTGCTCTATTTTTTTCCAAAATTGAAATATCAATATAAATTGTCAATTTAATCCCCTTTGAAATTATCTCTTTTTGATTCTATATCTTTTTTAATAAAATCTAAAAAGTTATTTTTGTTAATGTACTGCTTACTACTAGCTTGAACATAACCACCATCTCGTAGTTCAATTAGTTTTAATTTTAATGTAGGAAAATATACAAAAACTCTTTTTGCAATTTTTCTTAAGATATGGTT
>JAYEIM010000225.1:0-2113 GCA_034660095.1 Campylobacterota bacterium | reverse complement strand
ATGAATATACATAATGGATTTAATAAAGGATTGAAGATTAAAATAGTTGATTTTTACTTAGTAAATTATGGAAAATAATTTTTTAAATAAGGGTGTTTAGACCCCCAAATTTTTCATTAAATCATAAGTTCTGATTCGTGGTTGTATTCAAACTCTAAAGAAGCTCTTTTATTGCGTTTGTTTTTTCGTGCATCTTTGTAAGCTCTAAAAATCTCTTCAAGTAGATACTGATCGTTTTGTTTATTTGCTAAAGTAAATAGATCCAACTCAATACCTTTGATATAAAAAGCAAAGATAATATATCCTTGCTTTTTACCTTTATTCTTTATGTTTCTCTTCCCTCAGGCAACGAACCGATTGACCGTTCGCACGATTGTTGTTGTTGCTGTTCGCACTGCTACTGTTGAAGTTCAAGTTCTCTGAGTTCGAACCATTCACTGAACTTGACCAGATGTTACCGTTAGAGCCCTGATTGTTCAAAGAACCTGAGCTGTTGTTGCGGTTCCCTGCACTTGGCAATATAGCACAAATCTTATTTTTACTCCAAAAGTGACCTCACTAGAGGAGTTTTGCACTGGGATTAAAAATACACACTTGACTTTCAAAATCAGAAAACCAACTCTGGTATCATCTAAACTATCCAACCACCCAAACAATACACCTTAAGATTAACTTAACTTTAAGGTTTACTAACTACATTGCATATATTTATTGCCCTAAATTATATAATTCTTGGATTTCTAAATCTAATAAGATTCGGTTATAAACTCTAAAATCATCAATTAAACCCTTAACAGGATACCAGCTATCAGAAAATTGTCCGATATATAAATTCTCATTATTCATTTCAGAAAAATCAACAGAACCACTTGAGGTTTTCCATAAAGAACCGTCCATATATATTTTGGTTCCTGAAGAAGCTGATAATGTTAAAGTAACATATGCCCAATCATTTATATTTTTATTGAAAATAAATTTTGATTCATCTTCTCTGCCAATTTTTTGCCATCCATCATAAGAAGCGATATATGCAGAACCAACACCTTCATTACTTACATGATATTTAAATGCTGCTCCATTTCTATCATGGCTTTTAGCAAAAAAAGTTCCTCCTCCATAAGTACCTATATCCTTGGAACCCCATCCATCCATTCTAACTAGTTCTGTAATCTTAATCCAACCAGTATAAGTTGCTTCTGAAGAAAATTGAAGTTTATCACTATTTGCAATTGAAATCTTACTTGGATTGTCATAGCCTCCAAAACTCCCAGCATTCCCAATAACACCATCAGCATAAGTAACTCCACCATGTTCAGTTCCGTGATTCCTATTTTCACTACTATCGTTTGCATTCCCTTCAAATTCATAATGTGCCACTAAACCATTTTTAAGATTTATTTCTACTACAACTACTGTAACTCTATCTTCACTTGAATCATTCTCACCGTCATTTACAGTTAAAGATATGATATATTCTCCACCTGTATCAGGTTGGAAGAATGGATCGATATTATTTTCATTTATAAGTCCTACACTACTACCATCTGGTTTAGATACTATAGACCAAGTGTAGGTTAAATCATCCCCATCTATATCTTTACTATTTGAACCATTTAATGATACTGTATCAGTTATATTTGTATTTTGGTTATCTCCTGCATCTGCTACAGGTATATTGTTTGAGTTAGTCTCATACTCTGCACATCCTACTATTAAAAAAATAAAAAGTAGTATGATTAAATTTTTAGTTTTTAACATATATTCCCCTTAAAACCAATAATTTACAGATAGGTTAATACCTGTTGAGCTGTAGTCTAAATCTGAACCATACTCTTTACTTATAGATATTTGATCATAAGCTCTTATACCTACAATTAGTTCTGAATACTCATTTATATTATATATACCACCAAAATCTAAATATAGATTGTTTGTATTTTCATAGCCTTCTTGAGATACACTTATTTGTCCTGCACCTACAGATATATAAGGAACTATATCATAGCTTTTGTAGTTAAAAAATGGGATTTTCAAATCAACCCCAATCTCTGTAGCACCTAAGTCTTGATTTTTATTCTTAAATGTATGTTGAGTATAGTATGCTGAGTATCTT
>JAYEIM010000224.1:0-10675 GCA_034660095.1 Campylobacterota bacterium | reverse complement strand
TCATTCCAAATACTATTCATAGATTTATTGAAATAGTTTACATTCTCTTTATGATAAATAGATAATAACACTGAAAATGTCATCTATCTAAGTCCAGCATGTATAAACCCCTTGTCCCTTCATGAACACTGTCAAAAAAGACTTTTTTTCCATCATAGCTAAACCTTGGGTGTAAATCACATCTCGTCTCTCCATAAAAATCAAAACTTTCTAAAACTTCTCCTAATTTTAATAATTCGTTTGTTTCATAATCATACAGAAAAAGGCTTTTCATTCTGGACTTATCTGGATATGTATCAAACACTATCTTCTTTCCATGGACATGTGGATGGCCATCACCGAAACTATCTATAACACCCTGACCCACAGTTTTTTTATCCAATGTGTTTATGTTTAACATATAATACTTATCACCTATATCTTTATCTCTAAGATATGCAAAAATATTATTATTATCATACCAAAAACAGTGACTCACCATATCATCATCTGAGATCTTTTTAATTTCTCCTCCATTAATATTACTTACATAAAGAGTATCATATCTTCTGCCATCAGTTAAAAACCATCTATGCATAAACATCATTTTTGTACCATCTGGCGATATCATTACATGGTTAAATTTATGTTTAGCCCCTATCATTGTCTCCTTTGGATTAAAGTTAATAATCTCGTCAATAGTTATAATTAATTCAGAGCTATTATTTTGTAAATCTATATAGTAGAGTCCATCATCAGAATTATCATTCCAGTTTATTTCTAAACCTAAATTATTATAACTATAATCTTTTCTTACAACACCTAATCTTTCAAAGTCTAAACTAATTGCAAACTTATCTTCGTAACAATCATAAATAGCATAATCAATAACTCTACTCTTATTAGACTCCAAATCATATATCTTTGAAATATAATGTTTTTGAATATTATTAAAATCATTATAAATAAACTTATACTTATCTATCCACATCAACTTTGTACCTTGTTGCCAATTATATGTATAACTTTTTCCTATAGCCTCATAACTCTTCTCAAGTACATCATATAGAACTAGATCCACATGTACCATTGAGTTAGGCATGCCTTTAGTGGATACATTCGTATTTTGAAATATTATATACTCATTTGTTAGATTCATAGGTGATTTATCATAATAGCCAAAGTATGACTCTTGAAATTCAGAACCAATTTTTGTGATTTTATAATCACTTTTCATGCTATATGACTTTCTATACCGAATATAATTTAGTTTTTGATAGAACTTCTTTATATTTGATTTTAGACTAGGAAACTTTGTTAGTATGAAAGCGATTTTTCTTTCAAACCTACTATATTGACTCATTAAGCCTCTCCTCATACACTCTTTGATATTTTTCAGACATAGCTTTTGCACTAAAGTTTTCTTTTATTAATCTTAATGATATATCTTTTTGTGATTCAAAATCATTAGAAACTTCATTCAATAGCTTAGCTAACTTATCAACTTCTTTTATCTCAAAAAAGTTACCTTTCTCACCTTCATATAACTCTAAATGTGATGGTATATCCGATAATACTGTAGGTAGTCCACATGCCATAGCTTCAAGAACAGTATTTGGTAACCCTTCGGCAAGAGATGCAGAGACAAAACAGTCACTTACTTGTAGATACTCTACTACATTTGATATATTTCCCAAAAGTTGTACATTGTCGTTTGCTATTTCTTTAAGAGATTCTTTTTCCACTCCATCGCCTGCTATAAGTAATAGTGAGTTTTCATCGTTATATTTTTTAAATCCTTCTAACAGTGTAGCCATATCTTTACGAGCTATCAAACTACCTACAGATATAAACACTTTTTTTTCATTGTTTATATTTAGCTTTTCTCTTAGCTCTTTCTTCTGTGCATCACCAAGAGGAAAAAACTTCTCTGTATCTACTCCATTTTGAATGTAATTTAGTTTAAAACCATTTTGCTTAAACTCTTCGGCTATAGTCTTAGCACATGATATATTGCTATCTGGCTTTTGTTTGATAGCTTTCAGGTGTCCCTTTGCCATAATATTACCCTTTAATTTACCAAATTTCATAGGGTAGTCATAATAAGGATAATTTCTAAGTGTTGCTACTCTGGGTATATGGATACTACTCATAATTCCATCTGCCCGTATACCTTGAGAGTGTACTAAATTTATACTATTTTCTTTGATAAATTTCTTCACATAACTTTTCGCAGAAAATAGCCCCTTTACCCTACTAAGTCCAAGTGTCTCAACTCTTACAGTTAAACTGTCTGTAAAATAGCTTTTCATACTATCTTCTTTTGGTTCAGATGATAGGGTTAAAACCATTGGTTCAAATTTACTTTTATCAAGATACTTGATAATGTATGACAACTGATTTGTAGGTCCACTTCTTTTGAGTGTACTAACTATGTATAATATTTTTTTCATTTTTTCCCTCGCTCCCAAGCTCCAGCTTGGGAACGAGGGAAAATATTTTTATTTTTCATTCACTCTCCAATACCCATCTTTTCTGCCACCCAATCTCTCTAAAATTTGTTCTTTCTTTAGTTTTAATATATGTTGTTTTACACCATTAATTGATATACCTAATTGTGATGCTAACTCTTCTCTTGTGATATATTTATTTAGCTCGATCATACTTATTAGATTTTCTCTAGTAGTCTTTGGGGTAGTCTTTGGGGTAGTCTTTGGGGTAGTCTTTGGGGTAGTCTTAAAAAAAGTTACTTTTACTGAGTGAAAAGTGTATTCGTAGCTTGGTTCTTTCATCCCTATTTTTATACAATCATCCATCATATTTGTTGTACCCTTGCCCCAACTCTCTACAAAACCAGCTTTATAAAACATATTAGCAAGTAGTGGATTAAATGGCTTAGAAATATGATTTTCTTTAAACATCTCTATGGGAACTTCTGTAGACAGAGTCGCTCCATTGCTAAAAACTATTTTATCCTCATATACTCTTATTTGTAGAACAGAAGTATCAGTATAATCCCTATGAATAAGTGCATTAATTATAGCTTCTCTTACTGCTTCATAAGGGTACTCTAGTGTTTCTACTCTATTTAATCCATCGTAAGAGATATAACTATGTAGATATTTAGTTTGTAAAATCATCATAATCTTTTCTAATTGTTCAAAAAGATTACCCTCAATAATATCACTAGTCAAAAGCTCACTATCACTTAGAAACTTTCCTATCTTGGAATGAGACTGTATAAAATATTTTTGTGGATTTTTTCCAAAAAGCAATATTGCTGCTCTTTTTAGGTAAATACCATCATATAAATTTAACTTACCTAAAAGTGTTTTTAAATCATTTTCTTCTTTTATGCTTGGTACTCTTTTTATAGCCCATTGTTTAAAGTCTTTTATAGTTTCTAAGTTTATATCATATATGGTAAACTTTTCTACTGCTATATCATCCCAAGTTTTACCATATTTTTTAAGTAAAAAGTTTGTAAGGTTACTGCCATTTAGTTCTATAGTATTGCTTCCACTTCTTTTGTAAAACTTACCATTAAAAGAGACAGGGGCATATGTTTTATTTATTTTTATATGAATTATCTCTATATTTTGAATAATATCAATAGTTAAATCAACCAATACACCCAATCTATTATTTATCTTATTTGGTAAAATTTCCACTAATGATGTAATGTTTTCGACACCTACAACTGCACCATCATCTGCAATTCCAATATAAAAATCTCCACCATCACTATTTGAGAATGCACAAATAGTTTTTAGATACTCATCTTTCCATATCTGTTTAAACTCTATAGTTTGTGACTCTTTTAGATTTAATTTATTTGTTTGCATTTATAATTTCTTTGATATATTTTCCAAGCTGGAGCTTGGGAATGATGGAAAATCTTTAACTTTCATATTTTGCCTTTTTTATAGCTTCCGTAATCACTACTTCATCTTTTACACACATTTGTATGTCTCCATAAGAAAAATAGTTTTATTCTTAAGTTCGCAAGGGTCTTGAATATGTAGTTTAGTCATTCTATTTTCCTCGTTCCCAAGCTCCAGCTTGGGAACGAGGGAAATCATTTTCCCAATTATAGTTTATATCCATATAAATACTATAATAAGTATCATAATCTATAGTTCCAACTCGTAATCCAATCAATAGTAAAAATAGTAAAAATAAAACTAGTCCTACTGGTAATCTTTTATTAAATCCTAGAATACTTAATATGAAAGTATTAATCCATAAGACAATAGGAATACTTATCATGACAACAAAAGTTTCTCATATTCATTTAGTATTTTATTTGAACTATAGCAATCTACAGAATGAATAAGTTTTGTATAGTCCCACTCATTATTTAAAGCTAATTCCATACAAGATATTAAATGATTTGTATCCTTATACTTTACTAAGTATCCATTAAGACCATCTTGTACTATTTCATTTGGTCCACTAGGACAATCAAAACTTACAACTGGTGTACCAAGAGCTATTGATTCAGTTAACACATTAGGAAAACCTTCAAACAGTGATGTTAAGATAGTCGCGTTTGCAAATAAATAATACGGAATCATTTCTGACTGAAAACCTTCAAAGTCAATATTTCTTTCTATCCCTAATTTTTTAACTAAATTTTTAAGCTCATCTTCTAAACTGCCACTTCCTACTATTTTTAATTTTAACAAAGGATATTTCTTAAGCACAACATAAAATGCATTTATTGCATAATGGAATGCCTTTTGATTTTCAAGTCTTCCTACACAAAGAAAATAATTCTTTTTTTCAATTTTAAATTCATTTTTCATATTTACAAATTTTTCAATCTCTCGGTTGATAGGATTATTTATAACCACTATTTTACTATCATCCATTTTTAAATAATCTTGTAAATCTTTCCCCATATCTATTGACTGAGCTATTATACAATCAGATAAAGAATAAAATTTCTTCACTAAAAAACTTGAAACTACACCATGCCATAAACCTTTTTTATGTGATTCTGCAACAGATAGAAATATAATATTTCTCGAAATCAACTTGAATTTAAACTTAAAGATAGTTCTAACAAGCCCTAAAACAATAGATATCTGCCTATTAAATGATAGAATTGTAGTTGGTTTTTCTTGTTTTATATATTTTTTCAATGCAAATACTGATTTTCTAGTATTATGAACTTCTAAATTAATTAACTTTACATCCTTTGATAATTCAGCCTCTCTAACCGAACCTTTTAGCCCCAAAACAACCAAATCAATATCAAAACCTCTTTTGACCAAACCATTTGCTAAAGTGATGCAAACTTTTTCGGCACCACCACCTTTTAAATTATTAATAATAAATGTAATTTTATGCTTCATTTTTTAAAACCTCTAATGATTTATGATATAACCATGTATGTAATATTGATTTTTTTTCAGAAATTGTATCATTAAATGTATGGTTATATTTTTCAGTCACAGGCTGAATATTATATTTTTCCACAAAAACTGAAAGTGAAGCTAACCATGCCATTTTTTCATCAAGCCTATTTGCTTTTTTTCTTCCTTTATATGGCCATTTCTTCATCCATATTTCTAATGCATTCTCATTAAAAATTCCTAAACCTTGAAGTGTACCATTTCCAATTTTTTCTATAATAAAATCTCGATTATCCTTTCTAAGCCAATCTCCATAATGATTATATATTGTCGAATAACTATCTAAAGGTTCTTTCTGTTTTTGATTATATAGTTTACCATTCCGTGCCCATGGAATATCAAGTAACTCACCTGTCAGCAAAAGTAAGAGTTCTTCATAGACATCATCATTACGACATTCTTTCGATAATGACCACATATATCCAAAAACACTTGGACTTGTAAACATCTGATAAAGTGGTATTTTTTCATCAATAAGACTCATACAAGAATTAAGTTGCCTATTCATATAATGCATCTGCATTTCAATTTCTCTATACTCTAACTCACTTCTGTTAAAAAAATTATTTCTTGATTTTTCTAAATCATTTTCTAACTCTTCTATAGATTCCTTCTCTAAATCTTTCAGCATAAAAGAATAATGATTGTACCCTTTACTCAAAATGGAAGGAAGTTTATCTAATTTCCTTCCAGAATATTCACCTCTACCAATACTATCACCATAACTTCCTGCTAAAATACCATCTAACCCTTGAACTTCGGAGACAGCTTTCATTGCATGAAGATGAACAGGTGAAAACTCTGCTCCCATTTCACCTGTTAATATTATATTTTTTCGTAAGACCTCTTCATTAATTGGAAAATGCATAAACTCCCAATTAAATTTTTCAGAAATACGTTTTGAATAAATTACATCTCTTGAATCTGATAACCCCCAAGTTAGTGCTACAACTTCCCCAGTATAATCTCCATTAACTTGTAATTGTCTAACAATACCTGCAATAATCCGACTATCCATACCTCCACTGAGTAAAATACCAATTGTTTTTTTGTTCTGAAGAAATTCCAAAGCCTCTTCTTCTAATTTTTCTTTTAAGGTTATGGCAATATCTTTTGCTGATAATTTCAACTCTCCATGCTTTGGTAAATTAGCATATTCCCATCCACCTTCTCCATTAGGTCTTGCCATCCATGGTGTTTTTTGTACTTGAGATATTAGAGTTCTAGTTCCCATTGGATAATTCTTCATTAATATTCCAATCACAGATATAGGGTCAACTATCTTTTCTTTACCCAATACGTCTCCAATATTTACAGATATATGATTAGAATTATTAAAACTACAATAATATTTTCTATCCCCTAAATAATTAAATTTTTCAAACATTTTCATCCTATTTTTCTCTTTCCACTTAATTATTTACATACTTATTAGTATTGTACCATACACTTATCAGATAGAGTCGCTGAACAAGAGTTTTATATCTCCAAGATAATCTATGGTTTGAATCTATTTTGTGATAAAAACTATTTAAAAGTTTTTTTATCTCTATATTATTCCATAACTTACAAAATAATATCTGATTATCTACATAATCCTTCATCATCATTAAAATTGCATAAAAGTCAAATGAATATGCCATCTTTCCTAACTTATCACTATCTAAACCTATTTTATTTTTTAATATTTTTCGTAAAATAAGTTTATTTTTCAACTCTTTTCTATCAAATAAATATCTTTCGGGAAGTTTAGAAAAGTATTGTGCTACCTTTTGATTTGTCCATGGTAAAATAAGATTTGAATTTGTAATATCAGCAAAATTTCTTATTTTTCTTGTAAAAATTTCCTGATCAATTAATGTTCCACGAAGAGAGGCTCTAAAATCTAGATAATCAAAATTATTTCTTTCTACATCTATATTCTTCCAATAACTATAAGCATTGTATGAGTTTTTTAAAATTTTACTAGTATCTCTATATGAAATACCAAATAATCCTGTCCATTCACTTCTTGTATTCGTTGCCACTTTAACTCGTCCATATGAATCTAACTTATCTACAAAAGGTCTTAAGTTATGGTATCTACTTAATTTTCTTTGTCTCTCAAATTCCAATTTACTTGGAATATGTCCAATAAATGTATCATTTCCCATTCCATCAATAAGATTAGTACCATCAAAATTAATCTGTGTAGCATAAAGTGGATAGGCTAAAGTAACACCATCCATAGAAGGAAATGGTGCATTTTCAAAAAAAGTATTTATACTATATAAATACTTTTCATTTAGTTCTTTGGGGTCATAAAGCTTTTGATGTTTAAATCCAAGTTGTTTAGCAATCTTTTGTGATATTTCACTCTCATCTTTATCTCCTTTACTTTGATGAGAAATGCAGGTTACTTGATTTTGATAACCAGCTTCTGCTAAAGCTAAAGCAATAGAATTACTATCTTTTCCAGCACTATGAAAAAGATATGAATCTCTATCTTTTTCCAATCTTGATATAGTAGCTTCAGCTAAAGTCTCTAAAATAAATTTTTCATCAATATCTGCTTCATCATCACGATCTTTATTCATAAATGGGAAATGATAGGAAAACTCTATCTCAATTTTGTTATTAACAGTTTTTACCTTAGCAGTATTACCAATACTAACTATAAAAATATTTTGATATACAGTATTTGGTAATGGTACAACACCACTTTGTAATAAAAATGATATTCCCTCAATTGTAGTTTTTAATGGCTTATTAACCTCTTCACTATCTAAAAGTTGTTTGATTGACGTTGAATATAGCAAATAGTCTTTTTTTTCTGATAAATAAATATATACAGGAAACTCTGAAGCTAAATCAGATTTTATTTCAATTTCTTGATTATTAATATTATATTTATTCAAAATATCTTTTTTCATAATAGTCTTCCTCCTTTATATGTTAGTATACTCATTAAAAACCTTGTAGATATTAATGTAATTGATGCACCTAACACACCATACATAGGTATTAATACCAAAGATACAATAAACCCATATATTGAATACTGATATGTAATATATTTCATCTCTTTATCTTTTTTTAAAATTAACAGTCTATTACTACCATACGAAAAAGTGATAGCAAGAAAAAATGGGCTTAAACTAAGTATATACAAATATAAAATACTTTCATTCGCACTATATCCAAATATATAAGGTATTATTAAGTGTGATAAACTTATAACTAAAAATGTAAATAATAAACCTGTACTCACCATTACCTTTAAAATAATATGAAACTTTGATATATTATTTACTAAAAATGGATATGTAACATTTCTCATTATCCGAATAAAACTATTTAAAATATCTATTATTTTTATTGCTAAAGAATAAATCCCTAACATCTCCATACTTACAAAAAAACCAAGAAAGAAAGTTGAAAAATTATTATATAAATTTGGTAAGAGTTCTACAATAAATATATTCCATCCATTCTTAAAGTAAGTCTTAATAGTTAAAGAACCTTGTAACCTAAATTCTATATTAAACTCTTTTCTTATTATAAAAAGTGATAAGATACCAGCTACTATAAAACCACTTGATGTCAATAAAGGTACAATATAAAAGTCACTTTCTTCTTGAATAAATATAAAAACTGCAATGGTAAAAATTAATTTAGAAAGGATATTTAAGAATGTAATATATTTCATTCTTTCCATACCTTGAAAAAACCATACAGGAAATAATACCTGACCTATAACAGTTCCAAATGTTAAAAAATAAACTTCCCGATACTGATAAAACTTTTCAATATTAAAAACTAATAACACTAGTAACATAAAACTAACAAGTAGTAAAAGAAACTTAATAATCATTACTGCACTAAATATTTCAATAATTTTATCTCTATTATCTCTATTAAATGCAATATCTCTTGTAGCTGTTAAATGGAATCCATATTCTGTAATTATTTTAAAAAAAATAATAGTAGCCATTGCAAATGCTAAAAGTCCAAACTTCTCCATACCTAAAACCCTTACAAGATATGGTAATGTTAATAAAGGTAAAATGTAATTAGCACCTTGTAAGGTTAATAAAGATAGAAAATTAGATAATAACCTTTTACTATCTTCTGATTTGAACTTACTTTTTATTTTAGATATCATTATATTTCACAAAACTCTCTATACCACTTCACAAACTCACCAATCCCATTTGCTAGTTTAGTGTCAGGTTTGTACCCGAAGTCGTTTATAAGCCCACTTACATCTGCGTAAGTAGACACTACATCGCCATCTTGCATAGGCATAAAGTTTTTCTCCGCTTTTTTGCCTAGAGCCTCTTCTATAGTCTCTATGAAAGTCATAAGAGGAAGTGGAGCATTGTTCCCGATGTTGTAAAGTCTGTAAGACGAAGATGAGCTTGATATCTCGGGTTTTTTTGCATTCCATTCTGGGTTTGCTTTGGCTGGATTATCTATGACTTTGACTATGCCATCTACTATGTCGTCTATGTAGGTGAAGTCTCTACTCATCTCACCATTGTTAAATACTTTTATGGCTCTATCGTTTAGTATGGCATCTGTAAAAAGCATTGGTGCCATGTCTGGTCTACCCCATGGTCCATAAACAGTAAAGAACCTTAGTCCTGTTGTTTGTATGTCATAGAGATGAGAGTAAGTATGCGCCATCATCTCATTTGACTTTTTAGTAGCTGCATACAAGCTTACTTGATGTTCTGTTGTGTCTGTAGTCTTAAAAGGTTGTGACTCGTTAAGTCCATAGACTGAAGAGCTTGAAGCGTAAGAGAGATTTTTCACACCATGGTTGCGACACCCCTCTAGTATGTTTAAAAAGCCTACTACATTGCTTTGTATGTAAGCATGAGGATTTTCTAGTGAGTAGCGAACACCTGCTTGTGCGGCGAGGTTACAAACTGCGTCGAACTTTTCGGTTTTGAAGAGTTGCTCCATGGCTTCGTTATTTGCTAAGTCTAGTTTGTAGAACTTGTGTGTTTTGTATTTAGTAGAGTGAACAGGTGAACCTAAAGGATCACATCCGCGGGTGCTGTCCGGATGTGTGGCTTTAGCCTCACCTTGTGCATCTATACCAAGCTCATTAAGTCTTCCGTACTTTAGGTTAACATCATAGTAGTCGTTAATGTTATCAAGCCCTACTACTTCATCACCACGATTTAAAAGTTTTTTTGCTAAGTGGAAGCCTATAAATCCTGCTGTTCCTGTTACTAGTATTTTCAAATCTACTCCAAAATAATTTTTTTATTTCTTTTTCTATTTAA
>JAYEIM010000223.1:0-2125 GCA_034660095.1 Campylobacterota bacterium | reverse complement strand
AATTCTTTTATATCAGTAACACCATCTTCAATTGCGGCTTGTGCAACAGCTGATGATACCCATATAAGTACCTCTTTATTAAATGGTGCAGGGATAATATGATTTTTCCCATATTCTAGGTCTGGATTATTATAAGCAGCTTTTACATAGTATGGAATAGGCTCTTTTGCTAACTTTGCCAAAGCTTTAGCTGCTGCCATTTTCATATTTTCTGTAATTTTTTTAGCTTGAACATCCATAGCACCTCTAAATATAAATGGAAAACCAAGTACATTATTTACTTGATTTGGATAGTCACTTCTTCCTGTTCCAATTATAGCATCTTCTCTTACTTCTTTTATCTCTTCAGGTAAAATTTCTGGAGTAGGGTTTGATAGTACCAATATAATAGGATCTTTTGCCATTGATGCAACCATATCTTTAGATACAGTGCCTGCTTTACTTAATCCTAAAAGCATATCAGCATCTCTAATCACCTCTTTTAAAGTGTTACTTGAAGTTTCTATAATAAACTCTTTTTTATATTCATTTAGATCTTCTCTTCTTGTATTTATTACACCCTTTGAATCACACATTATAATGTTTTTAGCACCAAGAGATTTATACATTTTTGCACAAGTCATTGCAGAAGCGCCTGCTCCACTTATTACTATTTTCATAGTTTTTAAATCTTTATTTGATAACTCGACAGCATTCATAAGTGCAGCAGTAGTGATAATTGCTGTTCCATGTTGATCATCATGCATAACTGGAATATTTACTCTTTTTTGTAGTTCTCTTTCTATCTCAAAACATTTTGGAGAAGAGATATCTTCAAGATTTATACCACCAACACTAGGGGCAATTGCAGCACAAACATCTATAATACTTTTTGCATCATGTACATCAAGTTCTAAATCAATTCCATCTACATTTGCAAACTTTTTAAAAAGTACAACTTTCCCTTCCATAACAGGCTTAGAAGCAAGTGGTCCTAAGTCTCCTAGACCAAGTACAGCAGTACCATCACTTATAACAGCAACAGTATTTCCTTTTGCTGTATATTTGTATGCTAAAGATGGATTTTTTTCAATTTCCAAACATGGAACTGCAACACCTGGAGAGTAAGCAATAGATAAATCTTTTTGTGTTTCACACTCTTTTCTTATATGTGTACTTATTTTACCACCTAGATGATATTCTAATATCTCTTCATCTGTTAATTTCATAAATTATTCCCTAAAATTTTTGTGGAATTATAGCAAAATTATAATAAATAATACTACAATGCTACCTCTATTCGCTTTTTTCTTCTAAAGGTAAATTGGTAGTTTTTAACTCTGCTATTTTTGCATCAATAAGTTCAAGAGTTTTAGCTTGTGTTTCATATGAAATTTCAGGAAGTTCTCCACCCCACATCTCTTGTGCCTCTTGAAAACCTTGTATAATACCTTCTCTACCTTTTTCTAAAATAGATATATCATCTTTAGAGAATGAAAATACAAAATCAGCTACTCTTTGTGAAGTTTGTACCACTCCAAAGAAACCATCATCTCCTATTAAATCTGTAGCTTCATCAACTGAAAGTTCAGTTATTGGTTTACCTTCATATCCTGTATTTGATAAATTAAAATCATCAGATATATTTTCTCCAGATAAAAAGCTAAGTATATTCTTTTGTGCATCTGTATTATTTTTTATTTGATCTCCGCTATCCATAGCAAATAATACAATTTGTGCATTCATTGAGATTGAAACTTCAACAGCAGACTTACTTACCTGCTCCTCAACTGATAACTCTTCTGAAGATTGAGTAGAATTCTTTTCTAATTTTTCACCATTTTTATGCATCATTGCATTTTCTAAGGCTTTAGTATTTGCATTGTTATATCCATTACTACCTATTTGCATTGTATACTCCTTATAGTAGTTTAATTACATATAGTATTATATGACTTTCTTGATTAAACTAATATTAAGAAAAGGAATTAAGGAATTTAATATTTATTCCTAATTAATATAGAAGTAGTGTAAGTAGCTATTCGGACAAATCTCGTGCAAGTGTGCACAGTAGCTTTGTCTTCCGAAGCTAAAAAGATGAAACTTTTCATCTTTTATTTACGCTTCTACACATTAAACCTAAAGT
>JAYEIM010000222.1:0-2157 GCA_034660095.1 Campylobacterota bacterium | reverse complement strand
TTCAATATCAAGTAATTTAAACTTTTCTTTATCTTTAGTAGTTGGCTTTACATATTTTCCAATATAGCCATCATTGTAACTTTCTAATTGTATACTTCCATAGCTATTGGAATTATCAACTAAATCAATAGATGGAATTTGGACTTCAGTCCAGACTAAAGTCGTGGGTTCAGATGTGATTTGAAATTAAGAATAATAGTTATTTTAAAGTCTCTCTTCAATGGTAGTGTATACTAAAGCTTAAATATTTTATGAGTAATAAAATATAAGTATGAATTCCCATCAGAGACGATGGGAACTAGTAAAAAATCTTTAAAGATAGTGATATTTGATTTATGGTAGAATTAAAAAATAAGGAACAAAAATGCAACTTAAACTTAATGTAAATGATGTAAAAGCTAATATTTTACTTAGTTTTTTAGATGTTTTTAAACAAGATGATTTAATAAAAGATTATCAAGTTATTGATAGTAAAAATAATTATACTGACTATGAAAATGAGATTTTAGAAGATTTAAAAGATCTAAAATCTTCTATGTATGAAAGTGGTATTAAAACAAATAAATATATAGAAATCAATGATATATAATGAAACTTGATATTGTAGAAAAAAGACTTTATACAAAGTCTTTTAAAAAATTATCAAAACACTATAAAAATATTCAAAAAGATGTTGATATATTTCAACTCGCTCCCATCGTCCTCGATGGTAGTGTATACTAAAGCTTAAATATTTAATAAATAATAAAATATAAGTATGAATTCTCATCAGAGACGATGGGAACTAGTAATAAATAGTTATACAAAGGAAATAAACTGTGATAGAATTTGAAAAAGAATATAAAGATTTTATAGTTAAAAATGGTGTTGGAGAAAATGACAAAGTAGCTAGTTCGGTGAAATCATACATTTCCTATTTAAATAGTATCGCTAAATATTTGGATATTACAATTGAACCAAATAAATTATGTACAGAAAATGATATTGAAATAATTTCATTACAATTAGATGGAAAAGTTGCTGGAAAAACAATTCAAAATTATAAATCCGCAATGAAACAGTATATTAAAATGGTTGATGAACTTAAAATATAAAATAATATTGTATAACAAATACTAAAAGAGGAACAAGGCTAAACTACGGAAATATCAAGCTTTTAAGTGTCTCATTAAGATAATAAAAGATTGAATAGTTAAGCCGTAATATGGCCATGTCCCTAAAGATAGCCATTATGTCAAAAAGGAGACAAATATGAAAAAAAGCATTATTTTAATTATTTTAGCTTTACTAGTAAGTGGATGTGCTATTAAAAGTGTTAGACAACAAGATTTAAATTCTTGGGTTGGAATGCCAGTAGAAGCACTAGATACGCATTCTTTATTTTTAACATTACCAGTTATTAAAACAATAACTAAAAGTGGCATAGAAATAAGAGTATATCCCAATAAAAGAAATTTTGGAAGTTGTTTTGGAGGTGGAAATTTAAATTCAAGTAGATATTTAAGTTATGCATCTTTTAACTCATATCAAAGTTGTAGTAGTGGATTAGTCGGGTGTGATAATATTTTTTATATCAAAGATGATAAAGTAATTGAATATAAACCAGTTGGGCGTTGTTATACTGATAAAACAGTACAACCAGAAAAACGATATTGGGAATTATTAAATCACGAGTAATATGTAATCAAATAAAGAATGGACTAAAGATAAAATTGAAAATCATTTGGTAAAATTATTACTTGATAATTGTTATGAAATATCACAATAACAAAATTGGAAAGTCCTGATTTTATTATTGGTGATTGTAAAAATACAATTGGTATAGAAATTACAAGAGCATTAGACTAGAATATGCAAAAAGTAAGTTTTATCAGAGATACTGAATTTAATAATATATCAATTTGCCCAACTTTATTTCAACTCGCTCCCATCGTCCTTTATTCTAGTGTATACTAAAGCTTAAATATTTAATAAATAATAAAATATAAGTATGAATTCCCATCAGAGACGATGGGAACCAGTAATAGTCTCGGGACGATGGGAACTAGTAACCGCTAGTTTTTATCTCCTTGAGAGCTTTGCTAATTCTATATCAGTTAATCCTGTAGTTAATTTTATTGTTTCAATATCTACATTTGCTTTTAGTAACTTATCAGC
>JAYEIM010000221.1:0-68920 GCA_034660095.1 Campylobacterota bacterium | reverse complement strand
GAATCATTGATGATACTGTACCTCATTGGCAACCATATTGTAATACATCTTGTAAATATTGTTTTGGTCAATCGCATCAACTATCTAAAGCATCTTTAATTATAACTTCTGTAATAGTTCCTAAATTTTCTTCAAGTAATTTTTGTAACTTTGCATTCATAGTATAAAAGTAATAAATATAAAATATATAGAACAATTGTATTTGAAAAATAAACAAATTCAACATCCTATATCTCCCACGAGGGGATGTTGAATTTTTTATTTATTAAATTGATTGTGGATATTTCTATTTATAGTTTTATATCTATTAAGTTACTAAAATAGTTGTAGTAAATTTTGGTGCTATGGATGATGGTGTAATTATGTGAGTTAGATTTGATATGATGAGTAAATCTATTTTTATAAGTTTTATACAATTTTCATGATTTAATTATTCTACACTTAATAAACAATTATGTAATGTTTGAGTAAAATATGAATGTAACTAACGCTAGTCCTCTGTAAATAAAAAGTTTTTGTACGCTTTAGTATATAAACCTCTGTATTTACAAGACTAGCTATTTTTTTATATGCTCATTTTTTTCAAAATTACTTCTGTAATATACTCAAAATCTTCGCTTTTATATTTATTTAATAGTTCAAAAGATTCTTTATTTGAAATAAAATCTTGTTTAAATTCTTCAAAGATATTTTTCAGTTGATCTTGTTTAAATTCATTCATACTATTATAGCCTTCAAGTTTATTCAACATGAAGAATAAAAAGAGATACACATCCAAAGATTTATGATTATTAATTCCTAACCTAAATGTCCTATATTTACCGATACCTGTTGCACTTCTGAAAGTACGATTAAATATTCTACCGCCATGAGCTACTCTATTTCTAATTTCATTTAATCTTTCTAAATAATTTTTAAATACATGATTACTGCCTAATCCAAAATTATCTGCCACTTTACTATAAATATCAGTTGTACCAATTTTAAGACTTCTTATAAAACTTATTACACTTCCTAAAGTAGCACTTTCAATTAAATATTTAAAAGGTGGATAATTATATTGAGTATCATCTATATTTATTAAAGAACTATTATTTAAATATCTTCTTTGATTCATAGTAAAGTTATAATTCTGGAGATAAAATAGAATATAATGACTATATGTTTCTATTGGATTTCTTATGTCAGTTCGTACCTTCCAATTACTTATAGTTGGGAAATCTATATTATAATCATTCCATTTATGATTAGTTTCCATTAGATAAAAGAAATGATTACTTGTTCTCTTATAAGATTCAGATATTAATATACTTTTTAATTTAGATTCTATTCTTACTGTTAAATCAAATAAAGTTTTTGAAAAATATCTATCAAATAAATATACTATCAATACATCATCTATATTTTTTTGACTTAAGTGGCTTATCTCTTTAACATAACCTTTCAATTTAAATACCCCTGCTTTATTGCATATAGTTATAATTTCACTATCTTTAAGATACTTACTTTTATAAAAACCATAGCTATAAAGATAGTTAAGATAATCTTCTGTTGTTGATACAATACCGCTATAACTATTTGACAAAATTACACCTTGTAGTTAAAATAATTTCCATTATATCATAAATTATTTATACAAATCATTTACAAAATTACGACCACTATCGGGTGCTAATTTTGCATATCTCATAGTCATATTTATATCTTTATGGTTCATAAGTTTTTGAATTGTAAAAATTGGAGTTCCATTTATAGCAAGATGTGATGCAAAAGTATGTCTTAAGGTATGAGTCACAACTCTATTTTGTGTATCTTTTAGATCTAGTTCTTGATTAAATAATTCATCAAATATAGGTTTCATTTTTTTACTTAAATAAGTACCAAGATTACTTTGTCTCGTGCTATAAAGTAAAATAGAATCATTTTCTTTTAATGAAGTGACTTTATGTTTTAGTAATTCAATAACCGTATCATTTAGAAATGCTTTATAATTAGTATCATTTTTAAAATCTGTAAGAGTTACAGTTTTATTATAAAAATCAATATCTTTTTTCTTAATATTTATTATTGTATGTAGTCTAGCGCCTGTATTTAAAGCTAAATGAGCAAATAAAAACAATTGTTCATTGTCTTTTAATTTATCAAATAATAAATTTATTTCTTCAACATTTAAGTATCTCAACCTATGGTTATTAAGTACTATTTTTTTTAATTTTACAAGAGGATTTTTTATTTTAATTAATTCTCTATTGATTGCATAATTAAAAATAGTACCAATAGATTGAGTTAAATGATTCACTGTCTTAGGAGCTAATATTTTTAGTTTCTTTTGCTGCATTGTTTCTATTAATTCTAGTGTTACTTCATCAACTGTTAAATCTTTTAAAAATGGTTCAATATGTTTTTGAAAGCTTTTAAGTTGATTATAATGCCCTTTGTTGTGTATTTCGCTATATTTAAAATACTCATCAGCAATTTTAGTAAATAATATTGATTTTTTCTTTGTTCTTACAATAGAAGAATCTTCCCCAAATTTTACTTTATTGATTGCATCGTTTCTTTTTTGATGACAAAATGCTTCATTTATCCCTTCGCTTTGTTTTCCAATATGAATTCTAGTCACTTTTCCATTAAGCTTGTAAGTGATATAATAACTTTTATCACCATTTTTTAAAGTACTAAAAGTTACTCCTGTAAATTTTTTAGATTTAGTAAATTGTGCCATTGTATTCTCCATTTTAGTGTAACCTATGTGACACCTTATATGGTAAAGTATACTATAATATGACTGAATTTGCATAATGCTATATATACTATAAGTACCGTAGTTAGTGGGTTTAATAAGATTTTAATAGATTTCAAGAAGTATGCAAATGTTAATTCTTTGGGTTTCGGCCCCGGTGGTTACGGGTTCGAATCCTGTCAGGCGTACCATTTTAAATAATTAATAAATGCTACTATAAATTTAAAATTTTAATCAAACAACTCTGTACTAATATATCTTTCCCCTGTATCACATAAAATAGTTACTATTTTTTTATCTTTATTTTCCGGTTTTTCAGCTATAAATCTACTTGCCCAAATATTTGCTCCACTTGAGATACCAACTAAAAGACCTTCGTCTTTAGCTAGATGTTTTGCCATATCTATTGCATCGTTATTTGATACTTGTATTATCTCATCATAAATATGCGTATTAAGAGTGTCTGGTATAAATCCTGCTCCAATTCCTTGTATTTTGTGAGGTCCAAATTTATTTCCACTTAGCACTGCACTATCTTTTGGTTCAACTGCAATAATTTTAATATTAGGTAGATACTCTTTTAATACTTTACCAATTCCACTTATACTACCACCAGTTCCAACAGATGCAATTAGTATATCAATATCATGATTCATATCTTCGAGTATCTCCAAAGAGGTTGTTTTTTCATGAATTAGTGGATTGTTTGGGTTTTTAAATTGTTGCAATATTATTGCTTTTGGGTCTTCTTTCTCTAATCTTGTTGCTTCATTTATAGATCCTGTCATACCTTCACTTGCAGGTGTTAAGATAACATTAGCTCCAAATATCTTCATAAGTTTTTGTCTTTCAATACTCATAGATTCTGGCATAGTTAATGTAAGTTTAATCCCTAATGAGGCACATTGAGATGCTAATGCTACACCGGTATTACCACTAGTTGGTTCTATAATATGTGAGTCTTTATCTACTATTCCATCTTTGATAGCTTGAATAAGCATATTCATTCCAATTCTATCTTTTACAGAGCTTGTAGGATTCATAAATTCACACTTTGCAAATATATTTGAATTTATATTGTTTAATTGTATGATAGGTGTATTACCAACTAAATCTGCAACACTATGTGCTATTTTACCCATGTTTTAATCCTTTTATTTTTTTTATAACTTTTTTAATATTATTTTTTTTAATATCAAGTTTTAGTATCAATCTAATTATAGCTTTAGATACTGTTGGTTGCCTAATCGCACCTACTATATATCCATAGTTTAATAACTGTTTTTGTATCTCTAATACTTTTTTATTATCATTTATTGTAATCGGAACAATTAAAGAGTTTACTTCAATTCCTAAATTTTTATCTATTATCTCTTGATAAGATTTTATTTTTTTATTTATCTTTTTTTTATGTTTAATAATGTACTTTAAATTTTCATGCCCTAAAGCTATATCAAAAAGAGAAGGGGCTGTAGTATATATAATAGCTTTTGCTCTATTTTC
Source organism: Campylobacterota bacterium (assembly GCA_034660095.1). Taxonomy (GTDB): domain Bacteria; phylum Campylobacterota; class Campylobacteria; order Campylobacterales; family Arcobacteraceae; genus JAIOSF01. The sequence continues at coordinate 64,674 of JAYEIM010000221.1, read as the reverse complement.
TAAAAAAGTAATAATATTTTTAGATGATAGTATATATGCTCCGTAACTGCCATATGCTTTTCCTAATGTTCCCATCTTTATATGATTTGGCTTTGGTTCAATATTATGATAATCAAACCAACCTAAAAGATTTTTTCCTATCACTCCAGAGCTATGAGCTTCATCTACAAGCAATATTGCATTATATTTATTTGCAATAGTATTAAACTCTTTTGGAGCGATATCTCCACCCATAGAATATACACCCTCAATCGCTATAATTATTCTATTTGTATTTTTGTATTTTTCTATTTTATCCTCTAAATCTTCTAAATCATTATGTTTAAATACTACAACTAATCCTTGCGTTAATTTTGTAGCTAATATTCCACTTGCATGATAATCTTCATCTATAAATAAAACATCTTTTTTTCTAACTAAACTTTCAATAAGTGCAACATTTGCTAAAAAACCACTACCTATAACAATTCCAGATTCAAATTTATTTAGTTTACAAAGTTTTTGCTCAAATTTTTTATGTATTTTGGAGTAGCCATTTACAAGCATTGAAGCTTTTGGTGAAGTATATTTTTCTTTTAAAACTTTATTATATGCTTTTTTTAAAAGTTTTTTATTTGAGGCAAGTCCTAGATAATCATTTGAAGCTAAATCTATTAAGTTTTCATCATAGATTTTTCGCTCTCTAAATCTATTTGATTTTTTAATAATATCTAGTTCTTTTTGATAATATTTCATAAGATTAGCTATTTAGTAAGTATTTGGTCTTAGCTTTGCTTCTAGTTTTGATACTTTTGATTGAAGTTCTATAATTTTAGTTTGTAACTTTCTATTTTCTTGAATAGAATCTTTATTATTTTTACTTTTATCTCTTATTTTATTTATCCCTCCAGAGATCATTTCATCTTTTTGTTTAGTTAAAGATGAAATTTTTTCTTCATAATGTTCAATTTGGAGAGTTAATGCTGAAACTTTTTGTTTCTCTTTTGAGAGTTTATCTAGAATAAGTTGCGTATCACTACTACTTAATGTTGTATTTTTTAATTTAACAATATCATTTTCAAGCTCTTTTATATGTGACACTAATCCTGATTCTTTTGATCTTTGAGTAACAATATTTTGTCTAACTCTTTGCATTGTTTTTTGCTTTTCAAGCTCATCAATTGTTTGGTCAATTCCTATATAAATGTATCCTTGCAATTCATTTGTTGAGTCATTATACATAGGTAAAACGGTTGTATTTAAATAAAATGTGTTACCGCTTTTTGAAGAAAATTTTAATTTACCTTTATATAAACTATTCTCTTTAACCATTTGAGCGATTGACTCATAACTTGTCACTAATGCATCGTTATGTAAAATTGCATCTATTTTCATTGAAAGAAGTTCTTTTTGTGAATATTCTGATAATTGACTTAACATCATGTTTGACTCAAAAATATTACCATCTAAATCAACATTAAAAATTGTTGATATATGATGCATAATATCCATGTATTGAGTAATCTCTTTTGTTTTGTTTTCAATCACTTTTTTATTATGTTCAATCATACAAAATTTAGAAATATTTTCTAATAATTCTGTGGTATCAATTGGTTTTAGTGCATAGTATGCAATTTGTAATTTAATTGCATCCATAAGATAGTTTGCTTCACCATGAGCAGTAGTAAATACAATAGGTACTTCAGTATCAGACTCTCTTATAGCTTGTACCATCTCTATACCATTCATATTTGGCATATTTATATCACTTATTATTGCATCTATTTTAATTTTTTGATCAAATGTATAGTTTTTGAATTGTTCAAGTCCTGATGCTCCATCGTTACAGATGATAACTTCACCAAATATTTTAGATAAAATTCCAGCCAAAGATACACGGATAGTTTCATCATCTTCTACATACATAATTGTTAGGGTTTTTAAGAATTCTTTATTAAACATATAGGATTATATATTAAGTTGTCTAAATGTATAATTATTTGTATTTAAACCATATGCTTTTAAAAAGCTTAAATTCAGCTTCTCTTAATTAAACCAAGCTTTATTTAAGCTTCTTATAAGTAAAACTTCCCTATTATTCCGAACTTATTTTTGAGAAAAGGAGATTTCAAATGAAATTTACAAAAAGCTTACATCAAGTTGATGTTAAAAAAGATTGGATTGTAATTGATGCTACTGATAGAATTTTCGGTAGACTAATGACAGAAGTTGCAACAATATTAAGAGGTAAAAATAAACCTAATTTTACACCAAATATTGATTGTGGAGATAATGTAGTTATTATAAATGCTGGTAAAGTTAAATTTACTGGTGCTAAATTAGCTGATAAAAACTATTACACTCACTCAGGACACTTTGGTTCTACAAAAACACATAAAATGGCAGATATGTTAGAAAATAATCCTGAAAGATTATTTAAACTAGCAGCTAGAGGTATGTTACCAAAAACTAAATTAGGTGCTAAAATACTTAAAAATTTAAAAATTTATGATGGTGCAGACCACCCTCATACAGCACAAGTACAAGGATAATTAGATGGCAAAAGTTTATGCAACAGGAAAAAGAAAAACTGCTATAGCTAAAGTTTGGCTAGAAGTTGGAAAAGGTGATATCCAAGTAAATGGTGAGCCTTTAAATGTATGGCTTGGTGGTCATGAAGCTCTTAAAAAAAGAGTTAGACAACCATTAGAAGTTTCTAAACAATTAGAATCTGTAAATATTGTAGCTAAAACATTAGGTGGTGGTTATTCTGCTCAAGCTGATGCGCTTAGACATGGTATATCAAAAGCTTTAGTTGCTTATGATGAGCAGTTTAGAGCAATTCTTAAGCCTTATGGTTTACTTACTAGAGATGCTAGAGTTGTTGAAAGAAAGAAGCCAGGAAGAAGAAAAGCTAGAAGATCTCCTCAATTCTCAAAGAGATAATAGATACATTTTATTCTTTGCCAAATGGCAAAATAATTATCTTGAAAAAGCTAAAAAGAGAAATCTTTTTAGCTTTTTTTATGTACAATTCATTATGATTAAAAACTTAATATATATTTTATTATTTTCAAACATATTATATTCCTCAACTTTAAATCTTTCTATATCATCAAATCCAAGTAGAATAAATCCTATCTTATCAACTGATAGTGCGAGTAGTGAAATATCTGGATGGATATTTAATGGACTATTTAAATATGACAAAGATGGAAATGTGGTAAATGACATAGCATCATCATATAAGTTCAAAGATAAAACAACCTTAGTAGTGGATATAAAACAAAATGTTAAATGGCATGATGGCGTTAACCTTACAGCTTCTGATATTATTTTTACATTTGATACTATAAATAACCCAAAAATATACACACCAACAACTTCAAGTTTTAAAAAAGTAAAAAGTGTTAAAGCTTTAGGTAAATATAAAATAGAGATAAAATATACTCAACCATACTTTAAAGCATTGGAGATATGGATGATAGGTATTCTACCTAAGCATATTTTGGAAAATGAAAAAGATATTATGACAAGTAATTTCAATAAAAAGCCAATAGGAACAGGTCCATATAAATTAAAAGAGTTAAAGATATCTCAAGATATTATACTTGAAGTAAATAATGATTATTTTACAAAAGTACCAAATATAAAAAAAATAAGTTATAAATTTGTACCAGACCCTACAACCTCATTTTATATGTTAAAACAGAAACAACTTGATGTTGGTACATTAAGCCCAATACAAATAGATAGACAAATAGATGATAAGTTCAAAGATGATTTTTCTATATTTGAGAAGCAAAGCTTTAGCTATACATATATGGGATTTAATTTAAAAAGTGAAAAGTTTAAGGATAAAAAAATAAGAGAAGCTATAAACTTAGCTATAAATAGAGATGAGTTATCAAATATACTTTTTTTTGGACATGCAAAGGTGTGTAATGGACCATTTTTACCAGGAACTTTTGCATTTAATAAAGATATAAAAACGCCAATACAAAATATAAAAAAAGCAAAACAAATTTTAAAAGAGCTTGGTTATGATAAAAATAATCAGTTTAGTTTTGAAGTGATAACAAATGCGAATAACTCTATACGAGTAAATGCAGCAGAAATATTACAATATCAATTGTCAAAAGCTGGTATAAATATGAAAATAAGAGTTATGGAGTGGCAAGCCTTTTTAAATACCATTGTTCATCCTAGAAATTTTGATGCTATTATTTTGGGATGGGGACTCTCTTTGATGCCAGATGCTAGATCAATTTGGCACAGTTCAAGTGATGTAACTGGTGGATTTAACTTTATAGGATATAAAAATAAAAAAGTGGATAGTTTAATAGAGCAAGGTGAGATTACAATAGATAAAAAAGAGTTAAGTGTTATATATAAAGATATATTTAAAAATATTAGTGAAGATTTGCCATATCTATTTTTATATATTCCAAATAGTATAACTGTAATAGATAAAAATATAAAAAATGTAACACCTGCACTAACAGGAATAATGCATAATCAAGAAGATTGGATAAAAGAATAATGGATAATACACAAAACAAAGAGATAGTTATATTGTTTGATTTAGATGGTACGCTTATAGATAGTACAGATGCGATTACAGGATGTTTTTTTCACTCATTTAAAGAATTAAATTTTGATTTTAAAGGTACAAAAGAGGATATTAAAAACGAGATAGGTTACCCTTTGGATATAATGTATGCAAATTTAGGTGTTGATTTGGAAAAAGTGTGGGATTTTGTAACTTCTTATAAAAAAGAGTACAGAAAGATATCTATAGCACAAACAACACTATTGCCAAATGCAGTAGAATCTATAAAATTAGCATCAAGTTTTGCAAGACTTGGCATAGTTACAACAAAAACTACTCAATATACCATACCATTATTAGAGCATATGGGTATTATGCATTATTTTGAAACAATTATAGGAAGACAAGAGGTGGTAAATCCAAAGCCACATCCAGAACCCGTACTAAAGTGTTTAAAAAATATGGATTTAAAACCACATAAAAATATATTTATGATAGGTGATACAAAGATGGATTTAATAGCAGCTAATGATGCTGGAATAAGTAGTGTAGCAGTGTTATGTGGGTATGGAAAAGAGGAACAATTGTCATGCTATACAAATGCTATTTGTAACGATTCTTTAGAAGCGGTAACACATATAAAAATATATTTAAATTAAGAATAGTTCTAAAGCATAATATAAGTTGTAATTGCTTAAAATTGATAAATATAATTATCGAATAGTGAATATTATAAAATTTGATAAAATTTAGGAGAAAATATGCTAGAGATTAGATGGCACAGTCGTGCTGGACAAGGTGCCGTAACAGGTGCTAAAGGATTAGCTTCAGTATTAGCTGAAACAGGTAAGCAGGTGCAAGCTTTTTCATTTTATGGTTCTGCAAAAAGAGGTGCAGCTATGACTGCTTATAATAGAGTTGATGATAATGAACTTTTAAATCATGAGAGATACATGGTGCCAAATTATGTTTTTATTCTTGATCCAGGCTTAGCTTATACTGATAATTTTACAGAAGATTGTAATGATGATACATCATATATTATTACAACACATTTAGCTAAAGATGAGCTTATATCTTTAATACCAGCATTAGAGGGTAAAGAAGATCAAGTGCATGTTTTAGATATGTTAAAAATATCTCAAGAAACAATTGGTAGACCAATTCCAAATACTCCTGCACTTGGTGCATTTATTAAGTTATCTGGAATTTTAGATATCAACCACTTTAAAGATGCAATGAAAGTTATCCTTGGGAAGCTTCCAGAAAAAATTGTTGATGCAAATATGTTGGCTATCCAACGAGCATACGACGAAGTTAAATAGGAGTAGAATATGGCACAACATAGTGATGTAACAACAAAATTATATAAAAGTAAAGATCAGTTTCAAAATTCAGTTTTTGATATGGGTTGGGATGAATTAGTACCAGGTGCTGCTTGTTTCTCTTTTGAGGGTGAGATTGACCATACAGTTGTAAATACTCAACCAGAAGATAGACCAGTTGCTGAAACAAACTCTATGAATAAATATGTAGGTGACTGGAGAGTTGTAAAACCAGTTTGGAATGTTGATCTTTGTATTGACTGTCAAAACTGTTGGTTATATTGTCCAGATACATCAATTATCTCAAGAGATAAAGAGATGGTAGGGATAGATTATGATCACTGTAAGGGTTGTGGAATTTGTGTGGAAGTTTGTCCTACAAATCCAAAATCACTTATTATGTTTGATGAAAACTTAAAAAATGAAGATGCTCTGACACAATGGCCAGAGAAAAAGAAAAAAGGCGAATAATAATGTATAGAAATAAAAGAAAGATGGACCTAAATACTGTTGAAGTTTGGGATGGAAATGTTGCAAATTCACATGCTTTAAGACAAGCAAGTGTTGATGTAGTTTCTGCTTATCCTATTACTCCTTCAACTGGTACTGTTGAAGCTTATGCATCACATAATGCAAATGGTTATGTTGATGGTGAGATGATTATGACTGAGTCTGAACATGCTGCTATGTCTGGATGTATTGGTGCTAGTGCAGCAGGTGCTAGAACAGCAACTGCTACTTCATCTCAAGGTCTTGCTCTTATGGTTGAGACACTTTATCAAGCATCTGGAATGAGACTTCCTATAGTTTTATGTATGATTAATAGAGCTTTAGCAGCACCACTTAATGTAAATGGTGACCACAGTGATATGTATCTTGCAAATCAATCTGGATGGATTTCAATGGATGCATGTACACCTGAAGAATCATATGACTTAGTTTTATGTGCATTTAGAATTGGTGAACATTTAGATGTAAGACTTCCTGTTATTGTAAATCAAGATGGATTTTTAACTTCTCATAAAGCACAAAATGTAAGAGTATTATCAGATGATGCAGCTTATGATTTTGTTGGTGATTATAAAGAAGTTAACTCAATGTTAAATTTTGATAAACCTGTTACTCATGGTGTACAAACAGAGTCTGATTGGCATTTTGAGCATAAAGCTAAACAAAATGATGCAATGATGAGATCTGTATCTGTTATAGAAGAAGTATTTGCTGATTTTGAAAAAGTAAGTGGTAGAAAATATAATATGATTGAAACTCACAGAACTGAAGATGCTGAAGTTATTGTTATCTGTATGGGTACAACTTATCAAACAGCACAAGTTGCTTGTGATAAGATGAGAGAAGAGGGTATGAAAGTTGGTGTTCTTATGCCAAGAGTTTTCAGACCAACTCAAATGGGTCAATTAGTTGAAAAACTAAAAAATGCTAAAGCGGTTGTATGTATGGATAGATCAGCTCCAGGTGGACAAACTGGTTTATTATACAACGATGTTACAGGTGCATTATATAATACACCATATAGACCATTGGTAAGTAATAAAATATATGGTTTAGGTGGAAGAGATATTAATGTTCAAAACATTAGTGATATTTTCAAAAAAGCTAAATCAGAAATTGATGCTGGTAAACTAGATGGTACTATCCAAGAGTGGATTGGTGTTCGTGGACCAGAATTAAAATACTATAGTGTAGAAGGATAAAAAGATGAGTTGTAGTTTAATTGGTGGATGTACTCCACCACAAGGAAATAAAGAGATTAAAAACTTAAAATCTTTCTCAACAGCTGCTGAAAGATTTGAAGGTGCTCACGTATTATGTCCAGGGTGTGCTCACTCTATTATTGTAAGAGAAATTTTAAATGCTACAAATGATAACTTAGTTGTATCAGCTTCAACTGGTTGTCTTGAAGTTTGTACAGCTATCTATCCTCATACATCTTGGGATTGTTCTTGGATCCATATTGGATTTGAAAACTCTTCAACTGCAATTGCAGGTGCAGAAACAGCAAATAAAGCTTTAAGATCAAAAGGTAGAATTGATCCAAATACACCTGAGCCTAAGTTTATTGCTTTTGGTGGAGATGGTGCTACTTATGATATCGGTTTCCAATGGGTATCTGGTTGTTTTGAAAGAGGACACAATATGATGTATGTTTGTCTTGATAATGAAGTTTATGCAAATACAGGGGGACAAAGAAGTTCATCTACACCAATTGGTGCTAGTGCAACAACTACTCCTTCTGGATCTCACTCTTATGGTGAAAAGCAACATAAGAAAGATATGTTACAAATTATGGCAGCACATGGTGCTCCATATGTAGCACAAGTTGCTCCAAATAAGTGGAAAGATATGATTAAAAAAGTACATAAAGGTTTTGATGCAAACGGTCCTGTTTATATCAATGCAATGTCTGCATGTACAACAGAGTGGAAGTTCCCTATTCACCAAACAATAGAAGTTTCTGATATGGCTACTGATTCATTAGTATTCCCATTATATGAGATTATTGAAGGTAGAGAATTAAATATCACTTATAGACCAAAAAATATTGTTCCTGTAAGAGATTACTTAGGTGTTCAACCAAGATTTAAGCATCTATTTACTCCTAAATATGAGCATATGATTGATGAATGGCAAAAAAGAGTTGATAAAGATTGGGATTATCTACAAAGACGTGAGGAAGCTAGAGTATAGTTCTTGACAAAAACGGTTAAAACCCTTGCAAGTTATTGTGAGGGTTTTTTTATGTCAAATTTATGGAGTCTATTATGTGGAAAGAAAAGCTTTTAATCAGTAGTTGTTTGATAGGTGAAAATGTAAAATATGATGGATTAAACAACTGTTTAGATGAAAATATCTTAGATAAATTAAAAGAAAAATATCACTTAATTAACTTTTGCCCAGAAGTTGAGGGTGGTTTACCAACTCCAAGAATACCATGTGAAATTATTTCACTAAAACCATTAAAAATTATCAATAAAATAGATGAAGATAAAACTATAAATTTTATAAATGGAGCAAATAAAACACTTCAATTATGTAAAAAAGAGAATATTAAAATTGCTTTATTAAAAGCAAATTCACCATCTTGTTCAAATAAATTTATTTATAATGGTAAATTTAATTCTACAAAGGTTAATGGTTTTGGTGTAACAGCTAAACTATTAATTGAAAATAATATAAAAGTTATAGATGAAAATGAGATAGAGAAACTATTATATATTAGTTAATCTCTCTTTCCCATAATGTTCCATTTACAGTATCCATAATAGATATATTTAATACCTTTAATTGATCTCTAATACTATCTGATAGCTCAAAATTTTTATCTTTTTTTGCATCATTTCTTTTTGATATTAAAGATTCAATTTCCTCTTTTTCCTCTTGAGTAATTCCAAATTGAAAATATTCAAAACAATCTTTACTCCCAACTCCTAAAAGATCACTAATAAAACTAAAACTTGCAGCAATCTCTTTTTTAAGAGCTTTATTTTTTGGCTCTTTATCTAAAGATTCATTTGAGCTTGAGATATATTCATCAAGAGTAGCTAATGCTTTTGATGTATTCATATCATCATTTAATGCATCTATCATATTGTTTTGAAACTCTTTGTTTATTGTACTACTACCTAATCCATATAATCTTTTTTGAAGTCTATAAAGTTTATCAAGTCTTTTTTTACTACTATTTAGATCATCTTGACTAAAACTAAAATCTGATTTATAATGTGCTGTCATCATATAAAATCGTATCACTTCACCATCATATTGTTTTAGTGCATCCTTTAGGAAAAAACTATTTCCCAAAGACTTAGACATTTTTTCACCATCTATATTAACAAAACCATTATGCATCCAATATTTCGCTAGCTCTTGCCCATAAGCCATTCTTGTTTGTCCAGCTTCATTTTCATGGTGTGGAAATAATAAGTCTGCTCCACCACCATGAATATCAATAGCATACTCTAAGTTGTGATTTGCCAAGTGCTTATCAATCATAGCACTACACTCACAATGCCAGCCTGGTCGTCCTGCACCAAAACTTGCATCAAAACTTACTTCGTTTGTATTGAATTTCCAAAGTGCAAAATCTTTTTGATCTTTTTTATTATTAGTTGTTTCAACTCTAGCTATACTATTTTCATCACTTGCTCTATTTGAAATAGTTCCATATTTTTCATCTTTTGAAGTATCAAAATATACACCATCTTCTAGTATATATGCTTTATCTTCATCTAGAAGTTTTTGAACTAATTGTTTCATAACTTCTAGATTTTCAGTTGCTTTTGGTTCTATAGTATTTCGTAAGATATTTAAAGATTTCATATCATTAGAATAACTTTGAATATAAAAAGAGGTTATCTCCTCTAAGCTTTTGCCAGTTTGGGTCATTTTATTTATGATTTTATCATCTATATCTGTAAAATTCTTAGTCATGGTTACTTGGTAACCATTTACTTTTAAAACTCTGTGAAGAAGGTCAAAAACTATTGCACTTCTTGCATGTCCTAGATGTGCATCATCATAAACAGTTGGACCACATACATATATTTTTACACTATTTTTTTCTTGTGATTCAAATAATACTTTTTCTTTTTTTACTGAATCATATATTTTTAAATTCATTACTAGTCTAATTTGCTTATTTGTTTTTTATAATATTTATATAACCACAATACTGATTTTTCTATATCATCATTATCATAATATTTAATCATCATCTTATTAAATTCCAATTTATTTTTTGCTTTTATATTAAGCATAGGATATCCACTATTTAATAAAATACCATTCATTATCAATCTTGATGTTCTTTTATTTCCATCATAAAAATATTGACTTCTAGCATTAAGCAAAAAAGAACAAAAAGCTTGAATTACAGGTTCTTTAATTTGATTTATAAATTGAAAATTTTCTTCAAATATTTTATCTAAATTTTCAAATTTAGGTGGAATAAATTCTGTCCCACCTATACGAACATTAGCATCTCTAAACTCGCCCCATTTTAAAGCTTCATTTTGTGAAACTTCATTATGCAATAAGCAAGTAGTAAATTTAGTAAAATCAAATTTTTTATTTTCTATTAAATCAAAAAGTAATTTAACACTTTTATTTTGATTTAAAATCATATTTTCATCACTTATTTTATGTCCACCAACAGTTATTCCATCAAGTAAAGTTTCAACTTCTGGATATGTCATAGAATTGCCTTCTAAGGCTGATGTATTATAAATATAATCTACCATATCTTTTTTGGCAAGTGCTATATTTAATTTTTTATTTGGTGTTATATCGACTAAAATTTTATTTAATTTTTCCACTATATTAAAGTTCCTTTCATATGGACACCCACATTAATTAAATAATGCCTCTAATCCAGATGTATCTTTTGTTTTCTCTTCACTTGTGTTCACACCATCTTCTTTTGTTGCCTCTTTGTCACCTTCAAGTACATTTAACTCAATTTCACATTTTGTAAGCATAGATGCAAGTCTTATATTTAAACCAACTTTACCAATTGCTCTACTTTTTTGATCTTCTGATATAGTAACTATAGCTTTATCTTTGCCATCCTTACCTGCACCTTTTTCTATTTTTACACTTTTTACAATAGCTGGACTCAATGCTCTAGATATAAACATTTCAGGAATAGCAGAATATTCAATACAGTCGATATTCTCACCATTTAATTGTTCACTTACAGCATTTATTCTAACACCTTTTACACCAACAATAGCTCCAATAGGATCGATATTTGCTTCAAGTGTAGAGAGTGCAATTTTAGCTCGACTACCAGGTATTCTTGCACTGTTTTCTATAACAATTTTACCATCTTTAAGCTCTGGAACTTCAAGTGCAAGTAAACTTTCTAAATATTTTGGACTAGTTCTTGATACTTCAACTACAAGTCCATGTTGCTTGTCAATATTTACACCTTTTACAACAGCTCTTAATGCATCACCAACTTTAAAGCTTTCACCTTTTATTCTATTTTTTCTAGGTAATATACCTTTTACTTCACCAATCTCTATAAATGTGTTATCATTACTATCAACTCTTACAACAACACTTTGGATTGTATCACCAACTTGGTCATTATATTTGTTATATAAGTTATCTTCTATAAATCTTTGAAGTCTATATTCAAGGTTGCTAAATAAAATTGTAGCTGCATTTCTACCCATAGATTCAAACTCTAAATCGTAGTTTAAAAAATCACCAACTTCAAGATCTGTATCAATATCTTTTGCTTCTTCTATAGACAAAAAGTTTTCTGCATTGATCAGTTTCCCCTCAACATCATTCTCTTTTTCCCATTCGTTTTGCTCTTCTCTAGCTTCACCTGTAAGTCTAGTATCATCCATAGCAACAACTTCTATTTTCTGAGAAAGTTTTAATTCTTTATTTGCTCTATCTATTTCTGCTTCATAAACTAAAGTATCATCTTGCATTTTTTCAGCAGTTTTTATTAAAGATTCTTTTAGTGCATCTTCTACATCAGAAACTTTTAAACCTTTTTCATAAGCTATTGAATCTATAATATCTATAATTTTTTCCATAATTTTATCCCTATAATTAAATGATTTTTAACAATGCAATGTTTTTTATGATTTACCTGCTTTGTAGAAGAGAATAATAGCTTAAGTTTGCTTTAATTATTCTTTTATGAATAGCTTTTGGTTTATACTCCAGAAGCTTCCATAAGTTTAGATTGGTGATCTGCAATAAGTGGATCAATTATTTCGTGCAATAATCCATCATTCATAATAACATCTAAACGGTATAGTGTTAAGTTAATTCTATGGTCTGAGATACGACCTTGAGGATAGTTATAAGTTCTAATTCTAGCACTTCTATCACCAGAACCTACTTGAGCTTTTCTATCAGCTCCCTCTTTGTCCATTCGCTCTTGTTCTTGCATATCAAAAAGTCTTGCTTTTAAAACTTTCATAGCTTTATCTTTATTTTTATGCTGTGATTTTTGATCTTGATTTGTTACAACTAAACCTGTTGGAAGATGTGTAATTCTAATTGCACTATCTGTTGTATTAACAGATTGCCCACCATTTCCACTAGCTCTCATAGTATCGATTTTTAAATCTTCTGATCTTATATCTATCTCTACATCATCAACTTCAGGAATTATAGCAACAGTTATAGCACTTGTATGTACTCTACCTTGTGTTTCTGTTGCAGGAACTCTTTGAACTCGGTGTACACCAGCTTCAAATTTTAGTTTACTATAAACAGATTCACCTTTAACTAATACAACCATCTCTTTGTATCCACCAGCTTCAGATTCACTGCTGTTCATGATTTCAGTTTTCCAACCCTCATTTTCAGCAAACTTCATATATGTTCTAAACATATCAGCTACAAAAAGTCCAGCTTCATCTCCACCAGCACCAGCACGAAGTTCAATATAAATATTTTTATCATCATTTGGATCTGTTGGAAGTAGAAGAATCTTTATCTCTTCTTCTAGCTCAGGTTTTCTTTTTTCTAACTCTTTTAGTTCCTCTTTTGCTAGATCAGCTAATTCATCATCACCTAATAATTCTTTGTTATCATTAATATCTTCAATTATTTGATTGTATTCCCTTGCAGAATCCACAACCTTTTTTATACTAGATTGTTCTTTTGATAGCTCAGTCATTTTTTTAATATCAGTTAATATTTCTTGAGAAACTAATAATTGATTTATCTCTTCATGCCTATCTATAAAAAGTTGTAGTTTTTCTTGTAACATAAGATTACCTAGTAGTGAATTTGTTTATATATGTAGAATATTAAATCACTCTAATAGATTATATTAGATGATTTAAAATTTAAAATGCAGTGATTATAAAGCGTTAACTTTAACTTGTAGTCTACCAACTTTTCTAGCTGCAGTAGCTTTTTTAAGTATATTTTTACTTACACAGTGGTGTAAATATTTGTTTGCCTCTTTCATTGCCGTTGTTGCTGTTTCTTTGTCATTAGCTTCAATTGCTACTAAAACTGCTTTAGTTACATTTTTAATTCTTGCTTTGAAGAATCTATTTCTTTCAGTTTTTACGATAGTTTGTCTTGCTCTTTTTGCAGCTTGTTTATGATTTGCCATAGCTGTTTATCCCTTGTAATATAAAATTTAGTGTGGAATAATACTTAAGATGTACTTAAAAAAAGCTTTAGTACTTAAATAATTACCTCTTTTACATCTTCAAATACTCTACTATCGCTTTGTATATTGATTTTATTACTTGGAATCTCATCTAAAACTAAGATTGTAGATAGATCATAAAAACCATTATTGGTTAATATCTCTCGTATTTTTAACTCTTCTTCAAATTTCAATGGATTATAGATAAGTTCCATTGTATTTTTATAATTCCTACTTGATAAAGTATTAAAATATTCTAATGTGATAATTTTTACTTCATCTCTATTTAAATATCCAATATTATTAATAATTTTTTCTATTCTACCTTGAGTTTTATTATTTTTAAGTGTTGAATAGCATATGAAGTAAGAGGGGATAATAATTTTATCTACAGTAACTTTACCACTAAGTATTCTGTAGTTTAAAAATCTCTGTTTTACAATATCACAATTTTCTAATTCATTTCGCTTTTTGTAAAGTTTAAGTCGCTCTTCTATTGACTCTGGTTGAATTTGTTGCCCTATTGGCAACATCAACTCATCAGCTAATTTATCTTGAGTATCTCTTTGTGTATTTAATCCATATAAACAGCCACAATAGTTTTGTCTATATAAATTATGTTCTTTTACCTCTTTACCTTGAATCTCAACGCCATTTCCAGATCTATAGTCTTTGAATATAAATTCACAATTATATTTTTTTGATAAATCATCACCTATTATTTGTAGTTTCTCTTGTGATTTTTTTGGACTGATTAAGAGTGTAGTTGTGAATTTATTATGACCTAGTTCTATAGCTTTTTTAATACTTACTTCAAGTCTTCTATCAAAACAAACTGTACATCTATCACCTTTTTCAGGTTCTTGCTCTAACCCTTTAGTAAGCTTTAACCAAGTCTCCAAATCATATTCACCTTCAATAAGCTTTATACCTAACTTATCGCAACTATATTTAACATCTTCTAGTCTAAGTTTATATTCACTATATGGGTGTATATTTGGATCATAAAAAAAACCAACTAAAGTTTCATTGGGATATTCTTCTTGTATCTTTTGCAAGAAGTAGTGGCTATCTACACTACAGCATATATGTACTAACAATTTTTACCTTTTATAAATATAACTTCAAATTCTAAATAATTTAAATTATAATTTTTATATAAGTTTTTAGCTTCTTTAAAAGATAAAGGTTTACTATCTCCACTTACACCAGAGTTTTTAATATAATTAAATAAAGATTTTTTATCATCAAACTCTAGCTTATAGTTTAGTACTTCATATTTACATTTAAAACTTTTATCAAATCCATTTTTAATAGTTTTAATATCTAAAATAGGTGATATTTTACTGTTTATTTTAAAGATTGTTTTAAATGTATTAGATGTAAAAAGTACCATATTTATCTCATCTGTTATATCTTTTAGTGCTGATATTATTTTAGATAAGTTTTGTGACCATTGTAGTGCAGATGAAGATAAAACTAAATCATATCTTTCATTTTTTATATTATTATAAAACTCAACACTGTCAAAATCTAAACAAAATATATCAAGATTATTTTCTTTTGGATGAATATCGCACATAGTTTGCGAAAAATCTATCGCCTTATAGTGGTCGAAGTCAAAATCAATATTTTTAAATACTTGCCCCGAACCACAACCAAGCTCCAGTATCCTTTTTGGTTTAGAAGATATTTCTCTTACTAGTGCTTTTGATACTATTTGCTGTATTATATTGTAACTATTGTATTCATTTGCATGTTTTGAGAATTCATTTTCAACTTTATTCATATTTGACCTCTTAATTTTGACCATAAAAGTCCAATATATTCATGCCAAGCTATCTCTGATTGTTTGATATTATTACCAGCAGGAGGAGATAAAAACTTATCATCATATTTAATCTTAAAATCTGTTGGTGCAGCAATGGGAGTTAGTCCCTCTTTTTTAAATAGTGCTATGGCTCTTGGCATATGATATGCAGATGTTATAAGTATAAATTTTTCTTTGCCTAAAAGTTTTTTTACTTCTATTGTCTCCTCTTTTGTATCTTTTGGTTTATCATGAATTATTATAGAAGATTTAGGTATCCCAATATTATATAAAATATTTGCATTTATTATAGCTTCTGGAATATCTCCTGCCCCTGCGTAGCCAGAAGTTATGATTTTTGCATTTGGTAAATTATGATGTAGCCTTAAAACCTCCCAGCCACGATTTTCCATATCTCCACCTAAAAGTAAGATATAATTTATATCTTGTGGAATAATTTCAAGTTTTTTGTATGTTGTTTCAAGTGGAGATATCAGTAAATTTGAAAATGGATTGTAAGCTATAATAGTTACCCATAAAAAACTAATAGTTAAAAATAGTTTTGCTTTTTTATAATTATCTCTATATAGTAATATTAATCCAATTAGTGCCAATATTAGAGCCAATGGTAGAGGCATAATCATAGATGATATAATTTTTTTCAATATAAAAGCAAAATCCACAAATATCCCTATAATTTAAATTTAGATACCATTTTAACAAATGAATACTAAAATAACTACAAAAAATAAGGGTGATTATTTTGAATCTAAAGCAGTTGATTTTTTAATTGATTCTGGATTTGAAATAGTTGAACAAAACTATTATGCAAAAAAACTAGGTGAGATAGATATTATTGCTACAAAAGATGATGTGTATCATTTTGTAGAGGTGAAAAGTGGAGATAGTTTTGAAGCAGTTTATAATATAACGCAACAAAAACTTTACAAACTTTATAGAAGTATTGATCTATACTTAAAACATAAGAATTTAGATGTAGCTTATTGTGTTGATGCAATTATTTTTGCAGGAGAAGAGTTGGAATATCTTGAAAATATTACACTATAGTTTGATTTTATATTAATAATATTTTTGTTACTATGAAAGTATATTATTTATAAATATAAGGGGTATTATTTTGAAACACAATATTATAAATGAAAAAAAAATAAAACTTGTAAAATTGGTTATAGTTTTAAGTTTAATATACTCATCACTATTAGCAATAACAGAGATATTTGGTATCACTGCGCATATAGAATATAGAGCTCCATTGATGATTGTATATGCTATTTGTAATATTATACTATTGTTTGTTATTCAAAAATCAAAAGAGTTTAATATAAAAATTGCATATACAGTATTAGCACTAGCACTTGTAGTCTTTAGTATAACTATGATTATCTATCCTACAAGCGAGATAAGAGTTATGTGGTATTTCTTTACAATTATGATTGGATACTATGTTGGTGGTAGAAAAGTTGGTCATATTGTTGCTATAACCTCTATAATAATTTTATTTCTTATAAATACATTGTTTTCTTTAGGTTTTCCATCCTCAACAATGGCAAATATTACTATTGGTATACTATTTATAGCACAAATATCTAATTATTTTGTAAGTATTCTTGAAAAGAATGAAAAAGATTTATTAAATTCAAATAATCAAATTAAAGAGTTATTGAACAATGCAGGTCAGGGATTTTTATATTTTGATAAAGATATGAAAATTGGTGCAGAGTATTCTAAAGAGGCAATACGAATTTTTGAAAAAGAGATAGTAGATGAAAATATCGTATCTTTATTGTATCCAGATGACAATGATAAACAATCCCAAAATAGTGAAACATTAAAAGATATTTTAACTGAAGATGATATGACTCAAGAGATTTTAATATCTCTTTTAGAAAAAGAATTTAAAATAAATGATAAATTTATAGAGGTTGAATATAAAGTTTTAAATAGCAAAACATTTATGATGATACTTACTGATATAACCACAAAAAAAGATTTGGCACAAAAGATAAAAGATGAACAACAAGTTTTAAAAATGGTGATAGAAATTGTTACAACAAAAGAGCAGTTTATGGAGCTAAAATCAGATTATGAAAAGTTTATTGATAAAATTGATGATTTTAAATCTTTAGAGTTATTGCCAAACTTAAGAAGAGAAATTCATACATATAAAGGTTTATTTGCTCAAAAAGAGATGTTGCATGTTGTCACAAAACTACATGAATTTGAGACAGTAATTGATGCAAGTTTAAAAAAGAATATTTTAGATGATATAATTAAAGAGTTAACCACCAAAGAGATGTTCTCATGGCTAGAACTAGACTTATCAATAGTTCAAAATATTTTAGGAAAAAATTATTTCTCTAAATCTAGTTATATCTCAATCAATACACAAAGAATTGACAATCTTTATAAAAATATATCAAAACACTTGGAAAATAACAGATATAAAACAATAATAATGGATGAAATTAGAGAATTAAAATATAGTAATATTAAAATATTTTTTAAACCATATGAAAAGTTAGTTGAACAGTTATCTCAACAATTAGAAAAACCTATGAATAAATTGGTATTAGATATAGAGGATATATATTTAAGCGAAAAATATGTGCCATTTTTAAATACACTAGTACATATTTTTAGAAATAGTATGGATCATGGGATAGAAGATTTAGAAACAAGGTATGAAAAAGAGAAAGATGAGAATGGAACTATAACTTGTGATATCAAAAAAGAAAATGATATTTTAACTATAAAAATTGATGATGATGGGGCAGGGGTAGATGTAGAAAAGATTAAGTCTTTAGCTTTAGAAAAAGAGATTTATACTCAAGACCAATTATCAAATATGAGCGAACATGATATAGTTGAAATTATATTTCAAGATGCTTTTAGTACAAATGAAAGTGTTACTACTTTATCTGGTAGAGGGGTTGGATTGGCTTCTATTTTATCTGAATTAAATAAGATAAATGGCAAAATGACAACTAAGAATAGATTTGGTAATGGTATAGAGTTTATCTTTTCAATTCCAATAGGAAATAACAATGAACAGTAAAAGTGAAATTTTAACAAAACTAGCAAATAGAACAATTAGCTACTTTAAAGAAGAGTTACAGTTAAGTATAGATGAAAGTTTTGAAATAACTGAGGTTGATAGTATTGAATATTTAGATATATCGACCTTGATATCTTTGAGTAATGGGATGTCTGGAACTATAGGGATGAGTGTATCTAGTGAACTTGCATATAGTATGGTAGAGGGGTTTATTTTTGGAGAGATGGATAAAGATGAACTTGAAGAGTTGTCGAGTGAAAATGTTGCAGAAACACTAAATATTACCTTGGGAAATATTTTAAAAGATTTAGATGTTGTAAAAAATGGTGCAAGTATAGATATATCTACACCATATACTATGCATAATTCTGTAACAATCACAAAAAAGAAAAATGGTAAAATGATTTTATGCAAAATGAAATCAAATGATAAAGTAATAATATTAAGTTATTTTATATAACAAATTAAATTAGAGGAAAAATTATGGCAAAAATATTAGTAGTTGATGATGCAAAGATTATGAGAGCAAATATTAAAAAAATGTTAATGAGTTTAGGACATACTATTACAGGTGAAGGTGGTACAGGTTATGAAGGCATTGAAGCATACAAATTATTTAAGCCAGATATCGTAACAATGGATATCACAATGCCACCAGACAATCAAATAAACGATGGTATAGATGCAGTAAAAGGTATACTTGCTTATGATCCTGATGCTAAAATTGTTATGGTTACTTCACATGGAGAACAAGATAAAGTGATAAAAGCTATAAAAGCTGGTGCTAAAAACTATGTGTTGAAGCCATTAAAAGTTGATAAACTTGAAGAGGTTATAAATAAGCTTTTAGCTTAAAATATATTTAATAATTATTTAAATATAAATTTTTTTTTCAGACCATATCTTAATTTCTTAGTGTAAATTAGTAAAAATAATGTTAATTTACACTAAAAAAAATAAAAACTTACACAAACAATACATACCTTATACTATAATTGTTCCATGAAAATTTTAATAATAGAAGATGATAAAATATTTAGCAATGAGATAGCAGAATTTTGTAGTAAAAATCAAAATACAATTGAAGCTGTTTATGATGGAATAAGTGCCATAGAAAAAATTGATAACAATATATTTGATATGTATATTATTGATATTAACTTACCTAGTATGAATGGTCTTGATATTGTTAAATATATAAGATCAACAGATATAGACACACCTATTTTAGTTATAACTAATTCTCATGAATTAGAAGATATTCAAAAAGCATATAAATATGGATGCAATGAATATATGAAAAAACCATTTTTTCTTGAAGAGTTAGAGATAAGGGTAAAAAACATTATCAATAAACAAAAAGATAAACAGATAACTTTTGCAAACGATTTTTATCACAATTTAGATGAAAATAGTTTTTATCACAAAGATGAATTGATTGAGTTAAGATACAAAGAGAAAAGATTTTGTTATTTACTTATTAAAAATATAGGTAAAGTTGTTAAAAGCAGTTCTATATATGACTATGTTTGGGAAAATGAGATTAAAGATGTTTATCCATTAAGACAACTTGTAGCAGAACTTAGAAAGAAATTACCAATTAATATAATTATCACTAAACCAAAAGAGGGCTATCTTATAGAGGCAGATATCTTAAAGGCTTAGTTACTTTTTGTTCTTGGAATATCTCTACTTATAGACAATATTAATCCAATCGCAATAGAGATACTAAGCAGTGAACTTCCCCCATAACTTAAAAATGGAACAGCTATACCTTTTATAGGAATAATTCCAGATATACCATAAGAATTTATCAAAAATGCAACACTTATCATAACACCTATACCTAAACTAAATAGATGATATTTAGTATCTACAATTCTTCTACTTGTTCTAAAAATTCTAAATATAATAGCAAAAAGTATCAATACAATGATAATAAACCCAATAAAACCAATCTCTTCAGTAATACCAGCAAGTACAAAGTCTGTATGTACTTCACTTAAGAAACCAAGTTTTAATGAACCATTTCCAAGTCCTGCACCTAAAAAACCACCATTATGTATAGCATTTAAAGAGTGTCCAACTTGATATGGTTCTGGAAAATCTTTAATTCGTAGAGATATAGCAATAAACTCAGGCATAATTGACAATACACTATCTTGCACCATACTCCACCAACTTTGTATTCTTGTAATTCTATGTGGAAATAGAAGTATTAAACTTAAAATTCCAATAATTGCAATAGCAATAAGAGATGCAAAAAGTTTCCAACTACGATTTGCAAATATAAGCATGATAAATAGTATAGTTGCAAGTAGTACAACTTGCCCTAAATCTTTTTGTAAAACTGCAATCATAAAAACAATAAATCCAAATACTATAGCATATGGTGCTAGAAGTTTTAACTCCTCTTTAAAAGATTGTTTAGCTATATTTGTTAGTTTTCTATGAAATGACCACGCTAAATAATAGATAAAACCTATTTTAAAAAACTCTACAGGGGAAAGTGATATACCAGGGAGTCTTATCCATCTTTTAGCTCCTCCAGACTCTGTTACTAAAGAAGATGGTAAGAATTGCATAGCTACAATTAAAAAAAGGAAAAAACCAAATAAAAACCAGCCAGCTTTTGGTACTAATAGATCAGGTTTTATTTGAGATAATAGCCACATAATAAATATAGCTAATACACCTGTAAAAAGTTGTCTATAAAAAAAATGGAACTGCTCATATTCCCAATAAACTACAGTGTAAATTGATAATGAATATGAAAATAAGATACTAATAATTATAAGGGCAGAACTTAAGAAAAATAATATATAGTCTGGTTCATTATTATCACTTAGTGATTTAATCTTATTTTTGATAGAATTCATTATTGAATTATACCGAACTTTTTAAAAATTATGGATAAAAAATGTCTCTAAAAGCCCAGCAATTACCAATAATGAAAAAAATATTAATTTTGATAGTATTAATAATAATTACATTTTTAATATTAATATCTTCTGTTGGAAATACAATTACAAGTAGTAGAGACTTACCCTCTTTAATGACTACTAAAAAAGATTTAGCTGTTAGAGGAAATATTTATAGTAGTGATAATTTTAAGATAGGAACATCTCAAAAAATATTTTCTGCCTCTATTGATGTAAGATGTTTAGATGAAGAGAAAAAAGAACTTTTTATAACACTGTTTTCAATATATAGCAATATCTCAACAAATGAGATAAGAAAAAAAATATCAAAAAAATCAGGTTATATAATTATCTCAAGAACTATAAATCAAAGAGTTGCAAAAGAGTTAAAGTCATTGGCATTTAAATTAAGACGATTAAATGTATTTAAATCTATAAAAGTAAATGGGAGAACACTTCTTCATGGATTAGATATTTATGAAACTGGTGAGCAAAGATTATATCCATATGAAGATACATTAACTCCCGTTATTGGTTTTATGAAAACTGCAAACTCTAAAAGTGGTAAACAAAGAGTAAATGGGATAAATGGATTAGAAAAATATTTTAACAGTAAACTAAATAATCTTCAAGATGGTGTTTTAAAAGGTGAAAAAGATATTTTATCTTACATAATATTTAACAAAGACTCAAAAATCATTAAAAGAAGAGATGGTGAAGATATTAGGTTGTCAATACCTTTAAAATTGCAACGAAATATTGAATTGATGCTAGATAGATATAAAGAAAAATTTGAGGCAAAAGAGATTATTGTATCAATTATGGAAAGTGATACAGGAAAAATACTCTCTCTTGCTAGTTCAAATAGATTTAACCCTGTAGATATAAAACAAAACGAGATAGAAAATTTAAGTATAAATGCGATTGAATATAACTTTGAACCTGGTTCAGTAATAAAACCATTATCGATCTCATTGGCAATGGATAAAAATTTAATAAAACCAAATGAATTATTTTTTGCATACAATGAGGGTAAAAAAAATAAAAAAGGTGAATATCCAAAGGGTAAATATAAAATAAAAAGACATACTATAAATGATGATCATCAGTTTAAAAAACATTATTTAACACTAGAAGATATTGTTATATACTCTAGTAATATTGGAACACTAGTAATTGCAAATAGATTAAGTGCTCAAGAGTTTTATGATGGATATAAACTATTTGGCTTATCAAAAAAAACAGGTATAGATCTTCCACATGAAGCAAGAGGGCAAATACATAAACTTTATCACTATAAAGCAGGTGAAGATAAAAACGAGGACAATATCTATAAAACTACTGATTCTTATGGACAAGGTATAACTGCTACCTTTATGCAAGTTTTAAAAGCATATAGTGTATTTAATAATGATGGAAAAATGGTAACTCCATATATTGTAGAACAAAATAAAAATGTCCCTTTTGTTGATGTTATCAGTAAACAAACAGCAAATAAAATGAAAAAGATGTTAATAAAAACTGTTCAAGTTGGAACAGGAAAAAAAACAAAAATAGATGGTCTAGAGATAGGTGGAAAAACTGGAACAGCAAATGTTGTTGAAAAGGGTAAATATCAAAGAAAATATATGAGTAGTTTTTTTGGATTTGTAAATGACAAAAATAAAAAATATACTATTGGTGTAACTGTAAATGACCCTGTAAATCGTGGTAAATATTGGTATTATTATTATGCATCACACTCAGCAGTACCAGTTTTTAAAGAGATAACTAAGATTTTATTAAAACTTAATTATCTTGAAATAGATGATACTAAAGTACATTAAATATAGTTGCTTTTTTATCTTTTACTCTTACATATAATGTAAATTCGTAAGCATCTTCATGATCAATACCAACATTTAGTTTATACTCTCCGTCATTAGAGATATCACACCAATTTTCTATACCTTGAAGTTCCTCTTCACCTTCATAGTTATAATCATCAAATTGTTCTATCACTTTTTGTTCAAACTTTTCTTTAGGACAGTTTTCTACTGAAGATAATCTTCTTAAAACCTCTTTGAATGTTATTTTAAATATTTTTATTGTTTCTTCTTGTTCAAACATATTTTTATTCCTTATCTTTTAAAGGCATTGCCTTAGTATTTCGCTGTTGTTTTAGTTCCATATCAATATATTTATAGTTTATATCTTTATGTATCTCTTTTTTGTTTAACGCTATTGTAATTCTATTTGTCCTCGTACCTGCGGAGTTACACGAATTATCTGGTTTGTACTCATAAATCTTTAAATCATTATTATAAATAGAAAGCCTTATTGGTGTAGCTATTGAATAAGTTGTTATTATAGCATTTTTATTTAATATAGACTTTATTTGTCCAAAATACTCCTGCGTCCAAAGTGATCTGTTTACATCACTACTAAAAGCATCTTGATAAACTATATGAATATCTTTTAACTTATCTATGTATTTTCTAGCATCGCCTTTAAATATCTCTATTTTTATATTTTTGCTTTCAAAATATAGATTTGATGACAACTCTTTAATAATAGTGTCAAATTCTTTAAACTCATCAGGATAATCAAAATCTTTCAATGACTCTAAAAGCTCACCATCAAATTCTGGAGAATAGATATTTACTTTTATATTTAAATTATTCTGCTCTATATAATACAGTGTAGCTAAAGTGTTATATCCTAAACCAAAACATATATCTAATATATTTAACTCTTTTTTCTCTTTATGATAATCTAAAGCAGGGATAATATGCTTTGAAAGTGCCTCATTTAAAGCACCCTCTTTTACACTATGGTAGTGTTGTTCAAACTGTTGGCTATATAAGGTATATGAACCGTCGTTTGTTTTAATCATTATTGTTTATTTGACTTTTCATTTTAATCTCTTATCATATTGTTATCTTTTCCATTGTAATCCCTTGATATTTTTACATATCATAGCACTAAAATTTTGTTTTATTAAAAAAATATGTCATATTGTAATGTTTATTTAATTAAGTCTCTTTCCCCATCCAGTCTATATATGGCATTTTTTACCTTTAGTTTAATATGTGTTTATACTGAAATCTTAAAAAAGATATAAAAGCTATATTTTCGTTATTTAAAATTCTTTTAACCACCTCTTTTACATCCATATTTGTGTCGTGTACTTTTTGAGAAACAAAGATTCTAAATTCTCTTAATGAAATTTTTCTTGCTTCTTGGAGATTATTATTAAAAGTATTTAGCTTTAATAAGTTGATTGTATATGATGATTTATTGTCGTTAAGTCCACTTGGATTTATTGTTCCATTACTTTCATATGTAAAATATGCTCTAATATCATTTTGAGTTGTTGGATTTAAAAATAATTCTTCATCAAATTCATCCAATTTTTTATGTCCACAACTTTCAGGAGTATTATCAGTAGTATAACATTTACCTTCACATGATACAATTATGTTGTTATAGTTAAAAGTTAGGTTTTCTTCATCTAAACTTTTTGGTTTAATATGCTCTAAATGAGAATTATCTAGAATAACTTTAGATTCACAATATCCACAAAGATAATTTTGCTCATTATCTAAAATATATTGTTTTAAATTTCTTTTTTTATTTGAATAATAATCATTCCAAATATCCAAATCTTTTGTATCGTCTATAAAAAATTGCGGAGTGCTAGTCTTTTGTATATATTTCACTATTTCAGAGCTTTATCAAAGTTAATTTGTTGAAAAAATGAACTATTTGGACTTTCATATTTTAATATTTCATTCTTTATTTTTTCTGCTTCTTCAGATTCCAATTGGTCATTATCTAAAAATACTCTATAATTATTATGAAGTTCTTGTATATTTAAAGGTATATACTCAGCACCCATTACAGTTTTTACTATAGTATTAATATCAACATCTAAAGGTGCTTCATTAAATTGTTTAGCAACAATTTTTTCATTTTCTTTTATTAAAAATATTAAGTTTTGATAAGGAGTTTGAGCAATTATAAAAGGTGAATGAGTTGTAACAATAAATTGATTATTTTTACCAATACTTTTATATATTTTCATAATATCAATTTGCCATTTTGGATGCAGTGCAATTTCAGGCTCATCAATTAAAATTACAGAATTGTGAGGATTTAAAATCATAAGAGAAACTACCCTTGCATAAAGTTGCTGTTCACCACTACTTAATTTATCTATTGTTACATCTTCCCCATTTATTGTATTAAAAATAGGTCTGTTTTGATTATGAACATCTAAGTTTACTAATTTAGTTATCAAATCACTATTTTTAAAAATCTCATTAAACTTATCTATCGCATCCTTTGTTCGCTCAATTGGATTACTTTTATTGCTAAGTCTTTCTTCTTTAATAATATAGTCTTTTATAAAAAATTCTGCATTTCCTAAAATACTATTAGCATCAATTATATTTTGGAAACTATATTGTGTATCAAGTTTATTTTGAGCTTGATAATTAAATGTCATATTTGATGGAATATATATAACTCTTGGAGAAGAATGAATACCATTTTTATATTGATTGTCATTTGTTGCTTTATGATGATAATTAAATACTTCGTTTCCTCTATTAGTATCATTAAAAATAATTTTATCATCTATTGATAATGTACCATTATAATCTTTATAGTGTTCAAATATTCTACCAAGAACCCATTTTAGCAATGTCGTTTTACCACTACCATTAACACCAGCAATAATATTTACAATATTTTTTCCATTTTTAGGTATTTGAAATTTTATTTCTAAATCTTCTAAAACTTGATAGTTATCTATTTTCAAACTATTTATATACATTTATTGCTCCGTTTAAAGTTTATTTTATGATTATATCTAATCTCACTTGAATAATAAATTTTAAGAAGTATAATTACAGTAACTCCTCATCTTTCAAACTAAAATACCCCTCCCTACCAAATATAACATGATCCAAAAGTTCAATACCCAACAACTTCCCACTCTCCTTTAATCTTTGAGTTACAAGGATATCTTCTCGACTAGGTTTTAACACTCCACTAGGGTGATTGTGAGCTACTATGATACTAGCACATCGATTTTCTACAGCAGGTGCGAAAACTTCTCTTGGATGTACTAAGCTTTGATTTAAAGTGCCTATAGTTATCACTCTTGTTTGGCAAATATGATTTGCTCCATCTAAATAGATACATAGAAAATATTCTTGTTGTTTGTTGCGATATTCTTTTAACTCTTCAAATACATCTTTTGCATTTGATATTTTTTTATTTTGTTTTATTAGGTGTCGTTTGGATAGTTCAAGTGCTGAGATTAATTGAGATGCTTTTGCGGTTCCTAGTCCATGTACTTGAAGTAGTTTATCTAGTGTTAAAGAGGTAAAGTCATCTTCAAAGAGTTTAACTATCTCTTTGGATAATTTTATTACATCTTTACCTTTTATACCAGTACCTAGAAGTATCGCTACTAGTTCATAGTCTTTTAAGGCAGATGCACCTTTTTTAAGTAGCTTTTCTCTTGGTTTATCGTGGTGGTTTAGTTGATTTATTGTTTTCATAAACAAATAATACATAAAAAATATTATTTATTTGTAAAAGATAACATTTTGCAATCTTTTACAAAATATCAATATGTAGAATATCTTTTAATCCATACCCCACATATGAAGTTTTTTCCCCATAATCAAACTATAATCTTCAAATATATCTATAGAACTTATCGCTCCATAGTCATACTCTTCAAGTAGATGATATATCTCATCTAAATTTTTATCTTTCTCTTCTAAAATGATTATATGTCCAGAGTCTCTAATACCTTTATTGATAATCTGAAATAACATCTCTTTATCTGCCGAATTCAATACAAAATTGGAGATAACACCATAATCATAAGTGGAGCGTTTTATTTTAACTTTTAACTCTTTTAAAACATCTGTATCTAGCGTTGTTACAGTGCCATCAAATGGACTAACAAGATTGTTTAATATTTTTGTTATATCATCACAACAATTATTTAAATTTAAAATAGATACTCTTGGTACAACATTAAATAAACATAAAAATTCTTCTAACTCTTTATACAATACTTATATTCCTAGTTTTTTCATCTTCTTTTCACTTAAAAAAAGTTTTTTATTATCCATAACTCCAACACCATTTTTAATAATATCTTTTGCTATCTTTTTAGCATTTTTAAGTGAGTGCATTTTATATGTACCACATTGGTATACATTTAATTCTGGAATATCATCTTCACTTTTTACTTTAAGTACATCTTTCATAGATTTTATCATCGCTTTTGCAACTGCTTTCTCTTTAGGAGAACCTAAAACTGACATATAAAATCCAGTTCTACATCCCATTGGTGAACAGTCAATTATCTCAACACTTTTACTATTTAAATGATTTCTAATAAATCCTGCAAAAAGATGCTCTAATGTATGGATACCTTTTCCATCCATTTTCCCAATATTTGGCTTATAAAATCTTAAATCAAAAACAGTGATAATATCACCTTTTTTACTTTTCATCTGTTTTGCAACTCTTACTGCTGGTGCATCCATCTTTGTATGATCTACTCTAAAACTATCTAATAATGGCATTTTTAATTCCTTTGTTTGTTTAATTGTTTGAATTATAGCATAAAAAAACCTAAGCTTTTTAAGGCTTAGGTTTTAATTGATTTGCTTAAGTTATTATGGTTTTAATTTATCAGCTCTTGGATATATAAATACAGCTTTTCTTAAAACAACTATCTCTGCTGGATTTTCAATTGCATAAGCTTTTAAAGTTACTGTAATTGGAGTATCTTTAGTTATATCATCACTTAATCTCTCTTTTGTTGAAAGTTGAATAACTTTTTTTGCCATTTTACCTTTACTTAATTTAAAAGGTGTAAACTTTTTGATTTGAATCTTATCTGCATATTCACCTATGATTTCTATATTGTAAGTATATCTATCTTTTTGAGTATTTTGAAATAATAGTAAAAAGTTATTTACTACCTCATTATTATCTTTTATTTTATATAATTGTGTTGTTTTATTTACATTTAACAACATATACTCTTTTGTGCCACCCATAACAAATAACATCCCAACAATAATAGTTAAAGCAGCAGCATACATAATAGTTTTACCTCTTATTAGCTTTGTTTTTGTATCATTTTCAACTTCATTTGTACTTGACCATTGAACTAAACTCTCTTTACCAAGTTTTCCCATAACTGTTGTACAAGCATCAACACACTCCAAACAGTTGATACACTCTAGTTGAGCACCTTTTCTAATATCAATATGTGTAGGACAAACAGTTACACAACTTTGACAAGCTGTACAATCCATATCTTCTGGTACATCTTTTGCTTTAAAAACTATTTTTTCATGATTTTCATTGTATATTTTACCACCTCTTTTTTCACTATAAATAGCTTGGATAGTATCATCGTCATAAAGAACTGATTGAACCCTTGAATATGGACAAATATATATACAAAAATCTTCTTTAAGAAATATAACATCATATACTAAAAATGCAGCAATTCCAAATAAAAATCCAAGTACATATGTATGTTCCATAGGGTTTGCCATATATGCAAAAAAGTCAGCAGGAGGTATAAAATACCACAAGAAATCAGCAGCAGCTAAAAGTGACAATCCAAACCAAATAAGAATAGCTATTATTCTTTTTGTTGCATTTTTTGGATCAGAATAGTCAGGATTCTTTTGTTTGTTTTTAATCCTTCTCATACCTAATAATTTAGATTCAATTAAATCTCTATATATAACTCTAAATACAGTTTGTGGACAAGCCCATCCACACCATGCTCGACCTCCAATTGAAGTTACTGCAAAGATACCTAGAAACATAAACATTAGTAAAAATGGCATCATATAAAGTTCTTGCATATCAAAAGCTACACCCATCAAGTGTAATTGTTTTTTATCAAAAGATAATAAGAAGATTTGATTGCCACCAATTTGTATAAATGGTGTTGCTATTGCTACAACAGTAGCAGCTACATAAGCCCAATATCTTTTAATTCGGTAAGAAGTTGTTTTAACTTGTTCACTCATATTAAATTCCTTTTATTGATTAATTAAACCATTATATATTATTATAGCTTATAACAAGCATAAACTTATGTAATAATATACTATTTATTTTACTACTAAGTATTATATAACTATATTCTTAATATAATCTACTTATGGATAGCATAAATATAAATATAGATACTACTAACAATTTACTTGCATTTAGTGCTGGAGTTGATTCAACTGCACTATTTTTTTTAATGGTTGAAAATAATATACCATTTGATATAGCAATAGTTGATTACAATCAAAGAGTACAATCAAAAGATGAAGTGATATATGCAACACAATTAGCTCATAAGTATGATAAAAAATGTTTTATCTCTGCATATCCAAAAGAGGCAAAATTTAGTGAAAAAAATGCAAGAGATTTTAGACATAATTTTTTTGATGAAATTATTACAGAAAGTGGGAATAATTATGAGACCTTAATAACAGCACACCAATTAAATGATAAATTAGAGTGGTTTTTAATGCAACTTACAAAAGGTGCAGGGCTTAGTGAGCTTTTGGGGATGGAAAAGATAAATTATAAAAATGGATATAAAGTATTAAAACCACTTTTAGAATATTCCAAAGAATCACTAATAAAATATCTTGTAACCAATAATATTAAGTATTTTATAGATGAAACAAACACTGATCAAAAGTATAAGCGAAACTATTTTCGGCATAATTTTAGTGATGAATTACTCAAAAAGTATGAAGTTGGCATCTCAAATAGCTTTGGATACTTAAAAAATGATTATGAATCTTTATTTGGAGATGTAAAATTAAAATCATATGAAAAACTAAATATATATAAATTTAATGGAGATTTAAATATTGCAATAAGAATTATTGACAAAGATTTAAAAAAACGAGGTATTATAATATCGACAGCGACAAGAGATGAGATTATTGATAAAAAAGAGTTGGTAGTTTCCCATAAAATTGCAGTAAGTATTTTAGAAGAGAAAATATTTATAGCACCATACCTAGATAAAATTATGGATAAAAAATTTAAAGAAAAGTGTAGAGTAGCTAAAGTACCAAAAAATGTAAGAGGTTATATATCTACATTAGAAAAGTTTATTTTTTAGGTTTTACACTTTTTTTATTTTGTTGATGCATTTTTATATTGTACTTTATTTCAAGTGCATTATTTAGTTTAGAAAATAAAATTGGATAGCTAATAGTTGCAGATAAATTTTGTTTATTTAAATTTTCTATAAAATCAAAAAACTCTTTAGGGCTTTTTACAAGTGATGTTATAGTGAAATTATAAGTTAAATACTCTTTTGTATCTTTTGATATATACTTAATAGTTGAGTTTCTTGGTAAATTGTTCTTTATATATTGGGTTGCTTTTGATGTTGATAAAAAAGCATCTTTTTTGTATTTATAAAGTTGCGTGTTTTTATTATTTACAGCTAATGTATTGTTTTCTATAATTGTATTTAAGATAGCTTTGTTTTTATGTTCTAATAATATTTCAGATTTTTTATATATATTTAAAAGTTTAGATTGCATATCTTCTAGAGATGAATCTTGTGCAATAAAGTTTACAACATAAGTTGAACTGTTTTTATTGATTTTTAAATCTTTTAAAACAGCATCATATGGTACTATATCTAGTAACATACGGATATTTTGTGACATATTATTATTTTCTACTATATGATTAGGCATATCTATAGTTGTATCTTTTATTATTGGTTTTTGCTCTATTTTTTTTGCAACCTGTTTAACTTTTTGTTCAATAGTTATATTCTCTTTTTGTTTTATATCTTTATCATTAATCATTTTATAGTATAAAACAGCCGCTGCTATACTCATACTTATAATTGCAAACAATAGCCATATAAACATATTTCCACTCTCTTTTTTTACTCTAACATCTGTAAAGTTATAGTTCTGTGAAGTCTCTTTTGCCGTTAAGCTATTTATATATGTGTCTATATTTATAGGTTTATAATTTATTTTGACCATAATAGTTTCATATAAAGATTTCATTTGATCATCATTTAATGGTTTTAATGTATATAAAAAGTCAACAGTTTCTAAAAAATCAATATTTTTATTTTCTTTATAATAGTTTTGTGTCACTTCATTTAAAAATTGTTGTATCTCAAGAAAATGAACCTCTTCATATAGCTTTTGTCCAACAATATCATCTTGTGTAAAACTATCATCTTGAATCTCATCAAATGGAGTTAGATTTTTAACAACACTATGTACAACTTGCTTTAAATTATCTAAAATTATTATATAAACTACATCATTGTAAACTAAAACATTTAATGAGTTTTTATTCCCTTTATCTTGTATATATTCATTTAAAATACTAAAAGGTGACAATATATAATCTATACCACTAGCAGTAAAATACCTACATGCAGATATTATTTCATTTTTTGGTATCACTATGCTTAGATTTTTATCTAATTTTATAGATTCATACCCTATAACATCAATATTGGATGTTTGAATAATTTTTTGGCTAGAGCCTTCAAATAAAGATACTAAATATGTATGAGGGATAGTTTTTTGTAATGTATCTAGTTTAAATAATGCATCGTCAGGCATATTATCATCAGTTATAAGGAAAGAAGATTGCTCATTCTTAAGTATTTTTGTATCTTGTAAAGTTGTATAATTTAATTTTAATTGTTTGTTTTGCTTTAAAACATTTACATATTGTTTTTTATTTTTACTAAACACTTTTACCTACTATACTTATTTATTTAACGGATGAGACATATTATACTGTTTTAATTTTGTATTTGTGGTTAATTTAGTATAAATTCCAGTTGCTTTTAAACTACTATGCCCCAATAGCTCACTTATATCGTTGATTCTAGCACCATCATTTAATAAATCTGTAGCAAAAGAGTGTCTTAATTGATGCGGTGTTGCCTTGATACCATTTCGTTTGAAAACTTTTTCTAATATATATTGTAATTGTCGCTTTGATAGTGCAATATTATTTTTTTCCATTAGGTATATTTTTGGAGTAAAAAGTTTAAGATACTCCTCTAGTAATTTATTTATAACATTGTTTGATGGTATCTCTCTTTGTTTATCACCTTTTCCTGTAACAGTTATTGAGTTTGTATTGATATCACTAAGTTTTAAAGATGCCAATTCTGAGATACGAATACCAAATGAGTATATAAATAAAACTATAAGTTTCTCTTGTAAAGTTGCATCTTCTAAACTTTGGAAAATATTATTAGTTTGAATTGGTTTTGGTAGTGTTTGTACTGTTTTAATACTATTTGCACCGTTTAGTTTTATATTTAATTCTTTGTCTATTAAAAAGTTAATAAAACTTTTTATAGCAGATATTTTTTTATTTATAGTTTTTGGATTTTGTGTTGAAATATCTATTCTATATTTTGTAATATTAAAATAAATTTGACCACTCTCTTCATATATTTCACTTGATTTTATAGCTTGTGATATTGGTGTTTTATATGTTTTTATTGTAAGTGGAGAATAGTTTTTTATATCTAGTAGATATTCACAAAATTGTTCTAAATACTTAAAAAATTGATCTTGCATAATCTATTTACTTAGTTGATTTTCCATAAGTTTATCATATATAAGTTTTTTTGCATCTTCAAGTTCTAAGCCATCAACATCAAAAGGTTCACCTATATAAAAATCGATAGTTCCAAATGGTTTGGGGATGATAAATTTATCCCAAGATCTCATTTTCCAGTATGATTTTGGTATTGAACTAAATGGTAAAATC
The DNA here is from genome assembly GCA_034660095.1 of Campylobacterota bacterium. Taxonomy (GTDB): domain Bacteria; phylum Campylobacterota; class Campylobacteria; order Campylobacterales; family Arcobacteraceae; genus JAIOSF01. The sequence goes on along the minus strand of JAYEIM010000221.1, from coordinate 31,027 downwards.
TTTGTTTTTGTTTTAGCAGATATAGCAACTATGCCATCAGCTACACCATATATTGGACCTCTTGGACCATCAGGGGTAATAGCAACATCAATTCCACTCTTAAGTGCCTTAATAGCACCCATTAAAACTCTTGCTCCACCTCTTGTAGATGACCCACTTAATGCTCCAACACCAAGATAGTCAACTATTTTTCGTATAGTTTCACCATCTCTATGCTCACTAACAATCACTTTTATCGTTCCATTGTTTCTAAAATGTCTGTAGTTTAATGGTTGCATCAAAAGGTCACCATGCCACATAGCTACAATTATATTTTCATTTTCACATATATTTGATGGGTAATGGTAGTTTTTTTTGTTTGTTAGATATATAAATCTAACAAATAGTTGCATTAAGTAAGGTACAATATGAATCTGAATATATTTAAAAATTTTCTTTTTCATCTTATAAATACCTAAATTAATTAGATAATTTTACCTTTTAATGATGTTCTATTTGCTTTTATTATCTCAACCTCTACAATTTGACCAAGTAACTCTTCACTACCTTCTACAAAAACTTGTAAGTAGTTATCACTAAATCCAAATATTTCTCCATTTGGTTTAAGATCTTCAAAAAGTACTTCTATTGTAGTTCCAACATATTTAGCCATATGCTCATCTTGATGTGATTTATGTAGGGCTATTACCTCTTGTAGTCTTTTAGATGAAACTTCATCTTCAATCTGATTTGGTAGATTTTCGGCAACTGTTAACGGTCTTGGTGAATATTTAAAGTTAAATATTGCTTCAAATTTAACTTTTTCAATCACATCAATTGTATCATTGAACTCCTCATTGGTTTCCCCTGGAAAACCAACAATTATATCAGTACTAATTCTAACATTTGGAACTAAAGTTTTAATCTTATCGCATCTATTTAAGAACCACTCTTTTGTGTATCCTCTTTTCATATCTTTAAGAACTTTTGTACTACCTGCTTGTAAAGGTACATGAATTTGTTTACATATTTTAGGGTTTGAGGCAAACTCTTCTATAAAATCATCATCCATATGCAATGGATGTGGCGATGTAAATCTAATCCTTTTAATCTCATCTATTTTACTAATATCTTGTAGTAGTTTAGTAAAGCTAGTTTTATCTCTTTTATCAGAAAAATTAGTACCGTAGTTGTTTACATTTTGCCCCAAAAGAAAAACTTCAACTGCACCAGAGCAAACAGCTTTTTTTATCTCAGATATGATAATTTCAGATGGGATACTTATCTCTTCCCCTCTTGTTGCAGGAACTATACAAAAAGTACATTTTTTATCACAACCCAAAGATATATTTATGCTACATCTATACATAGAGTTACGATAATCTGCAAATTCATATGTTGTTTCATCGTTGTTTATATCTATTGCAACTGTACCTTTGTTTTGTACAGCATATGATATTTTAGATACATTTCTAGCACCTACAACAAAATCAACATATGGAGCTCTTTTAATGATATCAGCCCCTAGATGACTTGCTGTACAACCTGTAACACCTATTTTTGCAGTGTTTTTTTTCTTTTTATTGAAGTTTCCTAGTTCTGAAAATAGTTTTGCTACAGGCTTTTCTCTAACTGAACAAGTGTTGATGATGATTAAGTCAGCATCATTTAAATCTTCTGTAGTTTCATAGTTTTCATATTTACCTAGCTCTGCAATGATATGCTCTGTATCTCGAACATTCATAGCACAACCAAGTGTTTCAATAAAAAGTTTTTTCGACAATTTTAACTCTTTTACTTTTTTTCTATTTTATAATGCGTGTATTTCGTAAAGATACTCTTCATCAGATAAACCGTATTTTACTTCTCTAAAGTGTACTGTATATCCAGCCTCTTCAAATTTATCTACGATACTCATCATATCTTTATGTGAATTTTCTCTATCGAAGTAAAATATATCCTCTTCCTCTTTAGTTAAACTCTCTATTAATTTTTCTAATTTAACTTTTTTTGGCTTTGATTTAAGCTCTTCTCTTGCTACTAAAATATCCATTTTTATATTTCCTTCATGTTTATAATATTGCGATTATATCTTTTTTGCTATAAATATTTGTTGAAGTAAAATTTACATATAATATATGCTTATTTAACTATAATAAATATGAATATAAAGGTTCAAAAATATGTCTATGAAAAAATTACATCTAGTAAGTCTTGGTTGTACAAAAAACTTAATCGATAGTGAAGTTATGCTTGGAAAATTAAAAGATTATGAGATAACTGATGATAGTACCGTTGCTGATTTAATCATTGTAAACACTTGTGGATTTATCCAAAGTGCAAAACAGGAGAGTTTAAATACAATTTTTGACCTTGATAGCACAAGAAAAGAGGAATCAGTTCTTGTGATGGCAGGATGTCTAAGTGAACGATATAAAGATGAGCTAAAAGAGGGACTTCAAAATGAAGTTGATATCTTTACAGGGGTAGGTGACTATGATGTTATCGATAAACTTGTAGATGAAAAAAGAAGTCTGTTTTCACAAAAAGTATTTTTAGCAGATGAGGAAAACGAGAGAGTGGTTACTGGCTCATCTTATCATGCATATATAAAACTAAGTGAAGGGTGTAACCAGCTATGTTCATTTTGTGCAATACCATCTTTTAAAGGCAAGTTAAATAGCCGACCATTGGGTTCTATTGAGGTAGAAGTTAAAAGTTTAGTAAAAAAAGGTTATTTTGATTTCTCTTTTGTATCTCAAGATAGTAGTTCATATTTAAGAGATTTTAATATGAATGACGGTCTAGAACAACTTATAAATAGAGTTGAAAAAATAGATGGTGTAAAAAGTGCTAGAATACTATATCTTTATCCATCAACTACAACTTTAAATCTTATAGAAAAAATATCTTCATCTAAACTATTTCATACCTATTATGATATGCCACTTCAACATATCTCATCAAATGTATTAAAAATTATGAAAAGAGGAAAGGGGGAAGAGCAGTTAAGAGAACTTATGGATCATATGAAAAAAATGCCTTCTAATTTTGTAAGATCAACTTTTATAGTTGGACATCCAGGGGAAACGCAAGAAGATTTTGAAGAGCTTTGTAGATATGTAGAAGATTATAAATTTGATAGAGTAAATGTATTTAGTTATAGTGATGAAGATGGTACGAAAGCTTATGAATTAGATCAGAAAGTACCTCAAGAAACGATAGATGAAAGAGCTTCCATATTAGGTGATATTATTTCACAAACTACTCAAGAGAAACTTGAAGCAGAGATTGGTCAAGAGTTTAAAGTTGTAGTTGACGGAGAAAGTAGTGAGCATGAATATCTTTTAAGTGCAAGAAAACTATCTTGGGCTCCAGATATTGATGGTGAAATTTATATAAATGACAATGAAATCAATGAACAGATTAAATTTGGTAAAATTTATACAGTAAAAGTAACGGAACTTAGTGGAGACAAATTAATAGCTACAATTATTAAGTAAGAAGTAGGTTTAAATCTACTTCTTTTTAATTTTCATATCTATATGAAGATGGATAATATCCACAGCAGATGGCGTAACACCACTTATTTCAGAAGCATTAAATAGTGTTGGTGGTGAAAATTTTTTAAGTTTTTCGATAACTTCTGTTGAAAGTCCTGGTAGATCATCATAGATAAAATCAGCTGGAATTTTTAGATTTAACATTTTTTTCATTTTGTCTATCTGTTTTTTTTGTTTATCAACATATCTATAATATTTTGCTTCAATGATAACTTGCTCTTTTAGATAATCTTCAAGATGGGCAAGGCTAGGTACAAATCTATCAAACTTATCTTTTGTTATTGTATTTCTTCCAACTAAATCTACAAGTAGTATTTTATCAGATATTTTATCTTCCCCTAGCTCTTTAAGAAGTGCAAGGTTTTCTTTTCTTGAAGTGAACCAAATATTTTCCATAAATTCAATTGCATCTTTTATAGTTTGTTTTTTATGCTTCATAATGTCATGAGTTTTATCATCTATTAAACCAAATTGGTAACCATATTGCATAAGACGCATATCTGCACTCTCTTCCCTTAAAAGAAGTCTATACTCAGCTCGACTTGTAAACATTCTGTATGGTTCATTTGTCCCTTTAGTAACTAAGTCATCTATTAAAACAGCGATATAACTCTCATCTCTTCTTAATATAAATGGCTCTTTGTTATCTATTGATAATACAGCATTAATTCCAGCCATCAGACCTTGTGCTGCAGCTTCTTCATATCCTGTAGTTGCATTTATTTGCCCTGCAAGATATAGGTTTTTTACTTTTTTTGTTTCAAGTGTGTGTAAAAGTTCAGTAGGATCAACATAATCATACTCTATGGCATAGGCATATCGCACAATTTTTGCATTTTCAAGACCTTTTATAGATCTTATTTTCTCTTTTTGTACATCAATTGGTAGTGAAGAAGATAGTCCATTGATATAATATTCATCTGCATTTTTAGTTTGTGGTTCTAAAAATAGTTGATGTCTATCACGCTCGGCAAATCTACTTACTTTATCTTCAATACTTGGACAATATCTGGGTCCCGTCCCCTCTATTTGCCCTGTAAAAAGAGGAGCTCTATCAAAATTTGTTTTTATAATATCGTGGGTATCGATATTTGTGTAAGTTATATAACATGGAAGTTGAGTTGGATTAAACTCTTTTTTATCTGTTCTAAAACTAAAAGGATATGGTTTTTCATCCCCACCATGTGCCTCCATAACAGAAAAATCTATAGAATTTACATTTATACGAGCTGGTGTTCCTGTTTTTAATCGTCCAACATTTAAATCTAACTCTTTTAGTTGAGTTGATAATGTAGTAGATGGGGCTTCCCAAGCTCTTCCAGCAGGATATTGGTTGTCTCCTATGTGGATTAGACCTTTCATAAAAGTTCCAGTTGTTAGTATCACTTTTTTTGCTTCAAAACTTTCACCAAGTTTTGTATTTACTCCACAACAAATATTATTTTCAATAATTAAATCTGATACTTCATCTTGATATACATCTAAATTTGGCGTATTCATACATATATTTCTCATATATATTCTATACTGATCCATATCAATTTGAGCACGACTTCCTTGAACAGCTGCACCTTTACTAGCATTTAAAATTCTAAATTGTATTCCTGTTGCGTCTGTACATAGTCCCATTTGACCACCAAGTGCATCTATCTCTCGTACTAAATGACCTTTTGCAAGTCCACCAATAGCAGGGTTACAACTAGCAGCTCCAATTTGTTCAACAAGCATAGTTATAAGTAAAGTTTGTTTTCCCATTCGTGCTGATGCCAAACAAGCTTCTATCCCAGCATGACCACCACCAACAACTATAACATCATATTTCATTATATTTAACCTTACTCTTTAAATTATTGCGATTATACTCTATTTCTATTTATGATTTGATTTTGTATTAGGATTATTTAAAATAAGAAAAAAGAGGAGTGATTAATTCCTCTTTAAATCCCTAGTATAATTTTGTAGCAAGTACAAAACATACCAGTAACAATAAAATTGCTAACTTTGTGTTCAAGTGATACTCCTTGTAGTAGCACTCCCCAAAGCCTACTTTCAGATACCACCCATCACACATTGCCTAAGCAATTTGATTTATATAAAAAAAGGCAAGGTTATAAAAACCTCACCTTTTTTATAGTGCTTCCTAATGTTTGAGATAATCACTTCTTAAACGGAGTTTCACTTGAACTACAAATAAATTATAACAAATATATTTTCAAATGTCAAGAATGATTTTAGTATATTTTTTTAAGATATCTGATATACTTTGAAGATAAATACAATAGGAAAGTTTATGTCAAAAACTATAGTTATAACAGGTGGTGGTACAGGTGGTCACTTAAGTGTTGCTCGTTCATTTATAGATGAGTTTCATTCTCGTGGATTTCAAGTTATATTTATAGGTTCTACAAAAGGGCAAGATAAGCAGTGGTTTCAAAATGAACCAAAACTTTTCAAAACTTTTTTTCTTGATACAAAAGGGGTTGTTAATCAATCTTTTTTTGGTAAATTTGTATCTTTATTTATGATTCTTAAAGCGGTAGTAAAATCTATATCAATTATTAGAAAATATAAAATATCAAAAGTTATAAGTGTTGGAGGGTTTAGTGCAGCATCAGCAAGTTTTGCATCAATATTAACAAAAACTGATTTTTATATCCATGAGCAAAATTCAGTTATGGGAAGATTAAACAAACTAACAGCAAGATTTGCAAAAGAGATATTTAGTTCATATTTGGATGATTCTAAAGTGAAAGACTACCCTATAAATAGTAAGTTTTTTCAACATCAAAGAGTAAGAACTGAGATAAAAACTATTATATTTTTAGGTGGTTCTCAAGGGGCAAGTGCTATTAATAACTTTGCACTAAAAGTTGCTCCAAAATTAAAACAAAATGGTATAAGTATTATTCATCAAACTGGTAAAAATGATTTTGGTAGTATAAAAAAAGAGTATGAAAAACTAAATATAGATGTAGATGTTTTTGATTTTTCAACTACGCTACTAGAAAAAATGGATAAAGCTGATTTTGCAGTTAGTCGTGCAGGTGCAAGTACACTTTGGGAGCTAGTGGCACTTGGAATACCAACTTTTTTTATACCATATCCATATGCAGCAGCAAATCATCAGTTTTTTAATGCAAAGTATTTAGTAGATAATGAATTGTGTTTTTTACAAAATGAAAATGAACTTGATGAAAACTATTTTTTTGAGTGTTTAGATAAAGATATAGAAACCAAGAGTAAGCAACTTATAGAAATAATAAAAAAAGATGCTGTTAAGAATATTGCGAAGGAGATATTGATATGAGTAATAAAAAAATAGTGTTTTTTACAGGTGCAGGGATAAGTGCAGAGTCTGGTATATCAACTTTTAGGGATACTGGTGGATTGTGGGAAGAATATAAAATAGAAGATATTTGTACAGCAGGGTGTCTAGATACAAACAGAGATGAAACAGTTGAGTTTTATAACAAAAGACGAGATGATATAAAAGATAAAGTTCCAAATAAAGCACATATAACTATCGCTAAGCTTCAAAAAAAATACCCAAACAATATAAAAATAATAACACAAAATGTAGATGATTTATTTGAAAAAGCAGGAGTTACTGATATATTACATCTACATGGATTCTTACCTCAAGTTAGATGTGAAGATGAATATTGTGGTTATATTAAAAATATTGGATATGAAAATCAAGAAGATGAATGCCCTTTATGTGGTGGATATTTACGACCAAATATTGTATTTTTTGGAGAACAAGCACCAAAGTATCAAAATATGTATGAAGAGCTACAAGATGTTGATATGGTTATCATTATTGGTACGAGTGGAAATGTTATAAATGTACAATACTTAATAGATGATGCAAAATATTCTATTTTAAATAACTTAGAATACAGTAATGCAATAGATGATAACCTTTTTGATAAAGTTATATACGATAAAGCTACAGTTGCTATTGATGAGATTGAAGTTATGGTTGAAGAGTTACTAGCAGAATAAAATGTGTGGAATTGTTGGAACAAATCATAACTTTTGTACGAAAGAAGATTTTAAATTAGTAACAAATATGATGCATCATCGTGGTCCAGATTTTTGTGATATAAAACAGATAGAAAACAGTTTTTTTGGACATACAAGATTAAGTATCATTGACCTAAAAGATGAAGCAAATCAACCTATGGTATTTGATGATATTTTGATAGTTTTTAATGGTGAAATATATAATTATGATGAGTTGAAAATATCTGAAAATTTAGTGTGTAAAACTTCAAGTGACACAGAAGTTTTAATACGACTTTATCAAAAGTATGATGTAGAGTTTTTAAATCTTCTAAATGGAGCATTTAGTTTTTGTATCTATGATATAAGCAAAGAGCGATATTTCTGTGCTAGAGATAGATATGGTAAAAAACCATTTTACTACTATCATAAAAGTGATGCAAAAGATGGCAAGTTTATATTTTCAAGTATGATAAAACCTATTATAAAACTTCTAGGATACACACCAAAACTAAATAAAGTAGCACTATCTCAATATCTTCAATATTTTGTACCACTTACACCAAATACTTTTTATACAGATATCTTTAAACTTCCAAGTGCAAGTTTTGCTATATATGAAAATGGAAAGTTGGAGATAAAAAAATACTATAAGATAAAAACATACAAAACTATTGCTGATGAACCAACAGCATTAAAAAAAATAGAAGATATTTTATATAACAGTGTAGAGCAAAGATTAAAAAGTGATGTTGAGGTTGGAACTCTTTTAAGTGGAGGGGTAGATAGCTCTCTTATATCTACAATTTATTCACAAATCTCAAGTCACAAAATAAATACTTTTAGTGTAGGGTATAAAACTCATACAAAATATAGTGAACTTCCCTTTGCTAAAATAGTAGCCAATAAAATAAATAGTAACCACTTGAGTTTAGAGATAGAACAGAAAGATTTTATAAATAGTTTAGATGAGGTATTTGAAAATCTTGAAGAGCCACATGCAGATCCAGCTGCTATTCCACTTTTTCATTTAACAAAAGAGATAAATAATCAAGGGATAAAAACAGTTTTAAGTGGAGAGGGGAGTGATGAGCTTTTTTTAGGTTATGATAATTATACTAAATTTTTAAAATATTATAAATTTAGTGATAGTTTAAGTGGTGACCAAAATCAGTTTTTAAATGAAATCATATCTTCTCTTGGAGGCAATAAAGAGGCTGAATATTTAAGAAGAGTAGTCAAAAAAGAGAATATATACAATAGTTTTGGTGAGATATATACATCATCACAAAGAAAAAAGCTTTTACGAAAAGTTGCTAATTTTAAATCAGAAACACCAAAAAAAGACCCAGTTGATTGGATGAGTTATATTGATACTAAAATATGGTTAGGTGAAGCACTATTGAGTAAAGTAGATAAGATGAGTATGGCTAATTCTGTGGAGGTTAGAAATCCATTTTTAGATTTTAGATTAGTTGATACTGCTTTTAGTTGTGAAAGTAAACTAAAAGTAGGAGATAGCAATAAATATCTACTTAAAAAAATAGCTTCAAAATATATTCCTGCTGAGATTATAGATAGACAAAAAAAAGGTTTTAATTCTCCATTTAATGAGTGGTTATTTGAAGAGTATGGGGATAAATTATTATCAGATATTTTACAAGTTAATAATAAAACAAACTTATTTAATGAAAAATATGTGATTTACCTATACAATGAAGCTAAAAACAATAAACTAAAACAACATTTTTATGCTTTATGGCACTTTTGTAAGTGGTATGATAAAACTTATTTATAGTTTGGTTAAATCTTTTATAATTTCATCTTCTATTTTATGTAAATAATTCTTGAAGTTTAATCTATCTTTTTGTTCAATATCTAAAGTAGATATTATTTTTAAACCTCCACTATAAGATTCTATACTTATAACTTTACCTCTTGAATATATCTCACTACCATCAAGAGAGATAGTTATATTAATATGGCTTGTGATATCAAGTGGAATATCTATCTCCTCGCTGAACATAATTATAGTATCAAATGAGATATCCAATACATCAAGATTCATAAATTCATGTTCGCTATGTATTCCAACTTCAAAATTTTTATCATAAAAATAGTGTTTATTGGTTATATCTTTAAGTACATAGTCTATATAAATTGGTTGTGTTAAATATATTAAATCATTCTCTTTGTCAATATCTAGTAGTTTTAATTTCATAAATTTATCTATTGCTTTGAGTTCCATAACTGTATTTTGTTCATAATCAATTGCCAAAATTTGTGTATGAGGTATCTTCACTTTAAATACACCATCATCTACAGATACGATATATCCCTCTTGTTCTAAAGTATAATCTTTAAAGTAATTTACAAAATTAAGATGGCTTTTTTGTTGAAAAATAATATTTAGATCATGTAGGCATTGTTCATATTCATTTAGTTTTTCACTTCCAAGGTTGATTAATAATATATCGATTAGTTTATCTATATCTAAAGGTTTCATTAAAAATTCAATTACATTTAACTTAATAATATTCATCAATACCTCTTCATCATTATGTGCAGAAAGAATAATAATTTTGGCTTTTTCATGAAAATGTTTAATCTCTCTAATCATAGAGATTCCATCTTTTTTAGGCATAGTTAAATCTGATATAACTATATCTGGTTCATATAGTTTATATTGGCGTAGTCCATCTTCACCATCATAAGCTTGATATACATTTAAAAAAAATTTATCTAAAAACTTTTTAACTTGATGCTGTAAAGGTTTCGCATCCTCTACAAAAAGTATAGTTAAACCTTTTGCTTTTAGTTTTAATTCTTTTAAGTTTTCTAAATCCATCATTGTACCTTGTTTATTTTAGTAATTCTAAATCATGAAAAGAAAATATACTATCCTCTTCAATATTATATTTTTTTGTTTCAAAATCCAATCCATCTCTACAAATAAATTTTTTTAAACTTTCACTATCATCTACTATTTTTTTAGTAGATAGTATGAGAAAATCATCACTATATATTCTAAAAATCAAGTCATCATCATATATGTTTTGGAGTTTTAGAGATATATTTTGAAGGTACTTATTTCCCTCTTCCCATCCAAACTTTTCATTTATATTGTTTAAGTTGTGTATAGATATTAAAAATATATATTTGTACTTAATATTAAAACTATTTTTAACCAATAAAAAATCCAAATAAGTGCTATTGTAGCTTTGTGTTATTTGATCTTTATAAAAATATGAAAATCTCTCTTTCTCTATTTTTGAACTTGGTAGTTGAGATATTTTTTTATCAAGTACTAAGTTATCCAAAGATTTTATAGCAGCATCAACTATCTCTTTTTTAAAATGTATATTTTGCAATGATTCTATCTCTTTTAATGCCTCAGAGGTGGTTTTTCTAGCTTGATATATCGGACATTCCCACATGTAGTAAAGTAAAAACCTCGGATAATCCCTTTAAACAAGGAGATATAGCAATATTTTTAAAAGTAAAATTCCGTGCGTATATATTTTTTTATTATTAATATTTTATAAATACTTTGATATACTATTTCCTATGAAAGCCTATAAATACGCTAGTCACACGAAAAAACTACTAATTTTTTAAAGAAATACCTTAACAATGGGCTTGTTGCTGATTGTGTGTTGGGAATGTCCGTTATAAAGTGTTAAATTTAGTTGCTCATAATCTATTGGTTTTATTATATATCCATCGATACCTAACTTTATAGAGGTTACAAAATCTTTAGTATCTGAATATGCAGAGATGATTAAAATATTTTGATACTGATTTATCTCTTTTATCTCTTTTGACATCTCTATCCCATCCATTTTAGGCATAAGAATATCTGTAATTACTAAGTCGTAACTATTTTTTTTATATAGTTCTAATCCCTCTTCACCATTTGAAGCTGTATCAATTTTGATAAAGTACTCATATCTATTTTCTCACTATTAACTTTTATATGGAAGTTTTATTGTAAAGCATGCACCTATATATTGTTTATCATTATATTTAAACTCTTCATTAGTAGCTTCAATAGTACCATTCATAGCATCTACAATTAAATTATATGTCATATGAAGTCCAAGTCCAGTCCCTTGGGCTTTATGTTTAGTTGTAAAATATGGTTCAAATACTTGAGGTAAAACATCTTTGGGTATCCCTCCGCCATTATCTTTAAATTTTATAACAATATTATTATCTATAATCTTTTGAGATATAAAGATATATCTATTATTTTCTTTATTGTTTTCTACAAGTATATCTTTTGCATTGTTAAATATATTTATAAAACATTGTATCAGTTCATTTGGGTAACCATTTAAATTTATATCTTCTGTTAGGTCTAAAACCACATTTAAATGATGTGTTTTAATACTAGAATCTATTAGTTTTAAAAATGCATCAGTATCATTTTTTAGATCAAATCTTATAGCTTTAGAGTCACCTTTTATAAAGTTTGTAAAGTCACTAATTGTTTTTGATAAATATTGAGCATTGTCATTTATAATATCACAATTTTTGTAGAATTGTTCATCGCTTAAGGCATCAAACTCTTTTTGCATTTTCATACCAGTTGATGCTGTAGATATTACAGATAATGGTTGTCTCCATTGATGTGCTATATTTCCTATCATCTCACCCATACTTGCCATTTTTGATTGTTCAAAAAGTAGTTTGTCTTTCTCTTTCTCTTTTGTTATATCTATAAGAGTTACGATAGTTAACTTATCATCAATGATATTGTTTTTTGATTTTTCTGCATTTATAATATAGTGGTATAAAATATCATCTTTTTTCATAGCTATTTTATAGCTATTTTTTGGATTTTTTAATAGTAATTCAATCCAATCTTCACTGTTACTTAGATAACTATTATCATCTTCTACATCTACAAAAAATTCACAAATAGATTTATGGTGAGATTTAAATTCATCTAATGTTTTAAACTCTTTGAAAAAAGATAAAAATATACTATTTACCTCTTGAATACTACCTCCATCACTTACAATAATCATTGTGGGTTGGGCATCTAAAATAGTAGTCACTTTCTCTTTTTGTTTTTCTACTTCATCTAAACTATTTTTTAAATCACTAGTATATTTTCTATTTGACAAATAATAGCCAAATGCAAACAATACCAATAAAGAAAAAACTATATACACAATATAGTTGTTTTCGATATATTTTACATCATCCATATCGATTTTATCTAATGATTGAAAAAGTACAACATATCCCATACTATTACCGTGAATATCTGGTATTTTATATGTTGTGGTCAGTTTATTGATATTGTTATCTATCTCAAATTTAGTTTTATTATTTATATAGTTTTTTACACCATATTTTTTCATAATATCTAATAATTTTTGTTTTGCATTTAAATTAGCAACATAATATCCATCAACAAAAAGATTTGTAAAAGGTTTTGTTAGCTGTTTTGTGTACTTTTTATCTACAAAAAATACAGAATCAATATCATTAGATTCTAAAGATCTTGAGACAGAATTAAAATGTGTGATAATCTCAAACATACCTATAAATTTATCACCTTGATAAATAGGAACCATAGATTTAAATGTCATATCAAACTTACCTGTACTAATTGTGGATATAACTTTTGGGTCTTTTATCATATTTACAATATCAATTCGATTTTTAGCAATATGGTCACCTTTTTTAGTTGACCAACTTCTGTAAAAGCTGTAGCCTTTTTTGTCTATAACTTGAAACCATACATTTTTAAATTTTGTTAGATTTTTTAGTTTAAATGAAAACTCTTGTAGCTTTAATAAATCTGAATTTTTCTCCATGAGAGCTTTTTTAAGTGTAACATCTTCTGCTAAAGATAATGCCATAGTCATAGTGGAGTCTTTTTTACTATCAATAAGATGTTTTAATTGATTTTTAATACTATTTACTTGATTATTGTATTTTTCATATTTCATCACTCGAACTTTTTCATGAGTTATAGAGTGTGAAATAAACACCAATATACCACTAAAAACTACCAATACTAATACGATGATAAGGTTATATTTATTTTGTTTCATGATTTGTTATGATACCTTTATAGTTTTTAGTTTACTCTTAATTTTTTATATTATTCATTTTTATTATTCAATATAATAAGTTCTATTTTAGATAAATTTTGAAGCTTCTTAAATCCCTTATCAAATGTAATTAATTTACAATTATTGTATTCGCAAAATGCTAAATGAAAGAGATCAAATGAACTAGTATATTGTTTACTTATCTTTAGTATCTCTACAACTCTTTGATTTATTTTAGCACTTGTAAGTTTTACAAATTGTGATAAAAAGTCTAAATTCTGTTCTATAAAAATATCATTTTCTTTTAATTTTTTTGAAGCAAAAGCAAATTCATAAAGTATCATTTCTGATACAATTATAGTGTTGTTTTGAACTGCTTCTCTAATTAGTTTTTTAGATATTTCTTTTTGGTTTTTATCATCTATATTATTACAAAAAGCATAAATATAGATATTTGTATCAAAGTATTCCATCTAATACCATATCATCTATATTTGTAGCTAATTCCATTGTTGCCATCACTTTATTGTCTGATTGTGCAACTAATCTATCAAATTCATCAAGTTGTTTTTGGGTTTTATTGTTGATAGTATGGTGGTTGTTTACACTATCGTACATGGCAACAAAAGTCGCTTTTGTATTTGAAAGTAAATCTTGGTATTGTTTTGGTATATGAACAACACCATTTTCTATTGGTGCTTGAAATTCAACTGCATACATTTTGATCTCCTTTATATTTTATAAAGTAATTATAACTAAAAAATATGAATATTTTACTTTTAATAAAAAATTGAAACTCAATCTTTTATTTATTAAATTAATCTTTCGGATCATTTTTATTATTCAATATATACGGTAACTCTATCTTGAAACAAGCACCATCATTTTTATTTGTTGCTTCTAGTGTTCCATGAAGATGTTTCTCTACAATTGTTTTGGACATATATAGTCCTAGACCTGTGCCTGTTTTTTCACTTTTTGTACTAAAATATGGGTCAAATATTTTTGGTATTACCCATTGTGGTATTCCTCCTGCGTTATCTGATATCTCTATTTGTACAAAATCTTTTTTATCCTCTATTGATATGATAATTTTTCTATTTTTAATATTATTTTCAACAAGTATCTCTTTTGCATTTTTAAGTATATTTATAAAAACTTGCATCAACTCTCTACTATATGTATCGATTTGTTTTGTACTATTAAATTGTTTTATCACATCTATATCATTATTTTCTAAAGATTTACCAACTACATTAAAGGCATTATCAAATATAGATGATATTAGTATAACTTCTGAAACTTTATTAGGTTTGAAAAACTCTTTAAAATCGTCTATTGTTCTAGATAACTCATTTGTTTGTGCAATAATATCTTGTGATAACTCTTTTAGTTCATCATTATCTACCATATCAAGCTCAACATCTGCCATAATATTATTTGCACCCATTGATATAACACTTAAAGGTTGCCTCCATTGGTGAGCTATCATCGATATCATCTCACCCATTGCTGCGTGACGAGATTGAGCTATCATCATCTCCTCTTTTTCATAAAGTTCTTTTTTTATCTCTCTTTGTTCTAGCTGTAGTTTCTTTTTTTGTGTAATTTCAAGTTTAAATCCAATATAACCATTTACTTCTCCTAAAGCATCAAAAGATGGTAAAATTGTTGATTCTTCCCAATATAACGACCTGTCTTTTGCTTTATTCTGAACATCTCCTGACCATGCATTTCCACTTGATATTTTCCCCCACATCGCTTTATATCCACCTTTATTTACCTTTCCAGATTGTAATAATCGTGGATTTGTACCCATAACTTCATCTTTACTGTAACCTGTCATTTTACACCAGTTTGGATTGACATAAGTTATATTTGCATCTATATCTGTCATAATTATAGATATAGGACTTCTCTCAAATGCAGATTGTAGTTTCATAATCTCTTGGTTTGCCTCATACTCTTTAGTTATATCTGTATGAAACCCAACCATTCTTATAGCTTTTCCATCTTCATTGAAAATAGTTTTTCCACGATCTAGTATCCATACCCATGAGCCATCTTTATGTTTAAGTCTATGTTTATTTTCATAAACTTTAGTTTTACCCTCCATATTAGCAGTAAAGCCTTTGACTGCATGCTCTTTATCCTCTGGATGAACATGTTCCTCCCATGTTTTCAGTTCATTTTTTAGTTCATCATCTTTATAACCTAATTGTCGTTTCCACTGAGGTGAAAAATATAAATCACCAGATACAAGATCCCAATCCCAAAGTCCATCATTGGTACCATTTATAGCCATTTCATATCTATCTTTTAAATTTTCTATCTCTGTAATATCTATAAGTGTTGCCATACATCTTTTTTTATTGTCTATATATATACGATTTGCATTTACTAAAAAAATATGCTCTTGATTATTTTTTAACATAATTGCTTTATGTTGAACATCTGGTCTATTTTCCATATAGTCAAACCAATCCTCACTATCTTTTAACTTTTGAAGGTAACCTTTTCGTTCTAAAAATAAATCACAAATACAATTGTATTGTTTTTTAAAATCTTTTAAAGTATCAAACTCTGTAAAATCTAAAAATGCTTTATTTCCAGTGTAAATACTATGTCCAATAGATGACATAATAATATTAGGAGATGCATTCTCTACTGCTTTTTGATACATCTGGCTATACTGTACTCTTTTAAGGGCTATAGATAACTGCTCTTTCTTTTTAAACTCTCTGTAGATAAAATATACAAATATTACTAAGATAAAAAAACTAATTAGCATCATAATATAATAATTACCTCTAACACTATTTATGTACTGTATATCACTTCTTATACTAAACATTGCATTGATATTTTTACGAATAGGATTTTTGATCTTAATAAATGTCATCAAGACAGCTCTGTCTTCATCAATTGTTGAAAATGCTTTATCGCTATTTATAAACTTCGTAACTATTTGTTGCGACTCTATAGATGGCTTTTTGGTGATATTGAATGTTTTGGATACTTTATTGTAAATATCTTTTTCTATATAAAACTCTTTAAATGGCGATGATATATAGTTTGATTTTTCACTTTTAAATACTTTAGTATTTACAATGTTTTTTGATATATGTAGATTTGAAGCTACATTATACTTTTCAACAAAGTCTGAAACAAAAGAGAGTCCACTAAATGAAATCTCAACGCTACCTATATGTTTTTTATCTTTAGATAATGGAAAAACAAACCTAAATCCATTGTAAATCTTCCCCTCTTCAAATCCATCTACTGCTTTTTGATTTTTATTAACATAGGCAACAGTTTCTCTGAAGTTTGTGAGATTATCCCCATATTTTTTAGGTCTATGAAATCTTAAAAAACTTTCATTATTTGGTAAATGAAAATGAAGTTGTTTTATATGGAAAGGCTTTAATAAATCATAATCTTTTTTTAAAGCATTATATAAATCGTCTCTGGCTTTATTTTTTATTTTTTCGTTGGTAGATGTGGCATTTGCAAATATATTTTTTGCTTTTGGTGTATTTAGTTGTGTTAAAAACAGAATTTGGGCTACTTTTTTATATTCATGATACAATGCATTGTAATTTTCTAAGTACTTATTTGTTCTTCTATCTAAATGATCATTCACTTTATTTGTATAACTATTAGTAATAAATATTCCAACTATGAAATATAGTAAAATAAAAACTAATAGATAATTTGATTTTTTGATTTTCATACTAAGCCTTTTATTCATTATAATTATACTTAATTTTTTCTAAATACTGCTATTTTATTAAAATTTACTATTTTTTATAATAAATATAAGTTAGAAATATATCTTAAGAGTGATTTAAAAATCTTGCACTATACTTTCAAAAGTGTTCATACACTCTCCTTTTTAAACCAATTGCATAACTTTGGTTTGACAAAAAAGCCAGAAGCGACACACTTCTGGCTTTTTTAATTTTAATTTAACACAAGGATTTAAACAATGGAAAACGAACCAACACTAGAACAAATAGAAGATTATAATGATAACGAATCACCGCAAAAAAGAAAAACAGTAAAATTAGTGGTATTGTTTTGTATAGTTGTAGCAGTAACTTATGGATATTTTAAATTTACTTATAGCTCAACAGATGAGTATGTAGGTACAAAAGAAAATCCAGGTATAAATATTATTAAAAACTAGTTTAAGATAATCATTATTAATAAGAGGGTATAATTTCAAAATTATAAGTTATAATAATTATATGATAAACTTATACTAAAAGGATTTTATTTGGAATCACAACCAAAAGAAGTAAATAGACTTAAATTTTTTCCAATTATGATGTACGCAATTGTAATGGGGATGAGTGGATTGACTATCACATATCAAAAAGCTGGAGAGTGGCTTAGTTTTCCACATATCATAGGTGATGTTTTGATGTATATAACTACGGCTATATTTATAGTTGTAACGATTGTATATGTTATAAAATATTTTAAATATCAAATGGCAGTAAAAAAAGAGTTTGCCCATCCAATTAGAATAAACTTTTTTGCGGCTATATCTATATCTATGCTAATGTTAGCAATTATATATAAAGAGGCATATCCAACAATAAGTGCAATTTTTTGGTACCCAGGGACACTTTTACATTTTTATCTTACTATGCACACAATCGCTTTTTGGATAAATGACAATCAAGAGCTAGCACATTCAAACCCAGCATGGTTTATACCAATAGTTGGAAATGTTTTAGTTCCAGTTGCTGGTGTTGGCTTTGCTAGTACTGGAGTACTTATGTATTTTTACAGTGTTGGGATGTTTTTTTGGATAGTATTATTGTCTATTATTTTAAATAGAATTATTTTTCATCATCAACTCGCTGTTAAATTTATGCCTACTATGTTTATACTAATTGCCCCTCCTGCTGTTGGATTTATTGCATATTTTAAAATGTATGGACAGATTGATTTTTTTGCAATATTTTTATTTAATATAGCACTGTTTTTTACATTTTTGGTTGCATTTATGTATAAAAACTTTATGAAAATTAAGTTTTTTATATCTTGGTGGGCATTTGTATTTCCAATAGCTGCTATGGCAATAGCTTCAATGCTTATGTATGTAAAAACACAAGATCCAATTGTTCTTATGTTATCATATACTATGGTTACTGTTGTTACAGTTGTGATTGCAATAGTAATATATCAAACAATAATACATATGAATAAACACGATATATGTATACAGGAGTAAATTTATGAAAACAAATCTTATCATATTTGTAGTAGTTTTTGTTATTGCAATATTAATTATGCAAACATCAGATATACCATCTAAAAGCGGAGTACCAGAATCAGGAAAAGCTAAAAGAATTTTATGTCAACAAAAGATGACAAGTTTTGAAAGAGGTTTTGGTGATGAGCTTATCAAAAAAGCACAAAATCAATTGGAAAATGGTAACTATAAATTTTCATCTTATGTAGAAAAGTCAAAATATGTTCCATCTAAACTATTTGATTTTGTAAAGCTATCTGATATGGATGAAGTTACATCAAACATACTAAAAGAAAATGTTAAACAAAATAAACCTGATGATGAAAAGCTAAGAATATCATACTACATATATGAAAATGATGTTGGAGACCCGGGTAAAAAAACTAAAAAAAGTAAACTTTATGCAGGTTATGTTGTATATAAATTTTATAACACAAACAACAAATTATTATACCAATCACAAATTGACTTTATGAATAAACAAGGTGATGATATACCTGCAAGTATTCAATGTGCCATAGAGTCTTTCGTAACATTCAATAAATAAAAAAGGGAAACAAGAAAAATGAAAAAAGAAATTTTTATGGATAAATATCCAGTATATTCGCTAGAATTATTAAAAACAGAAGTAAAACAAAAAAATGTTCCAGAAATTATAGAATATTTCAAAGCTAAAATTGAGAATCATCCAATAGCAAAGTTTATTGCAGTATTTGATCACTATTCACACACTACAAGTTTAGATGGACCAATTATGGAAGGGATGAAAGATGCACAAAATGTTATATTTTGTTTTGGACCAGCGATACCAAATACAAAAATATTAGCAGCACGACCTAGAAGTATAGGTATTAGTGAACTTGAAGATAGATTTGTGATAGATTTTATTGAAGCTCCAAAAGAGCAACTACATGACTTAATGGAGTCTTGGGCAAAAGATTTAAAAGTATAATTAGACTTTTGGTATAATTGCTATATGAATAAAATACATATAGCAATTAAAAATAAAACACAACTAACACAAGCTTTAGAATCTAAGTATGAAGTAGATTACCACAAAGAGCAAACATTTTTTGAAAAACTAACTTTAAAAGATAAAATATATCCTGATATCTATTTTCATCAAGGTGTTGTAAATGAATATGCATTAAGTTTGGTTGAAAACTCATCTAAAATAATAGTAAATTCACAATATATAAAAGATGAAATTATAAAGAAAAAACCATATATAACTCAAAGAAAAATTGATATAATCTATCCATATATAAATAGTAAAATAAAATATGATAAACAAACTAGAAAAGATTTTAGAAAAGAACACTCAATTGCTAAAAATACTAGACTTATCTATTTTACAGGTAAAGATTTAAAACAAAGTGGTATAGATAAGTTTTTTAAAATTATAGAGGGTTTAGATAGAAACAATTTCAAAGTGATAATAGATACAGATTCTAAACAGTTAGAAAGTGTTCGTATAAAAATAGATAAAACAAAGATGATAGATACATTTATTTTACTTGAAAACTATGAGGATAAAGAGCAACTTTTTATAGTGTCAGATATATTTATTTTACCAACGAAACAAAAACTATTTGTACCAAATATATTGAAAGCTATGTATTTTAAATGTGCAGTTTTTGTTATGAAATCAAATGCATCATCTGAACTTGTAGATTCTTTTTCACTAATAAGAGGAGTTGATGATCCAAGCACATCTTTTAAAGTTGATGCACTCCTACTAAGTAATGATGAGTTAAAAAAGATTAAAAAAGAGAACAATAAAATAGCAAAAACACATACATTGCAAAATAATTTAAAAGAGATAGAACAAATTATTGAAAATATTTTTGACAATTAATATTGTTTTATATATAATGGCACCACTTAAAAGTGTTAAGTAGGGAAATCTAGGCATTTATGTTTAGGTTGGCAACGGTTTTATAATCATTGTTTACGCTATCCGAACTCATTTTTAAAAAAACTAAATTATTACAAAGGAATTAGAATGAAAAAAATTTTATTCTTAATGGTTGCTATTGCAACTGCTGCTTTCGCATCTGATGCAAATGTAGCTAACGAAACATTAAAAGCTTACTCAGTACTTGCTGCTGGTGTTGGTCTTGGTCTTGCTGCTCTTGGTGGAGCTATTGGTATGGGTAATACAGCTGCTGCTACTATTGCTGGAACTGCTAGAAATCCAGGTATGGGTGGAAAACTTATGACAACAATGTTCATTGCTCTTGCGATGATCGAAGCACAAGTTATTTATACACTTGTAATTGCTTTAATTGCATTATATGCAAACCCATTTTTAGGGTAGTCAAAACAATTTGACTTATTAAAAGCCAAGTGGTTTTCCACTTGGCTTTTTTTAGTTCTCAAAAACATTATTATTTAAATCTAAAAAAACTTATTTATGATCTCTAGCATCTCTTTAGGGTCAGTTACTGTATTGATTTTATCACGAAAACTATTTGCTCCATCATAACCTTTTGAATAAGTATGAAGATGTTTTCTAAACATAATAACACCATATTCTAAATAGTGTTCTATCATTTTATTAAAATGCTCAATGATAATCTCTTTTTTTAATTCATTTGATATTGTTTCATTGTTTGTAGCTATTTGATGAAAAAACCAAGGTTTACCAACTGCACCACGACCTATCATAACACCATCAGCTTTTGTATAGTCTAGAACATAATTCACTTTTTCTAAGTCTGTTATATCTCCATTTGCAATTACTGGAATATCTACAGCCTCTTTAATAGCTGCAATAGCATCATAATCAACAGGAGCTTTATATGCACCTTTTTTAGTTCTTCCATGTACAGCTATAAAATCAACTCCACAATCCTCAACAGCACGAGCAATATCAACAGGTATCTTTTCATCTATCCCTATTCTAATTTTCGCAGTTGTATATTGTTTATTTGAATATTTTTTTATAGTTTTAAGTATAGATTGAAGGCGAGGTAAATCTCCTAAAAGATTTGAACCACTTCCATGATTAAATACTTTTGGAGCAGGACAACCACAGTTTAAATCGATACCAGCAATACCATCTATCTCATTTAGCTTTTCAACCGCAAGTTGCATAATATCTGTTTTACTACCTGAAAGTTGTACAAAATAAGGATCTTCATTTGGTGACTTTAAAAGCATTTTTTTAGTTTTTTCACTATTGTATGCTAAAGCATTTGAGCTTATCATTTCACTTACAGTGTAGTCAACACCAAAATTTTTAACAACAGATCTAAAAGGTAAATCAGTATATCCAGCAAGTGGAGCTAGTACCACTACTGGTTTTGAAAAGTCTATCGGCTTGTTTTTCAATTTTTATTTATAGCAAAGAGTATCTAAAGAGTATATATGTTTACCACTATCTTTTAAATCAACTAAAGCTTTAAAAGGGATAAATTCATGTGCAGAACTATTATCTAAAATATCTCTCATTTTGTCAACCATTTCGTACTCTGCTAATACATATAGGTATGCTGTAGTATATTCCTCTTTGTCAACGCAAAGGTCTTCATATAGTTTGATTATTTGATCTGGAGACATAAGTAGTTTATAGTTTTTAGAAATAGCTACAAGGTCACTATTTGATAAATCAACTTTTTTAATCAATTTTAAAATAACATCATTTGTCATTGCAAATTGATCAAGTTGTTCACCATCTTTTTTAAATAATGCAATTGTCATCTCTTCATCTAAAGTTACTTCATCAATTAGTTTTTTTATAGTTGTGAAAGATTTTGTTTCTAAAACTTTTAAAAATGCAGCTTTTATAATTTGGGCAGAATATGCAGAGTTTTTCTTTACTGCTTCAAGTGCGAATGATTCATCTTGATTGATTTTGTTTAATAAATTTTCTATCATTATTGGATTGTTATTGTCTAGCTTTAACTCTTTTGATGATACATATTTCCCTGATTTTATAGCAAATATTTGATCAATTGTTTTAGTTATATCTTTGTTTGCAGAGTTAAAGTCACTATTTGTTATGCTGATATCTAATTGATTTACTACAGCACTGATATCTTTAAAATTTTTATTTTGAAAGCTTAATTTTGAAGATTCATTAAGTAGTTTTTTATTTACCAATGAGATCAAAGCTTCAGAATCTTTTGTGATAGCTTTAATTGCAAAGTAGTTTTTTAAACCATAAAATAAAATATGCAATACTGATACAGTAAATAATAGAACCATTGGTAGTACAATCCAAGCTGCAATAGGTAAGATTAAAACATAATCCACAAGTTGAACTCTATAATCACCAGCTTCAATACTAAATGTATATCCTGCAATTACTAATATTAAAACTATTGATCCTAAGATATATTTTTTTAATCCCATATTACTATCCTTCTATTTTAGTTGTTATTATTTTCGTGTATTTCTCTACAGTCTGTACAAAATTTTGCAAATGGTTTAGCTTTTAATCTACCTATAGCTATAGTTTCATCACACATTTCACAAATACCATAAGTTTTATTTTCTATACTTTTTATAGCTTCATCTATCTCTTTTAGCTCTTGTTTTTGTTGATTTACGATTATCCCTGAAGTGAAACTATCACTACTTGCTTCCGCAAAATCTAAATCATCTTTACAATCACAATTGTTTAGTTTTGATATATTATCTATATTATCATCGATATTACTTTGAATAACATCTCGTCTAGCTATTAATAACTCTTTTAGTTCATTTATCTGTTTACTTGATGGCAATTTATAATCCTGTTTGTTTTATTTTGGAATTATACCTAACTTTAACTAAATTTTTATTATTTGTGATAAGGATGGTTATTTAGTATACAAAGTGATCTAAATATTTGTTCTACTAATACTATATTTGCTATTTTATGTGCAAATGTAAGTTGGCTAAGAGATATAACAGTATCGCATTTAGTTAAAAATTCTCTATCAAAACCATACGCTCCACCAATAAAAAAATTTATCGTAATCTTGTCGTCTAATAGTTTACTAAATTTAAAACTATCAATCTGCTTACCTAGTACATCAAGTGCTATATTGTATCCATTAGATAGTTTTGGTAAATAAAGTTCATTGTATGCTTGTTGTGATTCTTTTTCACCAATTGTTTGAGCTTTTGATATCTGTTTGTTAAACAAACTATACACTTCAACTTTAGCATATCTACTTGACATCTTTATAAATTCATTTATAATTGGTTCAAAGTTGTCATTTGATTTTTTTACAATTTGATAGATATTGATTTTAATAATTTATCCTTTATTAGA
Organism: Campylobacterota bacterium; assembly: GCA_034660095.1. Lineage (GTDB taxonomy): Bacteria > Campylobacterota > Campylobacteria > Campylobacterales > Arcobacteraceae > JAIOSF01. Next base: position 6,877 of record JAYEIM010000221.1, on the reverse strand, counting down.
TATTTGGTATTATACCAAACTAATTTAAAAGGAAAAGTTATAAAAGATACAATTACTAGTATTGCTATTGGTGGATTTGATGGTATGCATCTAGCTCATCAACAACTATTTTCAAAACTCAATAACAATGGTGCTATAGTTGTTATATCTACTGAGTATGCAAATCTTTCCCCAAATGCAAATAGATCTTTACATACAAAATTTCCATTGTTTTATTATCCATTGGAAAATATAAAACATCTAAGTGGTGAACAGTTTATAAAACTTCTTTATGAAGAGTTCCCAAATTTAAAAAAAATAGTAGTTGGGTATGATTTTCATTTTGGATATAAAGCTGCCTATAGTATAGAAAATTTAAAAGAGCTTTTTGATGGAGAAGTTATAGTAGTTGATGAATATAAAATTGACAATATTGCTGTACATTCGAGGGTTATAAGATCTTATTTAAGAGATAGTAAACTAGAAGATGCAAATAAACTTTTGGGATATGAATATAGAATTAAAGGTACACATATTAGGGGTCAGGGGATTGGCTCAAAACAATTTGTAGCTACTATTAATATTGATGTAAAAGAGTTTTTAATACCTAGCGAGGGTATCTATATAACAAAAACTATTTTACAAAATAAAAGTTATAACTCTGTTACATTTATAGGTCATAGAGTAACAACAGATGGTAAATTTGCAGTTGAAACACATATAATTGATAATAATTTTAATGAGATTATACCAAATAATATAGATATAGTTTTTTATAAAAAAACAAGAGATAATAAAAAATTTGAAACTTATGAAGAGTTAAAACAAGAGATTTTAAATGATATTATACAGGCAAAAGAGTGGTTTAAAGTAGGGGATAAAAGTTGAAAAATATTAAATTATTTGTAGAATCAGAGAATCTAGAAAAACTAGATATATTTACGCATTTAAAATGTAAAGAAGCTGAAGTAAAAATATTACAGTATCTAACAAAACAGTATATTATTGGGAATGATAATATTTTAGTAGTAGATATACTTGCAGAGTTTTACGATTTAAAAACATTAGAACATATTGAACATATTTATTTGATAAAAAATTTATTAGAACTTGGATGGATAGTTCAAAGTAATTTTATAACAACAAAGATAAGTGAACTATCACAACTTGAACTTATAAATACAGCTATAAATTTAAGTAGTTCGTTTTTAAAGCTTCTAGAAGTTGGGTCATTGGAGTTAGTGTTACCAGATGTTAAAGAGTATAGCGATCATCTAGAATACTTACAAGATCAGTTTTTTAAAATAGATTTAGCTCAAAAGTTAAATATTGTAAAACATAATTTTGATGAAAATTCACCAAACGCAAATAGACTTAGAAGTAAACTATCTCTACTTGAAAATAGGATACAGCAGAGAGTAGAAACAACAACAAATACAATTATGCTTGAAGATTTTTTTACACAAAATGAACTAAATGATCAGGAACAGATGATATTTTTAGCCTTATTAAAAGAGGAATATGGTGGTAGTGATGAATCAATAAGAGATATGAACTCTTTAATTGCATTGGTTTCTTCTGATGATTATGAAAAAATAAAACATAGAAGTTTACTTGAAGAAAGCGGAAACCTTATTGCCAATAATTTAATAGATTATGATGAGATGCTTACGCCTTTTGGTGGAATTATGAGAAATTTTTATATACCAGAAGCAATTTTATATAAAATATCTCATCCAGTAAAAAAACAAAAACGGCAACAAAAAATCAAACTAGATATGCTTATAAGTGAACAAGAGATGTTTGAACTAATAGAACCTAAAAAAACACTTGATGATGTTGTATTAAATGATAAAACAAAAAAAACTCTTAATTTACTTTTACAACAAGTAGATAAAAAAGTTGTTGATAGACTTAAAAAATGGGGAATAAAAGATAAGAAAAAAGGGATTGATGCACGAATTATATTTTATGGTGCAGCAGGAACTGGTAAAACTATAACAGCATTAGCTTTAGCAAAATCACTTAAGAAACAAGTTCTTAGTTTTGATTGTAGTAAGATTTTATCTATGTATGTGGGTGAAAGTGAAAAAAATGTTAGAAAAATATTTGATGATTATAAAGATTTATGTATAAAAACAAAATCAGAGCCAGTACTACTTTTAAATGAAGCAGATCAGTTTTTAAGTAATCGAGTAAGTGGTCAAATAAGTGGTAGTGATAAGATGCACAATCAGATGCAAAATATATTTTTAGAACAGATAGAAAATTTTGATGGAATTTTAATAGCAACAACAAATTTACTTGATAGTATTGATAAAGCATTTTCAAGAAGATTTAACTATAAAATAGAATTTTTAAAACCAGATGAGTCTATGCGTAAAATTTTATGGGAAAAGCTTTTACCTCAAAACTTACCTTTTGATGATAAGTTTGATATAGATAAATTATCAAAATCATCACTTACAGGTGGACAAATAGAACTTATCATAAAAAATACAGCCTATAAGTTAGCAATAGAAGATGAACCACTATTTAAAACTACAGATTTTATAGAGGAGATTCAAAAAGAGGAAAAATCTCAATTTGATAAAGATAAAAAAGTGGGATTTATGTCATAATAAGAAAATTTATTTTCTCTTACTATGTATTATATACTTTCCGTTTGCATCTTTTTTTGGTGAAAAGTTATCTATAACCCAAGGTACAACAGTGTCAATTTGTTTATCAGTCATAAAACCTTTCATTGATGGCATAGTTCCAAACTTTTTATAACTCATATCTTCACAGTAACCTTTCTCTTGGCTAGGTTCTTTTAGATAGTCAGTTAAAAACTCAATAGATAACTCTCTTAATTCAGAATCACTTACGGGACCTTCAATCGCGTCAACACCTATTATAACACTTCTCATTGCAATAGAGATAGGAGGTGCTGTCATTTTCATTTTTTCTTGTTTATTTTTTGGTTTTGTTAAATTATGACACATATTACATTTTTTTTGAAATATTTTTTGTGGAGAGTTCATACCTTTTGCATTTAAGCTAGTTGTGATTAAACCAAGTAGTAGGGCAGTTGATAAAGTTTTAGTAATCATTAGAATTCCTTTTATAAATAAAATTTATACTATATTATAAGAAATATTTATAAAAAAAAGCTTAAATAAGAGTTTTAATCAGTTCTTGAATTTTTTTCCTCTATACCACTTAGTCCAAATCTTCTTGATAACTCTTGTTTTATTCTATCAGGTGAGATGTTTTGAGATGCAAGTGCAACTAGACAATGATACATAAGATCTGCTCCTTCGTATATCATCTCCTCCTCGTCATTATCTTTTACTGCAAAAGTAAATTCACCAGCTTCCTCTACAATTTTTTTAAGCATAGAATTTTGTTTTCCTTGTAGAAGTTTTGCAGTATATGAGACTTCAGGATTATCATTTTTCTTTTCTAAAATAGTATGATATAAAGTATCTATAATACCATAAGCAGAACTTGTATCAACTTCAATATTATTTTTTACTTCACCTGTTTGTAAATCTGTAAAAAAACAAGATTTTCTACCTGTATGACAAGCTACACCTGCTTGATTTACTTTTAATAAAAGAGTGTCATTATCACAATCAAGTTTTATAGAAACAATCTGCTGGGTATGATTTGAGCTTTCACCTTTTTTCCAAATTCTTTGTTTACTTCTGCTGAAATAGTGTGCATAATTTGTGCTTAATGTTAATTTTACAGCCTCTTTATTCATATATGCTAACATTAAAACTTCATTTGAACTATTATCTTGAGTTATCACTGGTATTAGACCATTTTGTTTTTCAAAATCTATTTTATCTATTATTTCATCCATTAGTTTCCTTTAGAAATTTTCTTTATATTCAAGACCAAAACCTGTTATTTTATTTTGATCATCTAGTGTTATTTTTGGTTCAACTTTTATATCTTGCTCTTCTTCAAATGTATTATTGTTAGAATTTAATAGAATCTCTTGATGTATATCCAATGCAGAACTTATTGTTTCATTTGTTTCATCTAAAATATTTTCTTGAATTGGTAGTTTTGAAATAGATATGGTTTCATCCATTGATATTATTTTATCTTGCAGAGTTGTTACTCTACTATTTAAGTTTAAATTTTCATCTTTTAATAATGAAACATTATTATTTAGTTCTATATTTTCACTTTCTAGCAATGTTATTTTATTTTGTAATTTTGTAATTTTGTCATAAGATGAACTATTTTCATTTAGTAGTGTATTTGTAATTTTATCATAATCACTAAGTTGTACATACAAAAGCCCTAAAGCTAATAAAAGTGTAAAGATTATGATATATTTAATTTTTTGCATATTTAAAATTAAGAGAGACTATATCTCTCTTAAAGTCCTTATTAATGGATAGCAGTATCTCTTGCTTTATCTTTTGTATCTACCCAAATATTTGGAGTAGAACCACCAGGTGTTAAGAATATTTTAGCATCTCTATTTTCTCTAAGTGCTTCATTAAATTTCCCTTGAACTTTTATTTGTTCTAAAGAAAGAAGTTTTACTGTTAAAGATTGAGCTACAAGTTTATTTGCTTTTGCTTGTGCTTGAGCTTCAATAGTAACAGCATCAGCTCTACCTTGTGCTTCAATTCTATTTGCTTCAGCATCACCAGTAGCTTTTGCAGCTCTTTTTTCAGCTTCTTGCTTAGCTCTTAAAACTTCGTATTTTACTCTTTCTGATTCTTGATTTGCAACTTGAACTTTTTCAATTTGCTCTTTAATTTTTGCAGGAAGTACAATTTCTCTTAATTGAACAGATTCAATAGAAACAGGTTTACCATCTAAAGCTTCAATCTCTTTTCTAATACCATCTTCAATCATTGTAGCAATTACATTTCTTTGCATAGGTAATGTTTCAGCATTAAATCCACCAACAACATTTCTTACAATGTTTCTTACAACAGGGTTTACGATTTTATCTTCCCAAGAAAGTCCCCAAGTTGCAATAGTAGAAGGTGCACCAGATGGTAAAAGTTTATATTGAACAGTTAATTCAATTGAAACTGGTAAACCTCTTGCATCAAGAATATTAATAGCAGGATTGATTTTAATTCCAGTTCCAAATCCACTCATATCTTCAACACTCTTATAGTTAATAAGTCTTACTTTTGTATCTACAGTCAAAACTTTTTGTACTACTGGAATATATAGATGAAATCCAGGTTGTAATGGTTCAGTTTCATATTTACCAGTTGTAACTTTAATACCAACTTCACCTGAGTTAATAATAACAAAAGGTTTAGCCATAAATAGTAATACTGCAACAATAATAATTCCGTAAATTAATCCAGAACCTTTTCCAAGATTTTTAAATATTTCAGGTGGTTCAAAAGGTGGTTGGTATCCTCCGCCATTTCCGCCGTTTCCACCACCTCCATTGTTATTAGAGTTCTTATTATCATTGTTGTTAGAACCTTTGTTCTGTTGTTGTCTATTTTTAAAATAGTCATTGTCTATTGGCATTTTTATTTCCCTTTGTTTGTTTATTTTTTGTTCTGTTTATATTTATGCAATAATATATTATTGTACTTTATATTGTCTTAAATATATTTTTTAATTAATGTATGTTAAATGCTTGATATATTTTGGATTTTTTCCTGCTACTACATCAAAATATGCTTGTTGTAGTTTTTTCGTCATTGGTCCACGACTTCCACTACCAATAATTCTAGCATCTACATCTCTTATTGGTGTAACTTCTGCTGCTGTTCCTGTTAAAAAACATTCATCACAAACATATACCTCTTCTCTTGTTATTCTTCTTCTTTGAACTTCAATACCCATATCTTTTGCTAAGTCTATAACAGTATCTTGAGTGATAGATTTAAGTGAATTATCATTTGGTGGAGAGATTAAAACTCCATTTTCAACCATAAAAAAACATGCACCACTAGCTTCTGCTATATAACCTTGATCATCTCTTAGAAGTGATTCATCATATCCAGCTTCAACTGCTTCAAATTTTGCCATTTGAGAGTTTAGATAGTTTGCTGCTGCTTTTGTTTTACCCATACCTGAAGTATTTGAGTTTCTTGTCATAGAAGCAATTTTTAGTCGAATGCCATTTTTTAAACCCTCATCACCTAAATATGCTCCCCATTTCCATGCTGAAATAGATACATTTACAGGACACTCTTTATGATAAATCCCCATAACCCCATAACCTAGATATACAAATGGTCGTAAATATGCACCTTCAAATAGTTCATTTTCTTGTAAAATTTTTATTTGTGCATCAAATAACTCTTCATAAGTATATGGTATATCTATAAGTGTTATTTTTGCAGAATTAAAAAGTCTTTTTGTATGCTCTTCAAGTTTAAAAATTGCACATCTACCATCGTGTGTTTTATATGCTTTTGTACCTTCAAATACACCATTTCCATAATGTAATGTATGTGTAAGAACATGAACTTTTGCCTCATCCCAAGGTGTAAGTTCACCATCCATCCAAATATATTTTGCTTTATCCATATTTTATTATCCTAAAAATTCATTAATAGCGGATATTTTATCTAAAAAGAGTTTAAAAACGATATAATCAACTTTATGAGTCAATTAACAATAAAAGATATAGAAAAGATATTACAAGATAGAGTAGAAAATGATCAGTTTAAAACTTTAAAAAGTTTACCTAAGCCAGATCAATTTAAAGATATGGATAAAGCAACGCTAAGGATAGTTGAAGCAATTAAAAATGATGAAACTATAAATCTTGTAGGTGATTATGATGTTGATGGTATCTCATCTACAACTATTATGGTTGAGTTTTTTTCTGCACTAGGTGTAGAGATAAATTATATTATACCAAATAGATTTGAGCATGGTTATGGACTTAGTCCAAAAATAT
>JAYEIM010000220.1:0-2171 GCA_034660095.1 Campylobacterota bacterium | reverse complement strand
CTAAAGTCTGCAATTGTTTTATAAGTTGGTTGTAGTCCTGCTGTTAGCCACATTAGTTCTATATTTCTAGAGTTTTCTTTTTCAAGGTTACGAGAGCTTCTTATTTTATTGAGATAACCATAGATGTATATTTTTAGAAGCAATTTAGGAGCATAAGATTTTTGACCAGATAGAGAGTTAGATGTATCACTAAACCCTAACCTTTTTAAATCTAGGAGCGACACATAATCGTCTATAGCTCTAACTGAGTTATCTTCACTTACATACTCATCAAGACTTGGAGGAAAAAGAAGTTGTTGATTACGGTTTAACCCCTCTTTGTATTTCTCTTTCATAAACACCTCTTAAAGTCCGTATATACCGAACTATTCTTAGTGATATTATACTGTTTTAGTGGTTTAAAGATGCTTGATATTAAAGTGTTTGTGTTAGAATTTTTGTAATTTATGAGACTGTAATTATTTAGTTATTTCACAGTCTCATAGGAGCGAATAAGTAGCCTAGCGGCAACTTATTCACTCTATTCAGTCGTTATGCAGATACAGGAGACCATATTGGAAAACAAAAGACTTTCAGATTTAAAAAGATTCTACTCCATAATAAATGCATTGGAAAAGAAAAATATTCAAAAAAAATTACTATTAAATTCTAATGGACGACAAAAATGGCACAAGAGAGGTGTATATTTCTTTTTTGAATCAAATCAAAAAAGAAGTGATTCTGGTAATGGGCTTCGTGTAACAAGAGTCGGTACTCATGCAATACAAGATGACTCAAAGAGAACATTATGGAATAGACTTTCTGACCACAAAGGAACTGCTAAAACTGGAGGCGGAGATCACAGAAGTTCAATATTTAGATTGCTTGTCGGAACAGCAATAATGCAAGACAAAAATTTAAACTTTTTAACTTGGGGAGAAGGAAGCTCAGCTTTAAGATATGTAAAAGATAATGAACTTGAATTAGAGCAATTGGTAAGTCAAACTATTGGAAAGATGCCTTTTTTATATCTTTCAATAGATGATGAAGCATCTCCAAATAGTTTACGAGCTTATATTGAGCAAAACAGCATAGCACTATTGAGTAATTATAATAAAAGTACACTTGATGGTGCTTCAGAAGATTGGCTAGGACACAAATGCAATAGAGAAAAAGTCAATCACTCTGGTTTATGGAATCAAAAGCACGTAAATGAATCATATGACCCTTGTTTTTTAGATATTTTTGAAAAGTTAGTAATTGAAATGAGAGTAAATGCATAACAATTACTAGGAGAGAAATAAGTAGCCTAGCGGCGACTTATTTCTCAAGACAGTCGTTAACTATACAAAAGGAATAAAAAACCATGAAGTTCACAAAATTAGTTGTTGAAAACTTTAAAAGCTTAAAACACGTCAATACTCCTTTATCCACATTTACATGTATAGTTGGAGAAAACAATTCAGGAAAATCAACGTTTATTCAAAGCTTACTTTTATTTATCAAAGGAACTAAATTAAAACAAGATGATTTTTATGATATATCAAAAGATATTTTAATTACAGTAATAATTAATGATATTTCTACAGCTGATTTAGCAGTACTAGGCGATGTTCATAAAGAAAAACTTGAGAAATTTATTCTTACAAAAGAAGATGGTACTAATGAACTAAAACTAGCAAGAAGATATTCACATATAGATTATTCATCAAAACTCAGAAATGTAACATTTGTTCCAAAGTTGGAAAAATTCAATAAAGATATTATTGATGAAAAGTTTAAAGGTCAAAAGGGAGCTTCCCTTGTTAATATATTAAAAACTGATTATCATGAAATTGAAGCTACAAAAGCTAATGAAGTCAAAACACAAAAAGCTGCGAAAGAATTAATTGAAGATTACATTACTACTCTTTCAACTGAAGAAATGGAAGAAAAAGACATCTCACTAGAACCTGGTTTTGACAATACTATTAAGGCTTTTTTTCCTGAACCTATTTATATTCCAGCAGTAAAAGATTTATCAGATGAAATGAAAACAAAAGATAGTGCATCTTTTGGAAAACTTTTAAATATATTGTTAGATGTCATAGAAGATGACTTAAATGAAGCAAAAGAAGTATTTGAAAAGTTAAGAGAGAAATTAAATAAAACTTATGATGATAGTGGTGTATTGATTTCAGATAATAGACTAG
>JAYEIM010000219.1:0-2171 GCA_034660095.1 Campylobacterota bacterium | reverse complement strand
TTACTAAAGATTTTGAAGTGAGATAAGCAGCTATTGATTACTAGACTTCTTAAGGGAATAGTAAATGTTATTTTTGTTCCACAATCCCTCAGGTTTATGGAACTTTACAGTTTTTACTTTTTGAACATTTTGTGGAACATAGAAAACTCTTTTGAGTAATTTGTGTTCCAATATTTAGAGGTTTAGCAACTTAACGGTTGAAGTGAGGGACAAGATGGATTTATACAAGAAATATTTTAACTTTTATACATCTAACTTGATACAGTAAAAGCTAGATATTTCGGCACTGTAATCTTGTTATCTCCTCTGATTTGTTAGGTTTATCAACTCAGTATCAAAATAAAAGTTCTTAAAACTCAATCTGTTTAATGTTCCATTTTTTCTTAAAGTTATTAGAAAAATCTTGTTGTATGACATAGCTTTTATTATCAGGAGTTATTGCTACAGTTGTACTAGGAGTTATCTCTTTAGAGTTTATAATTTTTGCATCATTCCAATTAGAATCACTCGAAAGTTCTATAAGCTTATTACCTCCTGGTGATTTCTGATTATTTGTTACCCCTACTATATTTCCATTTTCTTTGATAACCATTCCATCAAAACCAGTAAATCCACTATTTTCAATATTTATATAATGAACTTCCTTAGGGTTGTTTAGAGGAATTTTCACAAGAGCGTAATCATCATAAAGCCATTTTTTGTTTACATTCAATAAAGAAACTATTAAGTAACCATCAGGGTGAAAGTCTAAACCATTTGCTCCTCCATTAACTTTAGAAAAATCATTTTTCCAAAACAGTGTAGCTTTACCATTCATATCTACTTTATATACAACTTTAGCATACCAATCTGAAATATATACATTTCCTACATTATCAACTGCAATATCATTTGCAAAATAAGTTTGTGCTTGTGGAGCTAAGAATGAAAGATTAATATCTTGCTTTAACGTTCCAGTTTTCAAGTCATATATTCGCAAACTTGACATACCCTTTGTTGATGGATTTTTATCCATAAGTTCTGTTCCATTGAATCCTGCAACCAAAAGTCTATTATGTTTATAATCAATTTGTAATCCAGCAGTTGACAAAGGATATTGTTCACCACTTGTAAAAGGTACAAAGCTTCCGTCTGGTTTTATTTTTATGATTGGTTTTGCATTGATTGATGATAATAAAAATGTATTATCAGTTTTATCATATTCAATTCCTTCTGGGTTTTGAGCAATATTATTAACTATAACATTTTTTGGTATTTGTTTATTTGTTACACACCCAATCGTAAGTAATGCAGCAGTCGCTAAAGACAGTAAAATTATTTTATTCTTATTAAAAATCATATTTTTCCTTTTTTTATTTAAATTTTGTAAAATCTTATCTTATGTATGTTATTATGTCAAGTACATACTAAATAGTATTATACATACCAAAAGGATACTAATGAAAGAAAAACAATATAATTGTTCATACGAATATTCAATAGATGTTTTGAGTGGAAAGTGGAAGGGATGGGTGATTTGGCATTTAAGTAGTGGTACTTTACGATATGGCGAATTAAAAAAACTTTTAACTAATATAACACAAAAAATGCTTACTCAAACACTAAGAGAACTTGAATATAGTGGTGTAATACATAGAGAGGTTTATGCTGTAGTACCCCCAAAAGTTGAGTACAGCTTAACAAAATATGGAAAAAAATTATTACCTATTTTAGTCTCTTTACATGAATGGGGTAAAGAGGCTTATATGGAATTAGGTTTTGATGATAAAACGTAAATAAGTTGATTCAGATCTAAACTTACTGTAACCTAACGTTTGACTTGAGAAATAGTTTTCCCGCTAGGGTAAACTATTTCTCTCCAAGGTTTTGTTATGCTCTATATTTAATTCGGGTACTACTTGAGTTATTTTATAAACATTATATGTGAAATATATCATAAAGACAAAGGCAATTGTTCCAAAAATATATTTAATAGCTCGATAAACTTTTTCACCTTTCTTCACTCTTTCCCATTCTTCCTTTAGAAGTTGATGACTTTTTTCTTGTAATGTATTCATAGTTGCAGTTAAATTACTTAGTTTATTTTCTTTTGGTATTGTGGCGAAATCAATAATTGAGGATAAATAATCAATTAAATCTTTATTATCCTCTGGATTTAGTCTTAATGAAAC
>JAYEIM010000218.1:0-2181 GCA_034660095.1 Campylobacterota bacterium | reverse complement strand
ACCACTTTAAAATGTCAGCAGGATTAGCATCTTTTGTATTGAGTCCTGGCAAGTGGATTGAAAATCTAATTTCAGAGCAAAGAATAGAAAAATTAAATGAAATAGCAATAAAACAGATGAAAATACTCTTAGTAGATGTAAGTATTAAGCAGATAGAGAACTAAATGCTAAGTAAACTAAAACCAAAATCAGAATTTAGTCGTAATGTACTTACTCTTATGACAGGTACAACTATAGCTCAAGCTATACCATTTGCACTAAGCCCTATTATCACAAGAATTTATTCGCCTGAAGATTTTGGAATGTTTGCTTTATATTTTAGTATATTAGGTCTTGTTGGAGTTATTGCAACTGCTAGATATGAAATAGCAATTGTTTTGCCAAAGACAGATGAAGATGCTATTAATATACTTGCATTATCACTAAGTATTACTATTTTTTTAACTTTATTGGTTTCTATTTTAATTTTCTTTTTTAAAGATAGTGTATTAGACTTATTTAATGCAACTGATATTGGAAGTTTATTGTATCTTATGCCGCTATCACTATTGCTTGTTGGATTTTACAATAGCTTTAATTATTGGTCAAATAGGAAAAAAAGATTTAAAAATATCTCAAATAGTCGGGTTATACAATCTCTTGGTACAGGTTCAGGTCAAATTGGATTTGGTACAAGTGGAATATTTGGAGGTATGATACTTGGAAATATAATAGGTTCTATATTTTCAACTACAATATTGATAAAAAAATTTATACAAAATGACACACTATTAATAAAAAATATTGATAAAAACAAAGCAATAGAGCAGATGAAAATATACAAAGATTTTCCTTTAGTAAACTCTTTTCATGTATTTAGTGATGTAGCAAAGACAAGTTTATCTGTTATGTTGATTTCAGCATATTTTGGTAGTGCAGTATTGGGATTTTATGCTTTATCGATTAGAGTTCTTCAAGCACCTTTGGGCATAATTGGATCATCATTTGGACAAGTATTGTACCAAAGATTTAATACAGCTAAAGAAAATAATGAAACTATATACGATATAGCAAAAAATGTAATGATAAAGTTAATATTATTTGCTTTACCAATTTTCATAACATTGTATTTTATATCACCAGAACTTTTTGCTTTTGTATTTGGTGAAAAGTGGAGAGTAGCAGGGGAATATACTCAAATATTATTACCGTACCTATTTATGAATTTTTTAATTTCTCCAATAAGTCAGATACCTATTATACTAAATAAGCAAAAGCAGTTTTTTTATATTGCATTAGTAGGAAATATTGGTATGCCATTAATTATTTTCATTTGCTTTAAGCTTAATTATTCAATAACTAATAGTTTACTAGTGATAACATTTTTTTTCACTATATATTACAGCTTAATAATAATATGGATATTAAATTTAACAAAAAAGGATAGAAATGAAGTTTAGTAATAAAGATAAAGAATATTTAAGTGGAGAATGTTTTAGTAGTGGTTATAATATAAAATTATCAGGATTTAATACTTCTACTACAAGATTAGAATATTTAATTAATAAAGTTAAAAATAAGAATATATTACATATTGGTTTTGTAGATCATTTACCAGTAATAGATGAAAAAATAAAATTAAAAAAATGGTTACATGATGATATTGATCACTTTTCTAAATATTGTTTAGGAGTAGATATAAATTTGGAGGGAGTCAATTATATTCAAGATAAATATCCAAAATATGATGTAGCTTATCTTGATATTATGGATAATAATATTCCTCAACAAATAAAAGAAATAAAATGGGATTACATAATATTACCTGATGTAATAGAGCATATTAACTTTCCAGTAGATTTTTTAAAATCTATAAAAGAAAATTATTCAAAGTATTGTGAAACTTTAATAATTACAACACCAAATGCAACAAGATATAGAAATATTAAAGAAGTATTTAATAATACAGAATTAATAAATACTGATCATAGATTTTGGTTTACTCCATATACATTAGGAAAAATAGTTACTGATTCTGGATGTACTATAGAATCATTTGAATTAATGGAATATGGAAAATTGCCACTTTATATAAATAGTAATCCAAAAGAAAAGATAAGAGTAGTTGCCTCAAAGTCACATCTATCACAAGAAACACAAGAGTTCATAGATGCTCTTGATACAAAAAATATAGAGCAAGTT
>JAYEIM010000217.1:0-11016 GCA_034660095.1 Campylobacterota bacterium | reverse complement strand
TTTATTTTTGTTGATTAATAGATAATATTATTTCTTAGCTTTTTATCTTTATTTTAATAAATATTTTGAAGTAAAAGTTCCAAACCCTATAAATGATGAGTTTGGATACTTAATTATACTTGGAAAATGTGTAAAGTAAGACTTATCGTCTTATATTTACATCATACCACCTGGCATTCCACCCATTCCACCCATATCTGGCATTGGAGCAGAAGCTACTGCATCTTCTTTTAAGTCAGATACAGTAGCTTCTGTTGTAAGAAGTAATGATGCTACAGAAACTGCATTTTGCATAGCAACTCTCTCAACTTTTGCAGGATCTACTATACCTGATTCAAACATATCTACATACTCACCTTTAGCTGCATCAAAACCTGTATTTGCATTTGTAGATTTTGTAACTTCATTTGCAACTACACCAGAATCAAATCCAGCATTTTGGGCAATTTGTTTAAGAGGAGCTTGAATAGCTCTAATAATAATATCAGCACCAATTTGCTCATCATCACTTAAGTTGTGTGTAACTTTTGCAGCAGCTTTTATAAGTGCAGCACCACCACCAATAACAATACCTTCTTCAACAGCAGCTCTAGTTGCACTAAGTGCATCATCAACTCTATCTTTTCTCTCTTTCATCTCTGTTTCTGTAGGAGCTCCAACTTTAATAACAGCAACACCACCAGAAAGTTTTGCAAGTCTCTCTTGTGATTTTTCTCTATCATAATCACTAGTAGTATTTTCTATCTCATTTCTAATTTGACCAATTCTAGAGTCAACAGCAGTTTTATCTCCAGCACCATTTACTATTGTTGTATTGTCTTTATCAATTACAATTTTAGCAGCAGTTCCAAGAATATCTATAGACGCACCCTCAAGTGTCATACCAGTTTCTTCAGAAATAACTTTTGCATTAGTTAAAATAGCGATATCTTCAAGCATAGCTTTTCTTCTATCCCCAAAACCTGGAGCTTTAACAGCAGCTATATTTAAACTACCTCTTAATCTATTTACAACTAATGTTGAAAGTGCTTCACCATCAACATCTTCGGCAATAATTAAAAGTGGTCTTTGTGTTTGATTTACAGCTTCTAAAATTGGTAACATCTCTTTTAAAGAACTTATTTTTTTATCTGATAATAAAATATATGGATTTTCAAGTTCTGCAATCATTTTTTCTGTATTTGTTGCAAAATATGGAGATAGGTAACCTCTATCAAACTGCATACCTTCAACTACTTCAAGTTCATCAGATATACCTTTTGCTTCCTCAACAGTAATAACACCATCTTTTCCAACTTTTTCCATAGCTTCAGCAATCATATCACCAATATCAGTATCACTATTTGCAGATATAGTTGCAACTTGCGCTATCTCTTTTTTGTTTTCAACAGGTCTTGATATTGCTTTTAATTCTGCTAAAATTTGTTCACAAGCTTTATCCATACCTCTTTTTAGTTGTACAGGATTAGCTCCAGCTGTTACATTTCGTAAACCCTCTTTAAAAATAGAGTGTGCTAAAATAGTAGCTGTTGTAGTTCCATCTCCAGCTTCATCATTTGTATTTGAAGCAACCTCTTTTACAAGTTGAGCACCCATATTTTCTAATGGATCAGATAGTTCAATCTCACGAGCAACCGAAACACCATCTTTTGTAATTGCAGGGCTTCCAAATGATTTTTGAAGTAAAACATTTCTACCTCTTGGTCCCATTGTTACTTTTACTGCGTCTGATAATTGTTTTACACCACTATATAATCTTTGTCTTGCGTCATCGCTAAAATATATCTCTTTTGCCATTATTTATTGCCCTCCATGATGCCTAGTATTTCACTTACTTCCATTACTAGATATTCTGTCATATCTAATGTAACTGTTGCTGTTCTTGCATATTGTCCATACATTACTGTATCTCCAATTTCAACATGTTCTACATCTACTCCAATAGCAATAACTTCTGCTTGTGTTGGTTTCTCTTTTGATGCATTATCAGGTATGATAATACCACTTGCTGTTTTTGTTTCAGGCTCTTGTACTTTTACTAGTACTCTATCCCCTAATGGTTTAAAATTCATTGTTTAGTCCTTCTATATTAAGTTTAGTATTTAATTTTTAATTAATTAGCACTCATTTATTTTGAGTGCTAGAATTGTAGTGAGTTTTTATAAATTTGTCAAGTAATTTATCTATTAAAACAACTAAAATATAATTAATAATTTAGTATTAAATTGTTATACTGTATTATAAGTAAAAGATATATAAGGAAAGAATATGAGAAAGATAATTTTAGTAATACTAATTTCAGTATTTGCATTTGCTGAGATGGAGTTTGCAGATCCACAACCAACATTTGATAATCCTAGAAAATGGGTTATTAAGTTAAGAACAGATGATCCTTTAACTGTAAATCATCTATTAAGTAGTATATATAATGTACTTGCGGAGTATCCATCAGATGCTATAAATATAACTGTTGTTACATATGCTTCAGGAGTAAGAGTTCTTAGAAAAGATTATGTTAATACAGTTGCTACAACAAGAATAAAATCATTGATGCAATATGATGTAGAATTTATATCATGTAGAAACACAATGAAAACGATGAAGTGGAAAGAGGATGAATTTATTGATGATATTGGATATGTTCAAGCAGGAATAGTAGAGATAATAGAAAAAGTTACAGCAGGCTATATTGAAGTTACACCATATTAGAGTATAAAAGGAAAAAATATGATTAAAAAAATTATTGGTTTATTCATTGTATCTAGTCTTAGTTTATTTGGATTTGATTATAACTTAAAACCAAAAAAAGTTAGTGAAAATGTATGGTGTTTTTTTGGAGCTTTAGAGATGCCAACTAAAGAAAATGGCGGTAATATGTCTAACCATTGTTATATAAAAGGTAAATCAAGTTATATTCTTCTTGATAGTGGACCAACTTATAAATATGCACAACAAGCATATGAAGCAATGTCTAAAATTGAAAAGTTACCTGTAAGTGTTGTATTAAATACACATGAACATGATGATCACTGGATGGGAAATAGTTTCTATAAAGAAAAATTTAATTCTAAGTTAATTGGTGTAGAACTTCAAGATTTAAATTATAAAGAGGGCGATAATACTAGAATGCATAAGCTTTTAACACATGAAGCAATTGATGGTACAAAAATAGTTAAACTTGATAAATACATTAAAAATGAAGAGATAGTAACATTTGACGGTGAAGATTTTAGATTTGTCCCTGTTGGTCAAGGACATAGTAAATTTGATGTATTTATGTATATGCCTAAAAGAAAAGTACTTTTTGCAGGTGATTTGGTTATGAATGGTAGAATTACATCAAATAGAGATGGCTTGGTTATTGGTCAATTAAAGGCATTAGAAACAATAAGTAAATATGATTTTAATGTATTGGTACCTGGTCATGGATTTGATACAACTAAAAATGCGATAGATGAATCTATACATTATTTTGATCTATTGAAAGAGAGAGTATTGAGTGCAGTTGAAGAGGATGTTGGACTTGAGGGTGTTACTAAGTTTGTTAAGATGGTTGAGTTTAAAGATAAAGCGATGTTTGATATATTAAATAGCGGAAATGTACTAAAAGCTTATAGTGAATTAGAATTTTACGAGGAGGAATAATATTTTGAAACTTTTTAATATAATTTTACTATCTTTATTTTTTGTACTATTTGCAGATGCAAAAGAAAAAAAACCAATAGATATAAATATAGACAATATATCGGCACAAGCAAAAATCGAAAGTAAACATACTGTTTTATATTTTCATATGACTTATTGCCCATATTGTAAAAAGATGGCAAAGTTTACATTTAAAAATAAAGATATAAAAAAACAACTAGATAAAAATTTCTTATTTGTTGATATAAATATTGATGATGATGACAATATTAGGTATAAAAATTTTTTTGATAGTAAAAAACAATTTGCAAAACATTTAGCTGTTAATTTTTATCCAACAGTTATATTTATAGATGAAGAAAATACAATCGTTTATATTCTAAAAGGGTATAGGACTAAAGATAAATTCAATATAGTTCTTGGTTATATTAAAAGTAAATCTTACCTAGATATGAATTTAGAAGAATATATTGATGAATTAGAATTTAATAAGTAAATATTCTCAATTTTTGAAGAGTAATTTTCTTACTCTTCAAGAAGATATAAAACCTAGTAAAAACTAGGCTTTATAAAATAATGAGATTAATATCTTAAGTCGATACCAGGGTTACTTTTAACACCAACCATATCTGGAGTATCTACTTTATACCCTTTACCAATATGTTTTATATTTTTTAAGTAATCTTCTGTAACTTCCCAAATAGGTTTACCAGGAGCAATAGAATTAACTGTTGACCAACCAGCAACTTTATATTTCTTCTTATAATCCATAGGTTTACCAGTTTTTGTCATAGTGATATTTGTAATTCTTTTACCAAATTCTTTCATTGGATCAATTCTATATGAGATACCACCTGTTCTTACCATATCTCCACCAGATTGTCTAAATGGATCTTTATGAAATAAGTTATCTGCAACATCTTCTAGTGTTTCATGTATTTGCTTACCTGTAAACTCATTTACATAAGTTTCTGGATATGTAAGTGCAGTTTGAGTTGCAAGATCATCAAATGTTATAGGTTGACCTGGCATAACTGTTGTTCCCCATCTAAATCCTGGAGAAAGAGATACATCTGCACCTTTTACTTCAATTAAACTATCACAAATTATTTGATCCCAAGAACCATTAAAGTTACCTCTTCTAAATAATGTTTCATCTGTTGTAGCTAAAACTCTAGTGATATCTTTTAAGTAAGGTTTTCTAGTATCTGCAATATATTTCTTCATAGTTGGTTCTTCTGGAACTAAATCAGAAAAAATTGGAAGAAGTGTAAATTTATGATCTACAACTTTACCGTTTTTAACATCTAAATCAAGTACATTTAAAAATTTACCATTTGATCCAGCATTACAAACATAAGTCATACCACCTTCATTTTTAACAGGAACAGCTTCAGGAACACCATCATGAGTATGTCCACCCATAATAAAGTCAATACCAGTACAAACCTGTGCCATTTTTTTATCAACATCAAAACCATTATGTGATAAAACGATAACAGCATCTGGTTTTTCCTCTTCTCTTACAAGATCAACCATCTCTTGCATACCATCTTCTCTAATACCAAAAGACCAATCTGGAATATTTCTTTGAGGATTAGCAATAGTTGTATAAGGGAATGCTTGACCAATTACAGCAACTCTAGCTCCACCCATCTCTTTAATTGTATAAGGTTTAAAAGCATGACCTGTATCTTCATCATAAGCTTCAACACCTTCCATCATAGAATCATCTTTTACTGTAATATTTTGTGCTAAAAATTCTGCATCTAAAAGTTCAACATTTTCTAAAACTTCTTCTGCTTTATATGTAAACTCCCAGTGTCCAACAGCTACATCAACACCAAGTAGATTCATAGCACCAACCATATCTTTACCTCTAGTTTGTAAAGCTGTCCATGAACCTTGCCATGTATCTCCACCATCCATTAATAATGTTTTTTCAGAACCAAAATTATTTCTTAGATAATCAATTACAGTTTTAAGTTGAGCAAATCCACCAACTCTACCCATAACTTCAGCATGTTTTTCAAAGTTTACACACGAAAATGCATACTCTAATCTTTTATTACCTTTTATACCGTATCTATCAAGAAGTTTATCACCAACAATATGTGGCATTTTCCCATAGTTTGAATGAAATCCCATATTTACACTTGGCTCTCTAAAATATACTGGTAATAACTGTGCATGACTATCTGTCATATGCATAAGTCTTACATTTCCAAATGGTTTTAATTTATAATAATCATCTGCCTTACCTGTATCAACTTGTCTGATATGTGAGTTTGCAAATACAGGAGCAGCTCCTAGCATTGCCATCATATATACAAATTCTCTTCTACCCATTTTACTCATAATTTTTCCTTATATTTTATAATATTTCTATACCCAAAAAAGCCAAGTATTACCTCGGCTTTTTTATTTTATATTAAATTTCTTTTAAAAAACTAATATTTAAATCCATCACCAGGAACTGCTGCTCTCCAATTAGTTTTACCCTCTTCTTCAAGTTGTAAAGAACTGATTGCAAATGCACATCCTCTCCAAGCTGCATACTCTGTTGTTACAGATTTTTTAGTCGGTTTTGCTTTTTTATTTAAAAGTACAACTTTCTTCCCACCAGATTTAACTGCTGCTTTTGCCCCATCAATGTATTGTTGTGCAGTCATACCTAATCTTCTGTATTCAACACCATGTTTTTTAGCAATAGCATTGTATTTATCAGCAGTAGCTAATACAGTATCAATACCATTCTTTTTAACATCACACTCTTCTTTTACACTTAAGTCTAAGATTGAAGTGTATATTTTACAACCATCTTTACTTACTTTTGTACCAGCAACAGTATTAGGACATTGATCACTAATATTAGCTACACCATCCCCATCTTTATCTCCAGAAGGAGTTGAGGCACTATTACCACCTGCACATCCAGCTAAAGCTAATGCTAAACCAGCTGCAATTGTTATGCTATATAATTTTTTCATAATATTACCCCTTACTTTCTGATATCTGGACCGTCAACATTCATTCCATTTGACATATACGCCATGAAATAAAGTAACTCTTTCATCCATTTACTATTTGTTGCGTGAGCATTCTCACCTTGATCTTTATTACAACCGTTCATTCTTCTCTCAAGAGTTCCTAAACCATTTTCAACTTTGTCTTTTCCCCACTTAAGTCTAAAAACTGGGAAATGTGTTGTGTGTCCAAGTAGTTGAGATAAACTTTCATTTCTAACTCTTTTTCCAGCACCTTGAACATGACAAGTAGCACAAGATAATTTTAAATAACCTCTTTCAGCATAATAAGATTGTTTCCCTCTTTCGTAAGCTTCAGCGGCTGCTTTGCTTTCGATTTTGATATCAACTTTCTTTTCAGCTTCTTTAGTTTCATATGCCATATATGCTTGTAAAATTGCCATTTTACCTTTTTTCTCACCCCATTTTTTCTCACCAGAGTCAGTAATACATTTATTGATAGCAGATGTTAAAGTTACAACTTCACCCTTAGCTTCATCAAAATATGGGTAATCTCCACCAATTGTTACATCAGGGAAACAGGCTTTAATAGCAGCATGTCCATTATATATCTCTTCACCTTGCTCTACTAATTCTTCATAAGGTGGCATCTCATTGATCTCATCATAAGAGAATTTTCCTTGTTTAGAGAAAGCATAGTTTCCAATTCCAAAGTCTTGAAATTTAAGACCTTTTTCAATATTAGTTTCTAACTCTTTATCTGTAGAGTATGGGAAAAAATTATCTCTATTTTTAAGTGGATCAGCAAATTTTGCTTCCATATAATCAACTAGAGCTAATCTATCTTTCTCTGCTTGAGCATTAAAATCACTTGCATTCAAAGTACAAGTAGTCAATGCAACTAAAGCAGTAGCTTTTACAATTTTTAATAACATATTCTCTCCTTTGTTATTTGTTTTAAATAATTACTTTTTAGTAATTATTTAATTTTTTTCTTGTCTGTTCTTGATTTACCTAATTTATCAGTCCATGTAAATACTAATTGTTTACCTTTGTTTGAACCTTTAAATTTAAATTGAACAAATGGGTTTTTTGATAAAAATTGACTTGTTGATACTTCATATACAAGTTCACCATCAACTTCAGCTTTCATAGATGTAATAAAATTTGCAGGTACATCTTTACCAGCTTTTTTACTTGCTCTTTTAGCTTCATCATAACTTAACATTGCATGATTTGCCATAACTTTTGCAGTTGTTATACCTTTTTTTTCTTTTGCTTTAATTCTAGATTTCTTTGCCATTTTGATTCCTTTTTATATCTTATTTTAATTTATTAAATTTTTTGTAGTAATGTGTGGTGAATTAAATCAACCTCCACAACCACCCGCAGTTACTTTAACAGATTTACTTGCTGAGTATAATGTACCACCATCTTGAACTACTGCCATAACTTTACCAGTTTTAGCCATCTTGATTCTTAATTTATAATTAATAAGACCATTCGCAGGAACAGTAAATACTGCTACTAAAGACTCAGGATTTGCATCTTGGAATACTGCAACTGTTTTACCAGCTAATTTAGATGATACTTCAATTGGAACAACTGCACCATTTTCCGCAATATCTGGAGCTTTTAATTTTACTTTACCTTCAGTTGTTGCTGATGTACCAAATAATTCTTTCATTGAAGCTTCAATAGTATGACTATTTGGTCCTTCAAAAGCACCTGTTTTTGTTGCTCTAAAATCAACCGCACTTAAACTTGCTGGAATCATTGCAGCAGCTGCTACACCTAAACCTAAACCTAAAAATTTTCTTCTTTCCATTTTATTATCTCCTATTATTAATTAATTGTTTTTAAATAAGCAACAACTGCTTTAATTTCTGCATCATCTAACCAACCTGTTTTTCCAAATGCTGGCATTGCTGATATTTTTATACCTTTAGTTTCGTATATATCATATATAGTGTTATACAATAGATCCTCTGGCCAATATGACAAACCACTCAATACAGGTCCAAAACTACCTGGATCATTTATATCTTTACCATTTGCTCCATGACATGCTAAACAGTTTCCAGCTTTTTTATCATTAAAAATCTTTTCACCTTTTGCAATTAACGCAGCATCTGCTAAACTGGCTGTCGTAAGTAATCCACTTACGGCTGTTGCAATTAATAAACTTTTTACCAATTTCATTTAGTCTCCTTTTCTGAACTTTCAATTTTTATAATTAGTATTTCTTATACTAAAACAAGAAATTATAATATGTTTTAGTTATATATGTCAAGAGATTTTATTGTAAATATTTATAATTTTTTATTATATAACTTCAACTTTTCACTATTATAAGATGAATATTGTACTAAATAATGTAAAGCCTTTAATAATGGACTATTGTATTGATAACGGTGATTAATTTAAATATTTATAATTTATATTATTTATGTGTAGTTTAGTAACATATTATCTATAATTAATTTTTTATTTTATAGAATTACAATATAATTTTTTATTATATAACTTTGTTCTATCATTATTATAATTAATTATAAAAAAAGGCTTGGTAGTAAAACTGCCAAGCCTTTGAAGTGATAAATTAAATAGAGACTATTTACTAGCTTCTATCATATAATCAACGATTACATTAAATTCTTCATCACTCATAGCTGCTCCACCTTTAGGAGGCATTGCGTTGATCCCATCAATACCATTTTTATAAACCATATCTAAACCTTTTTCCATTACAGTTTTCCAAGCTTCAGCATCACCAACAACTGGAGCACCGATTGCTGCATTTGCATGACAACCTCCACATCCATTTGCATCATAACCTGCAAGTCCTGGATGAGCTATACCTGTATCTTTTACAGGTGGTAGATCTCTTACTGTTGATGGTGCAGGATTCATATCTGTAAGTTCATTTTTAATTCTTAATACAGGAACTTCACCTTTAATACAATCAGTCATACATCTTGTACCAGCACCATAATTTTCTGGATTTGATAAATATTTAGTCATATTATCAACACCTTGTTGTGGGTTATCTGGAGTATCTACATTTGGATAAAATCCTTTTGCATTTGGCATAACAATAGTCATAAATTTTTCTCTATTCATAACATACTCTTCATCTATCTCTTCCCCATCTACTTCTACACCATTTTCCATTAATAGATAAGCAGAGATAGCATAAGTTTCACTATTACTTAAACTTTTAGGGTGAGGAAATGGCATAGCATCTTGAATATACCAAAATAGTGTACTAGCATATGGCCAATAACTACCAATTTTTCTAGAAGGTGGTTCCTCATTTGGTTCAGCATCTGCAGGATTTTGTAATTGATTTGTTAAAGAATCTATATCGCCACCAGATAAAGCAGGGTATCCACCAACACCACCAGCACCAAAGTCACCATGACACATTGCACATTGTGCATCATAAAGTTCATTACCCCATTCAACAGAACCTTGGGCTATTTTTTTAGTTCCATCTTCATTTAATACAACTTTTCCATGTTTCATATCAAATTCTGGCAGACCAGTTCCGTCAGGCATTGCATCTACATTCCATGCTGCAATTTCTGTAGGAGTTGGTGTTCTACCTTTTGAAACCATTTTGATATCTTGATCATTTACATAGTAAGATGTATATTTACCATTTTTAGTTTCATAAAAAATTCCACCATCTACAGCTGTTTTATGTTTTGGAGTATATTCAATTTTATCACCAACTTTAATATCTGCAAAGTTTCCAGATGGTACAGAAGTTATACCTGCTTGTATATAAGTTTTAAATCCTAAACTATTTGCAATACCACCAAGTGTATCACCAGACTTAACTGTATATGTTGCAGCTGATAAACTAACTGCACTAACTAAACCAAGATTAATAATTACTTTCTTAAGCATTGTGTTTTCTAATGTGTACATTATTACACTCCCCTTTTTTATTTATTTCCCAAGTAACTATCGCATTTCTATGATAAACTGATTCAACACCAACTTTAGAAGTTTCTTGATCAATTGTAGGTTGAACATTGTTAGTATCATCAGTAGCTCTACTTGATAAAAATAGTGGATTGCCATCCCATCTCATAATATAGCTAAATCTAGTCCATGATTTTGGCAATACTAAACCTTTAAATTTAGCTTCAACCCAATTGTCTCCGCCATCAAAAGATATATCTACATGTTTAATTGTTCCGTAACCAGACCATGCTAAACCTTCTATTTCAACTAAATCACCTTTTTTAAGATCTGTCCATGGTTTTTCAGGACAAGGAGATGTGATAACTGAGTTAACTTCATTTGGCCAGAAATATTGAATAGCTCTACCATCTTTTTGTAACATTGTATATTTAGATGTTTCCTCTTTAGA
>JAYEIM010000216.1:0-2190 GCA_034660095.1 Campylobacterota bacterium | reverse complement strand
TCTATTTAGTTAAAATTCAACAAATGAAACTTTAAGGATTGAACGTTGAATATAGAGATAAATAGAGAATATGAAGAATTAAGAGTTCTTATGAGATTATCTTCATTTAATTCTCAACATACAATAGTTAAAGATATGAATGTAGCAGTAGGAAAAGTAAACTATATAGTAAAAGTTTTAGTAGATAAAGGCTTTGTAAAAATGGGTAACTTTATAAATGAAAAAGATAAATCAAGATATAGATACCTTCTTACAAAAGATGGTGTAGATACCAAAATGAGATTAGTTAAAAAATTTGTTGATATTAAAAAGGAAGAGTATGAGAGATTGGAAGAAGAGTTAAATAAAAATGATAAACAATAGATTAGTTGCAAATGAGGCATTAGCAATTAAGCAAATTATGCAATTAATCGATAACAATAAAAGTGGATTTATAATTGCTATAGACGATGATTATTTTTTTAAAGGGATAGTTACTGATGGAGATATAAGAAGAGCAATATTAAATGATATAAGTATTATATCAGATATAAATGTATTAATAAAAAGTAATTATGATTTTGTTATGAAAGATGCTAGTTTTTTTGAAGTATCGGAAAAGTTTAAGTCAAGCAGAATCAATGTTTTACCAATCTTAGATACAAATATGAAGTTGATTAACATTTTAACAAAAAAACAATTTCATATTATGTTGCTAGAAGATATAGAATTTGATTTAAGTTATGATTTTACTAAATTGAATCATATTACTTTAGACCATGAGATTTACAGTAGACCTTGGGGATTTTACAAAAGTACAATATTGTCATCACATGCACAAGCTAAAACTATCACAGTGTTCCCAAATAGTGAACTAAGTCTTCAAGAGCATAAAAAAAGAGAAGAGCATTGGGTAATTATAAAAGGGAACGGTAAGGTAGTTTTAGGCGAATCAATTATTGATGTATATCCAGGAAAGTATATCTATATACCAAAGGGTTGCAAGCATCAAATGATAAATGATAGTGATGAAAATATTGTATTTTCTGAAGTGCAGTTAGGTGATTACTTCGGAGAAGATGATATTATTCGTTATTCAGATAAATATGGAAGAAAATAAATTAATAAAAGGAAAAAATATGGGATTTAAGTTTGATTATAAAGCACCAAAGGTGATAGCAGAGATTGGTTGTAACCACATGGGGCAAATGGATATAGCAAAAGAGTTGATAGATTTAGCTGCACAGGCAGGTGCTGGCTATGTGAAGTTTCAAAAAAGAAATAATAAAGAACTTCTTACAGAAGAACAATACAATGCAGTGCATCCAGTACCAGCAAACTCTTACGGAGACACTTACGGAGCTCATAGAGAATTTTTAGAGTTTAATGTGGCTCAAAATAAAGAGCTAAAAGATTATTGTGACAGCATTGGTATAGTTTATAGTACTTCTGTTTGGGATGTTACAAGTGCAAAAGAGATGATAACATTTGAACCAGAGTTTTTAAAAGTACCATCAGCATGTAATAATAACTTTGATATGTTAAAAGTGCTTAGAGATGAGTTTAAAGGACAAGTGCAATTATCTATAGGTATGACTACAAAAGAAGAGGTTGAAGAGATAATATCATTTTTTGAAGAGACAGATCAAGCTAAATCAAGACTTCTTATATATTCTTGTACATCAGGGTATCCAGTACCTGCAAAAAATGTAGCACTATTGGAAATAAACTGGCTTTATGATAACTATGAGTCAAGAGTTAATGAGATAGGTTTTTCAGGACATCACTTAGGAACAAATCTTGATGTTGCTGCTTTTACATTAGGTGCTAGATGGATTGAAAGACATTTTACTAAAAATAAAGATTGGAAAGGAACTGATCACGGTGCTTCACTTGAACCTGATGAACTTAAAGTTTTAGTAGATGGACTAAATGAAACCTTTGAAGCATTGCATTTTAAAGATAGTGAGATACTTCCAATAGAGCAAGTTCAAAGAGACAAGCTAAAAAATAGGAAATAAATTAATTATGAATATTGCATTTATACCTGTAAGATGTGGAAGTAAATCCATACCATTTAAAAATATAAAAGAGTTTTGTGGCAAACCATTGGTTTATTGGAATCTTGAAGCATTACAGAATTCTACAAATATTGATGAAATATTTGTAGCTACTGATTGTGAAGAGATAAAAGACACTGTAAATAGTTTT
>JAYEIM010000215.1:0-2190 GCA_034660095.1 Campylobacterota bacterium | reverse complement strand
ATATACAAATCAAATTCGCCATAATGTAGCAATTTATATAAATATTCGCTACAATATAGCCATAAATCATAGCAAGGTAAATTAATGTTAAATCAATTTCAAGATAAAAGTGAAGCATATTTAAATCTAAAGTCTAATAAGTTGGATAAATATTATTATCAAGTAGAGTTAGCCAATGCGATTAAATATAAGCTCTTAGACAGCGATAAGATAGCAGGAATGCTAGTTTTACCTACAGGTGGTGGTAAGACAAGGGTAGCAGTTACTACAGCTCTTGATAAAGCTATGAAAGATGGATATAAAATTTTATGGATTGCTCACAGACATATGTTACTTGAACAAGCTGAACAAACATTTTGTGAGTTTTCTAAGTTATCAGGAAAAGACTTATCTATAAAAGTAATCTCAGGAAAACATAGCTCTATACAGTCTCTTAATGAAAATGATGACATCGTTATTATCAGTAATATGTCTATGGGTATTCATGAGAAAGAGGATGGCAAAGATTATGATGGTTTGATTAGACAAACTCTTAAGCAAGTGCTATTTACAGAAAAACAGAAGTGGCTAGTGATTGTTGATGAAGCTCATCACTCTTTGGCAAAGTCATATAAGCAATGGATAGGTATAAATACTAAAAATAAAAATGGTTGGCTAAGAAGATATAGAAAAAACAACATCAAGATATTAGGGCTTACAGCTACACCAAATTTTATATCTGAACATGATGTTACAAAGTATGATGAAAACAGAACAAAAGAACTATCTAATATATTTGATGATAATTTGATAGGAACAATTTCAACTCAACAGCTTATAGAGAAAAAGATATTAAGTCTTCCAAATTTTATTACGATAGATACGGATGTAGAGCTTGACGCTGATGAGTTGTTAAGACAAATCAAAAATGTTAAAAGCTCATTAACAAATTCTATTTTAGAAAAAGAGTTAAATGAAGAGATAGCAAAGCATGAGGGAAGAAATCGTTTAATAGTAGCGACTTACCTAAATGGTGCAAAAAACATTGATTTTACAAAAAGCCCTACATTGGTATTTGCTTCAAACATCATCAATGCTATCACATTAAAAGAAGCATTTTTACAAGAGAATATAACAGCAGATGTAATTTATAGTGGCAAATCAGGTAATGATAAAGTAATAGAAGACTTTAGAGATGGAAAGCTGAAAATTCTTATCAATGTTGAGATACTTACAGAGGGTAGTGATATACCTGAAATACAAAATGTATTTATTGCTAAAATCACAGGTTCAAAAATATTGTATAGACAAATGGTTGGTAGAGCTTTAAGGGGTCTTGATAGTGGCGGTACAAAAACAGCAAACATCGTAACATTTAGAGATAATATAATCAACTATCATAAAGATTTTTTCAATGCTCAAAAGCTCACGAAAGGATTGTTTAGTGAAACAAAGACTAAGCCATCATCTACAGTTGCTACAACCACAACAATAGATGAAGAAGATATAGCGGATGTATATAAGAAGTTTGCAGGTCTATCAAATAATAATCAAAACATAGAGCTATCTTCTGCTATACCTATTGGATATTATGATTTAGATGAAGTTGGTCAAAAAGTGAATGTATATCAACATCAGTTAGATAGCTATAAAAACTTTTTAGTAGCTTATGAGCTTAACAATGAAATCATAAATAGTATGGTTTCAGACATCAAGAAACAGTATTTCAAAAGTAAAGATATGCTTTTTGATGTGACATTAGAAGACTTAGAAAGTTTTGTGAATTATATTAAACATCTTAGTCTTATTCCAAATTTTGTAGAGTTTGCATTTAAAGATAATCTTGAAGATGAAGTTAGAAAAATTGCATTAAAATATACCACTAACATAGATTTTCAATCGTTAGAGGATGATTATAATTTTAGTAAATATGCTAAAGAATTTTACTCGTTCATTGATTTTGAAGAGGTTTGTTTGAACTTTATAAACAAATATAGACATCATACAAATGAGCCTTTAAAAACTATAGAGATTAAAGAGGATGAGTATCTAAATTTTACATTTGATGAAAAAAGTCATGATAGTGTGACTATATTTGAAAATGCGAAAAAAGAGATATTAAGAGTGCTAAACAAAAGCAAACTAGAAAATTCTCCTGATAAATTTGAATGGACACCTAAAGCATATAGGAGTTATTGGGGTATGGCTTAT
>JAYEIM010000214.1:0-2192 GCA_034660095.1 Campylobacterota bacterium | reverse complement strand
ACAAAGAGTATTTTTGTGAATATTGTTTTGAAAGCAAGAATATTAAAAATTTTATTAAAGAAAACGGAATAAAATTAAAAGAGATTTTTAATTGTGGTTTTTGTTACTATGAAACTGAAGTGTGTGACTATGAGGTCGAGGAATGCCTTTCTAAATATTGCAATGAGTGTATGGAAAATATTCAAAAAATAGTTTCTGAAAAAGAATTTGAAGAAAAAGAAGATGATTATTATGATAATTGCGAAAAAAAATGTAAAGAAAAATATTTACAAAAGTGTAAAGATATAAATACAGAATCAATATTTGTAATAAAAAAAGAAAAATTAATTTTGAAATTAAAAGAAATTATTTTAAAATTATATACCTATGATTGGGATAATACTTATAATGACATGCTTAGATATGAAAGAGATAATGATTATTTAGATAATGGTGAATATTCAGGAACATATGCTAACTCACCAAGTATCAATGATTTAGAAGGAGTTGAAGGTAAACCAGAATATAAGTTTTCTGATTTAGAAAATGTTTTAAATGACATTGGAATTGATGATGTAAATGAAACTTTTTTAGATATTTTTCATCAGTATATTATCAGTTCTACAGAATCATATAGAATTGAAAAAGATGGTGGTGCATTAATAGACTGGGATATTGGACAAAATGTATGGAAAGATAATTGCTTATATACTGAAGAACTACAATTTATAGATTGGAATATTTTTACATATAATGTAAAACATAAAGCAAGATTCTTTGATCATAAAAATTTTAGTGTAAGACAAAATCTTAAAAAATTTGATGACTTCTTTAAATTGATGGAAATAAAAAACAGTTCAATTATTTATCGTGCAAGAAAGATTTATAATGATAAAGATAAGGAAGATATTGAAAAAGAACCAGAAATTGAATTAGGGAAAGCTCCTATTAAAATTGTAAAAAATAACCGTTTCAGTCCAGTTGGAATATCTTATGGATATTTTGCTTTTGATAAAGAAACAGCTTTGGTTGAAAGTAGAGCAGAGAAAGAGGATATTTTTGCTATTGGAGAATTTCAGCAAAGTGAAGATTTAAAGATTATAGATTTTAGAAAAGATAGTTTATCTAAGTTTACAAATCCTTTTATTGATACTTTCAATATGAGTGTGTATTGTCCTTCTTTTACTATAAATCAGTTTATTAAAGATATATCAAAACCTATAAATGAAAAAGATACTGCACTTGAATATGTACCTACTCAAATAATGGCAGAATATATTTGGTCACTAGGGTATGACGGATTTATATTTGATAGTAGTCAAAATAAAGGTGGTGAAAACCTAGTGTTATTTGGAGAAAATCCAAAATGTATAAATCATAAGTTTGTAGAAATAAAACAAAAGAACACAAAATACATTTACGAGGAAGTATAATGGGCATGACATTAGATGGAAAAACATTATTTGAACTACCAATTTATAGAGTATCAGAAGAACAATACTATAAAAGTTTAAATGAGCATTATGAAAAAAGAAAAATACCGCATAATAACTTTCTATATGAAGAAAGTTTAAATCAAAATTTGCGTAAGGATTTTGGTGGTGATTGGAAATATAATGAAATAATAGGGTATTTAAGATTTTATAAATATGTAGATTATTTCATCAATATTAACTGTTTTTATTCTAAGGTTGATAAAAAACGGATAACAAAAACACGAACTAAACAATTTATCCCTATAAATGATACTTTATATCAAATAACTATTAAACCTTCGTACGATAATCAACAAATTTCTAAAAAAATTACTGAAATGGTTGATCACTGTTCAACTTTCCAAGATATAAAAAAACGATATATAGATAGAGAGATTTTTGATAATACGGTAAGTTGTATAGATTGGCGAGTATTGCTTGAATTAGAAAAAAAGGAATTGGTAAAATAAATGAATAGTAATGAAAACACAATGAACAAAAACATAACAACAACAAACCAAAACAGTAAACTAGCTTTGAATAAAGCAAAAAGTTTGATGAGTATAACTAAAAATATACTTGCTAAAAAAAGGCTGAGATAGTTCAATCTGACAAAGATATTGTTGTCAAATCATCAGCTAATATAGTAAAAAACAAAAAAGTATGGACAGACCCCGATACATCTCTTATGTGGCAAGTAGAAACAAATGATATAAGGTATACTTGGGATGAAGCATT
>JAYEIM010000213.1:0-11042 GCA_034660095.1 Campylobacterota bacterium | reverse complement strand
AAAGATGACTTGGAAAAAAGAAAATATAACTCTAGATGACAATACAACTGTAGATGCACAAGCACCTATAATCATATCAGCTAGTCGAAGTACAGATATACCTACATTTTATAGTGATTGGTTTATTTCTCGTTGGAAAGCGGGCTATATTAAGTGGACTAATCCTTTTAATGGTAAGCCACTTTATGTATCATTTAAAAATACAAGATGTGTAGTATTTTGGACTAAAAATCCACGACCTCTTATGAAACATCTTGATTGGCTTGATCAAAACATTCCAAACTACTATTTTCAATACTCACTCAATGATTATGACAAAGAAAAATATGAAGCAAAAGTACCATCAGTAGATAGTCGTATCAAAACTTTTCAAGAGTTATCAAATAGAGTAGGTAAAAAAAGAGTTGTATGGAGATATGATCCACTTATACTTACATCTGATATAACTATAGATGAGCTTATAAATAGAATCAAATATATAGGTGATCAGATACACAGCTACACTACAAAACTAGTCTTTAGTTTTGTGGATATTTCTATATATAAAAAAGTACAAAATAACTTAAATAAAGAGCAAGTGCCTTATATAGAATGGACAACTGAACTTATGAATCAATTTTCGTCTAAACTGTATGAACTTAATAAGGCATGGGGCTTAGAACTAGGTACTTGTAGCGAAAAGATAGATTTAGAAAAGTACGACATAGTTCACAATAAGTGCATCGATGATGACCTTATGATAGATCAGTTTAGCCACGATAAAGAGCTTATGGACTTCTTAGGTGTTACAGTAGAACCTGCTGATTTATTTAGTGATAGTAAAGTTACAAAAACTAAAAAACTAAAAGACAAAGGTCAGAGGGACGACTGTGGATGTATAATGGCAAAAGATATAGGTCAGTACAATACTTGTCCTCATGAGTGCAATTATTGTTATGCTAATACTTCTAAAGAGTTAGCAAAGAAAAACTATATGCAACATTTGGAAAATATAAATAGAGAAAGTATATTAAAATAGTAATAAATCAAAAGGAAAATAAAATAGTGCAAAATAATTTAATTAAAAAAACTGATAAAAAGTCTTTGCAAAAGGCACAAAACTTAATGGATATTGCTAATCAACTTACAATAAAAACCTTATTAAATAATTCAAAAAGATTAGAAATAAAGTCAAATACAACATATATTGGTATTGATTTTGGAACATCAACTACTGTTGTAAGTATTGCAACAAGTACAGATGATTTGGAAAATCTTCAGTCTGATTCAATTGAATTAAATCAAAAACTTTATGATGGTGCAATTTACAAATCTTATAAAATTCCTACAATGGTAGGATGGTATAAAAATTCATTATTATTTGGAGAAGGTGTAAATAAATTAAAATTAAAATTAAAACAAGGTAAAAACCTTTGGCACTCTTTTAAAATGGAATTAGGAGAAGATACAGGAGCTAAGTATCCTGAATCAGAATTAAATAATAATAAATATACTATATTAAACCCTAAAGATGTTACTACATTATTTTTTAAATATTTAAAAACTCAAATTGAAAAATATATAAAAGAAAATAATTTATCAAATAACATACAATATTCAGTAAGTATACCAGCATCATTTGAAGCAAATCAAAGAAAAGATCTAGTTGATAGTTTGCATGCAAATAATATGATGATCAATAAGCAAGCATTAATTGATGAGCCAAATGCTGCATTTTTAAGTTATATAAGTGATCCAAACTTAAAGAATAATATTTTAATTTCTGAAGATTATCCTACTAATATATTGGTATTTGATTTTGGTGCAGGTACTTGTGATATTTCTATATTGGAAGTTGCAAATGGTTCAAAAGGATATTATTCAAAAAATGTAGCAATTTCTAGATTTGAAGCATTAGGTGGAAATGATATTGATAAGTTAATTGCTAAAGATATATTATTTAAACAATTTTTAAATGAGAATAACATAAAACAAAGTATTTTTAAGAGAAAAGAAATAAATATTATTTTATCAAGACTCGAAAAATCAGCTGAATTGCTAAAAATAAAGGCGAGTGAACAACTAAGTTTAATCAGTTCTATCGAAGAGTTAGAAAAAGCTATATTAAGTCATGAAACTATACAAATAAATAGTAAAACAGATATAAAATCAAAAAAAGGTATTTTCAAACTTGATGTACCAAAAATATCATATAAGGAGTTTTCAAATATTATAAGTAGCTTTAGTACTAGCAATATTGAAGATTATGAAAATAAAGATGCAAAAACTATATTTACCCCAATAATATCTGCTTTAGAAAAGGCACATTTAAATTTTGATGATATCGATTATGTATTATTTGTTGGAGGAAGTGCAAAAAACCCTCTTATTCAAAGAGCTTTAAAAGAATATTTTGAAGAGTCGGAGTACTTAATACCATCTAATTTGCAAGCACTTGTTTCATCTGGAGCAGCTGTTCATTCACTAATGTATAATGGGTATGGAAAAAATCTTATTAATCCAATTACAAGTGAGCCAATTTTAGTAATTGTTAAAGATGATAATAAAGAATCCTTAACTACATTATTAAAAGCAGGTACAAGCATACCATGTAATGAAATCACAATTGACAACTTGCAAATACAAAGAGAAAATCAAGACACAATAGAGATACCTCTGTATATAGGAAATAAAGATAAACTACTACATAATATTAAAATTGAATCTACTAAAGCAAATGGATTTTCAATAGATACAAATATAAAACTATTAATATCTGTAGATGCTGATAAAATGCTTATAGTTAAAGTTGCTATAGATAATAATGAACCCATAATAAGTGAACCTTTAAATCCATTTACTAACAAAACTTCAACTATAAAAGATCGTAAAAAATTCCAAATAGAAAAGCAATACAATAATTCTGTAGCTAACAATCATGGAAGTAATAACCGTGAATCTTTATTAGAATTATGTGATGGATATGAAAAGCTAGGTTTAGATTTAGAAGCAGCTGAAATACTTGAAGAACTACATGAAAAATTTTATTATGGTAGTTTTAATAATATTGGTGTTGCTTATAGTCGAGCAGGAGATGAAGAGAAAGCAATCACTTTTTATAAAAAAGACTTTAGTGAAGATCCCTCAGAAGTATCAGCTTATAATATAGCTATGAAATATAGATATTCAGATAAATCAAAATATAAAGAATGGTTAGAAAAGTCATTAGATATAAACTCAACATATGAACATGCTATGTACTTTTATGGAATGCATTTAGTTTCAAACGATGACGAAACAAAAGGTATGAAAATGATTCAAAAAGCATTTGATTCTTGGGAGTCAAGATATAATAATCTGGAAGAAACAAATATTCATGGTAATTTCATATCATGTGCTAGATATTTAGAGAAATATGATTTTGCTAATCAATTAGAAAAAGAAAAGAATAAAGCTAAACATCATTTTAATGAAAAAGATTTTGATGTAAATAATGTACTTTCCAAAAAAGAAAATTAATATGGGACTATTAAATAAAATTTTAAATATATTTAATTTAAATAATAGTGTAATAAATTATTCACCATATAGTTTTAGTAAAATAGACATTTGGGAAAGATGTCCTTATAGGTTTAAATTAAAATATATTGACAAAGTAAAAACTTCTTTTGAACCAAATTTGGCTTTGTTGAAAGGTAGCTTTTTACATCACTGTATAGAATACTCAACAGAAGGTAAAGAGTATCAAACAAATGAAGTATTTACAGAAGAAGAAAAAAAGAAAGCTATTGAAATTTTAACAAAATTTACAAAATCAGAACTATATAAACTTTATTTATCAGCTAATGGAAAACATGAAGTTAAATTTGGTATTTTAAAAGAAAACAATATATATAAAGCAGATAGTTTTGATAATATAAACTCTATTTTTAAAGGAAAAATAGACTATGTGTTTCAAAGAGACGATGAATTATATATTGTAGATTGGAAAAGTGGAAAGTATACAGAAGAAAATGAGCAAAAATTTGATCAGTTATTACTATATGCTATTTGGGGATTTTTAAAGTATCCAAAGATAGATACTATAAATTGCTCATTTGTTTATATGGAGCATTTAAAAGAAAATATGAATTCATTTCATAGAAAAGATCTAAAACACTATATTCAAACATATATTCAATATATTAATAAAATTGAATCAGACCAGCTATTTGAAAAAATAGAATCTGACCAATGTGAATATTGTGAATACAAAAAATTCGATTATTGTAATGAAAAAGTGAAAATAAGAGAAGATATTGAAGTTGACTTAAATACTTTAAATGAAAAACAACTTTTTAATTTAATGAAATTAGGGGAAATAGATGCTATTACTTACTATGGATATTCACAAGAGTTAAAGAATAAATAATGAGTAATTGGATGATACCTGAAAATAAACTTTCATGTGAAGAAAGAGCGTTTACAGATGAGTTTTTCCCAAATTTCAAGGGTATAAAAACCAGATTTCTTTTAAAACTAACATGGTTAACTATTAAAAAACAACTAAACTTAGCGGATTATCAATTTCATTTTAATAAACTTTGCAAGAAGTCTATTTTATTATTAGAAAGTTTCGATTCCCAAAGGATAATGTCAATTGTTTTACATTTAATAAATTATTTAAACAGAAAACACGAAAATATATTAATCGCTATCTTAGTTCCAAATAGTCTGTTGATAAGTATTTTAAGGTCAGTACTAACTGAATTAAGAGTACCAGAAAAATGTATCCAAATTAGCAATTATTTTCATTTTATTCAAAATAATAATAAGAAGAAATTTGATTATATATTTTTAATAGAGGGATTGGAGTTGACATTTGATATGATTAAGGAATTATCAAAAATGACAAATATTTTAATACTATCAAGTTCTTATTCCGTAACAAACAATATAAATCCATACACAAAAGAACCTACGATATCTAAAAAAGAGATAGAGCTAATAGTAAATGCAACTTGGTCATTTAATACAATTTGCAAACTACAAAAAAATTTAGTAAAAATAGTATCGCTATTAAATCCATCAATGAGTAGCTTATCATCAAAAACAGATAATACAAAAAAAGATGTAACTCCTATTTTAGGAAATGCGAGTATTAAAAGCAAAGAAGTTGAATATATAATTTCAAAATCACAGGATGCTATAGAAGTTGATGAAAATGTTGCAATAGTTTTAACAACACAAAGTGATGTTATAGAGTTTATAAATATAGTTTGTATGATAAAGAATATTAGTATTTTTGAATCTAATCAGGCAAATAATTATCTGATGCAATTAAATCTATATTTAGAGAATAATAATTTAGATATTGTGTATATTGGAAATAAAAATAGTGATCAATTCATAAATAATATTGAAAAAGGTAAAATCATAGTACTTAGTTATAAAAATATAAGATTTATTAACTTTGATAATGTTTTTTTACCATTTTTTTCTGAAAAATTAGATATTTTTGAGTATAGTTTAAAAAATGCTATTGCATCAGTAGAGTTACATTTAAATATAACTTATTCAGGTAAAAAGCATGAGTTTCTAGAAAGAATTGAACAAGAGTGTAATAAAGTAGATATCGATAAGATATTAAATCAATCAAATAATAGTGATGATGATTTTGATTTTTAAACTAATAAAAAAGGAAAAATAAATATGAGCCAATGGATGATATCAGAAGATAAGTTATCTGAGGAACAAAGACAATTTATAGATGTAGAAATGGTTAAAAACAATAATATATGGATAAAAGGTTTCGCAGGTAGTGGAAAATCAATATTACTAATTCATGGTATCCATGATCTAGTAAGAAAAAATAAAGATGTTCGAATATGTATAATTGTTTTTACAAACTCTCTAAAACAATTATTTATTGCAGGATTAAGAGAATTAAATATACCAAATGACAATGTATATATTTGTACATATCATCAGTTTAAAAATGATAATTACTCTTTTGATTATATTTTTTGTGATGAAGTTCAAGATCTACCAAAATCAGTTTTAGAAAAAATGAAACTAAACGCAAAGCAGGTTATTACAGGTGGAGACTCAAATCAATCTATTTATGAAAATGATCCACAAACTAAAGAACCAACAGTGACTTCTGCAGAAATTAGTAATGTATTAAATGCCACAGCATGGGATTTGAATACAATTTACAGACTAACAAAGTCAGTAATAAAAACTATTTCTTCTCTTTTGCCTTCAATGAATATATTATCATCAAAAACAGATAATACAAAAAAAGATGTAACTCCTATTTTAGGAAATGCGAGTAATAAAAGCAAAGAAGTTGAATATATAATTTCAAAATCACAGGATGCTATAGAAGTTGATGAAAATGTTGTTATTATTTTACCTACACATAATGCAATAATAGAATTTATGAATACAGTATTAGAGCTAAAGAATAAAAATGCATGGGATATCAATGACAGAAACAATCAAAATAATTGGGGTAGACCAGATTTTGGTAAATTAAATCAATATTTAACTTCTTGTCAATTAGATATAGAATATATTGGTAATGGCTACGGAAATCTTTATGAGAGTGGTCAAAAAGGGAAAATAATTGTAATGACATATCATAGTTCTAAAGGACTTGATTTTGATAATGTATTTTTACCATTTTTAAATAGCGAAAATGAATTTGGCTATTTCAATGAAACTTTATTTATGGTAGGAATGACTAGAAGTAAGTTCGCACTTCAACTAACATATAGCGGTACTATGCATAAGTTTGTTAAAACAATTAAAAATGATTGTACTGAAATAAATCTTGATAAAATAACTAATGATGAAAATAATTCTGATGATGATTTTGATTTTTAAAAGGAATAGAAAATGAGCTATACAATAATAAGTAGAGATGAATTTTTAAAACTTGAAAAGTTTGGACAAATTCATATAAATGAAAATTATGTTTTTGATGATAAAAATAAAGATAATAGTATAAAGAAACTATTGTCTTTTTTACCATATGATGATGAATACGGTTATTTGATATTAGAATTTATAAAGGAAGAAGAGAATAATTTTTTTAACCAAAAAGTAGCAGTAGAGGTAAGTATAAAAAATATTTTAAACATATATTGTCTATCTGAGAATGGATTAAATTTTTATAAAACAAAATTCAACCCAAAAATAAAATTTAAGCTATATTCTAAATATGAAGCAATAGAAGAAGTAAATATTTATAAAAGTATAGAAGATAAAACTAAAGGTTTTAAAGTTTTATTTGAAATATTTAACTTTAGTGAATTAGAAGATAAATATAATAATGATTATATTAAAAGACTTATAAACTATAAAAATTCCAATTATTTAAAACAATCTTATGATAATTTTTATTTTGATATGTTCTCATATGAAAGAAAAAATAATTTTTCAAAAGAAGACATTGGTTTTTTTTACGATTTAAGAGTTATGAAAAAATTAGAAAAAAGAGATAATATAGAGATATTTTTAAGTGGTAATTTAAAAGGTATACAAAAACCAGAAGATATAAATATTAAGGATAAATCATTATTTGATATTATTACAGATACTATAAATAGTATAAATAAAACTGATAAGAAGTCTAATGAAAAAAAAGAAGAGATAATTAATAATTTAGTAACTGGTGCAATATTTCTAAAGTCACAAAAGCTACTAGATCCTGAAAAAAGAGAAAATAGTTATTGGATTTTATTTGTAGAGTTGATTAATAGATTTAAACATGATTTTGAAGAACAAACTAAAATTGCACTTTACTATATTGGAGTGCACTTAGGATATAAATATCTTTATGAAGATTATTATAACTTTTTAGATTTAAGTATTTTTAATGATAATAATGAAATAACCCTTGAATCAACAAATAATGAAGAAAAATTACAATTAGAATTAAAAGAGTTAAAAAATGAAAACAATGATTTATTAGAAAAAGTTAGTCAACTAGAAGACATTAATCATCAAAATAACCAAATTAAAAGTGAAAATTTTGAAATTGAAGTTCCATCTAAAGATTCAAATTCTAGCCAATTGGAATCTATTAATTACTTAGAAAAAATAAAAATTGAGCTTGAAGAAGAATTAAAAATTAAAACTGATGAATTTGAAAAACAAAAGGCTAATTCAGAAGAACTATTAAAAGAAATTCAATTATTAAAATCTAAAGAAGAAACTCAATCTACAAATAGTGAAAAAACTAGTGAACTTAGCCAAAAACTAGATGATAATCAGGAAAATGCTACTTTTGAACCTAATAAAAGAAATAACTTACTACTAAATGATTGTACTACAGTAGGATTTGAAGAGCTAATGTCATGGGAACTTACACCGCTTATTGAATTTGCATTTGCCAGAAAGCTAAATGGATTAAAAAAAGGAGAATTAAAAAAGAAATATACAAAAGATAACAAGGAAGAGTTATGTAAAGCTATTGTAGATTACAAAACTTTAATAAGCTAATGACTCCTATAAATTATACAGATATAAAACTTCAATCTTTAAAAGAAGAGTTAATAAAGTATGAGTTCAAATTAGGATTATTATCTGATGAAAGAAATGAACATTTAAGAGATATTGAAGATTTTAATCTTCAATATAGCCTACGATTAGGTTGTCTTGTAGAAAATATTTTACATCTTAAAAAAGAGATACTTTATAGAAAAACTTCAAAACAAAAAAAATCAAAAGATAAGTACAATGAAGATAGAAAATTATATCAGGATACATTAAATACTATATCCAAAATAAAACAAACTTTACTAGATCTAGAACACACATTGAAATTAATACATAAAGATGATCCATCATATGATGAGATACTAAATGTATACAATGAACTTCAAGAAGAATTGGAAAAGTTAGCAGAAAGTTTAAAAGAACAAGAAAATGATCTAGAAAAAACAAAGAATACTTTTGATGAAAATGTTTTCAAAGAATATTCAGATACAAAAACAAATTATGAAAAATTTTATAACGAATATGAAGATATAAAAAATAATGAAGATAATAGTATTAAAATAAGTGATAGTGATAAAAAAGAACTAAAAAAGTTATGGAAACAAGCTTGTAAATTATGTCATCCAGATATAGTACCAGATGAGTTAAAGGATAAGGCTCATGAAATTATTCAATCTCTTAATGAAGCATATAGTAAAAAAGATATTGAAAAAGTAAATAAAATACTCATTAGTTTACAAAATGGTAACATATTTGATCTTGCAAGCGATACAATAGAAGATAAAGAACTATTAAAAATAAAAATAAAAGAATATAAAGAATCAATAACAAAAATTGAATCTGAGATAAAAGATATAAAATCTAATCCTACTTTTATTACAATAAGTAAACTAAATAATTGGGATGAATATTTTGATAAGCTAAAAATTAAATTAGAAAATGAAGAGAGAAGTCTAGAAGTTGAAATAATCAATATCTTAGCTGAAGAAAAAGAGACATTTGATTTTTATCATTTCATAAAAAAGATATATAATATTAAAGATAAAGACATTTTTGAAGTATATTTAGAAAGTTCGTATCTTGAACTAGAAGATTTATTTCAGTCAAAAA
The DNA here is from genome assembly GCA_034660095.1 of Campylobacterota bacterium. Classification (GTDB taxonomy): domain Bacteria; phylum Campylobacterota; class Campylobacteria; order Campylobacterales; family Arcobacteraceae; genus JAIOSF01. The sequence continues at coordinate 1,466 of JAYEIM010000213.1, read as the reverse complement.
GTATTGAAGATGTTGAAGAATTGAAATTTGAACTTAAAAATCTTATATTACATCTTTTAGAAAAAGCGTTTATAAAAAATACTAATAGTAAGATTACAAATGCTTTTTTAATCTTAATAGCTCAAAAAATAGAAGAGATTAATTCAATTGAGTTAATGCAAATAATTTTTAAATATTTACCTGAATCTGGAATAAAAAAAAGGCTAGAAGCAGCAATTATTTATTTAACAGAAGATAAAAACTCACAAAGTTTAAACAAAAATTTCAATCAAATACTTACACTAATAACTAATTCTACTATAGATGATGATGCTAATAGTAAAGCAATAAATGCTATAGCTAATTATTACTTAACAATGTTTAGTCAATATTCTAATAGAAATAACCAAATAAATTTAGAAGAATTAAAGAATTTATTTATTAATCAAAAGGATAATTTTTATCTTTTAAAAAATAAATATATAGTTGAATTGTTAGATATAACTTCAAATGAAAATAATACACAATTACTAGAAACAAATAAATTATTAGTTAATAATACTAATAGTTGTACTATAGAAAAAGAATTAATTACTAAAGAGGAAAGTGACTATAGTCAAAAACTTTATAACTTGAAAAATCCTTCTTTTGAACAGATAAGAAAAATATCTGTTAAATATATTAATAGTATTGGAAATCCAGATGAACTTTTTGTTAACCTTAAACGGGGTGTTAAGATTATAGATGATGAAAATCTTTTATATAAATATATGCAATCATTTGGAGCAAAACATAAAACTAAACTTTATGACTCTTTTAAAGAAATTTTGTATTATCTTAAAGACCAAAAATTTAATATTATAGATTGGGGGTGTGGACAAGGATTTGCTACAATGATATTATTAGATTATTCAAAGAATGAAAATATAAAACTTGATATTTCTGATATCACTTTAATAGAACCATCACAATTAGCATTAAGCCGGGGCTTACTGCATATAGATGTATTGAAACAACAGCAATACAATATCAAAGCTATCAATAGCGATATTGATTGTTTGGAAAAAGTAGAGCTTGAATTTGATAATGAGTATAAAACACTTCATCTTTTTTCAAATATACTAGATGTTGAAAGTTTTAAACTAAATACTGATTTTTTACAGAAAATATCTTCTAATATAAAAAGTGATAATATTTTTGTATGTGTGAGTCCAAATATAAATGATAAAAGAAATAGTCGACTGGATCTTTTTTATAAATACTTTGATGAAAATTTTGACACTGAATTAATATCAAGTAGAGACAATGATATTTCTGGTCACAGACGGTATGAAAAAATATTTGAAGTTAAACATATAAAGCCAACTATGGTAACAGAAGTAAGAAGTGAAATGATTCAAATAAATAATGATAGCCAAGACTATTATGTAAATATTTATGAAAAACTTGAAAAATATACTTCTATAATAGAGCCAATTTTAGATCCA
>JAYEIM010000212.1:0-2193 GCA_034660095.1 Campylobacterota bacterium | reverse complement strand
CACAAATAGAACTACCAAAATTTGAAACAAAAATAAAGATTATAAAAAAGAAATGTGAAATAAATGGTATTACACTTGATGATGAGATTGTAAATTTTATAGCATCTAGCTTTAATAACTCTATGAGGGAGATAGAGGGTGTTTTGGTCAATATAGAGGCACATAGTACATTTTTACACAAAAAGATTGATTTAGCCCTTGTAAAAGATATATTAAAAGAACAACTGGGTCAAAAAGAGAAAGAGATAACAATATCAAAAATTATTGAACTTGTAGCAAAAGAGTTAAATATAAAACCAAGTGATATAAAAAGTAAAAGAACTGCCCCTGCTGTAAAAGCAAAAAGAGTAATCATATATTTAGCAAAAGAATTAGTATCAAATACTTCATTAGAGATTGCAAATGAACTAGGTATGAAAACTCATAGTACTATTTCTAAAGCAATGAAAAAGATAGATGAACTTATAGATACAGATAAAGATTTTAGATTGTTAGTTGAAAATTTGAAGAATAAGCTTATATCTTAACGCAAATATTTAGTTACGAACTTATTAAACCCTTGTAAATACAGGCTTTACATAGGTTTTAATACATCAAAAACTATCATAATCGTAACAAGTCAAGGAGTTAAGTTGATAATTTTTAGGTAAATTATCAATTTATAATAAGTCAATATACTAAAATATAAACTATAAATATCCAACAATAAGTATATTTACTAAAATAAGTAAATATACTTATTTTATATTATTGTCCTTATTAAATGTCCTTAACCTATTAAAAAACCTGAACGAGAGAGACTATTAATGGTGCTGATGACCCTATATAATGATATTATCTTTTACAGTACCTAAACTTATTATATTGCATATATTAAGTAAAAAATATAAATAGATTACAATACAATTATGATTTTAATCTAGAAAATATCACTTATTAAAGTGTCCCAGTGTTTTCGTTATGAGTGTCCCAATGCGACCGATTTTTGCAGACAAGAGAATTTCAGTTGTACTTCATCTCCCATCTCATACAACTCATCTTTTTTATTATTTATATTATTCTAAAGTAAATCTTCATCTTTAAAAGATAAATATCCATTTACACTTATAATAATATGGTCTAACAATTCTATTCCTAAAATCTTTCCTGATTCTTTTAATCGTTCAGTAACTTTTAAATCTTCTCTACTTGGTTTTAAAGTTCCTGATGGATGATTATGAGCTACAATAATACTTGCTGCTCTTTTCTCAATAGCTGGACTAAATACTTCTCTTGGATGTACTAAACTTTGATTTAGTGTACCTATTGATATAACTCTACTTTCTATAATATGATTTGCACCATCAAGATAGATAGTTATAAAATGCTCTTGTGTTTTATTTTTAAAATCTTCTATCTCATTAAATATATCACTTGCTTTAGATATTTTAGGGTTAGTCTTTCTGTAGTTTATCTTTGTTTCTCCAATATAATCAATCATGTTATTCCTTTATTATATCTATAAGATATTTATTTAATCTTTTAATAACAATAGTATATCTAAAAGATACTTAAAAATATATTTTAATAGTATCTATTTGATATATTTTAAATAATTAGATATAATTTCAATATCTATTAGACACAAAAGGATAAAAATGGAATTAGATGACTTTAAATCAGTTCTTAAAAGTGTTGGTTTTAATAAAAAATCATTTGCAGAATATATAAATGTACCATATGCAACTGTTAATAATTGGGGTTCACTTAATCGTCCACCAGTTCCTGATTGGGTTGAAGTATTGCTAAGCTTATATTATGAGAATAAAAAGTATAAAGAATTAAAAGAGATTATAAAAGTTAAAGGATTGTGTGATTAAGACCCTATGTAGTTTATGAAAGTCTTGATGGGGAGATAAGCTTAAATATAAATGTAATTTTTTTTGCAGTAGTATAAGGACACCTAAAAGGACACCTATATGAATTATACTGATTTTAATCCTTTTAGTAAAGGCTTTTTTGCCCTATATAGGCTGGGTCAAGAGAAAAAGACTTTTGACTAAATGTCAGAAGTAGAGTTTTCGAATAAAAAGACTTTTGACTAAATGTCAGAAGTAGAGTTTTCGAATAAAAAGACTTTTGACTAAATGTCAAAAGTAGAGTTATAAAGATAAAATAAATGCAGTAGAGAAGTTATCTAAAGTATCTACAGTT
>JAYEIM010000211.1:0-11116 GCA_034660095.1 Campylobacterota bacterium | reverse complement strand
TAAAAAAGTAGCAGATGCTATGATTGCGGAGGGGATTTAACCTCCCTTTCACATATCAACTAAATTTTAGTGACAATCCAATAAAGTTTTATTTGGATCTATAATATATTCATATCCACTATAAATAAGAACACCTAAAGTTGCTAGTTTAATCATAATTCTAATAGAGTTTTTTATTGTTCATCTATTATACCAGATATCTCGTAGCCAACTTTTTTAATATTTATAATTTTTTCTTTCCCTATAATATTTCGTAATTTTGTAATATAAAGTCTCAATGACCCATCACTATGATCTTGCGCACCACTCCACAATCTATTTACTATTTGCTCTGTTGTTATAATTTTATTGTTATTTTCTATAAAAAGTTCCAATAGTTGTATCACTTTTAATGGTAAATGTATGTTTTCATTGTTACAACTAACTCTTCTTTCATCAAAATCATAATAATGATTAGAAGATATTTTGACAATATTTTTAATTCTACTTGTTCTTTTTAGAACTGCATTAATTCTAAGTGAAAGTTCACTTACTTTAAAAGGTTTTCGTAAAAAATCATCACATCCATTTTCAAAACACTCTTTTAAAGTTTTTTCATCTTTGTATGATGTTAAAAAGATAGTTGGTATTTGTATATTATTATCTCTTAATGTTTTAAATAGTTCAATACCATTTAATTTAGGTACATTTATATCAAATAAGTATAAATCATAATGATTTTCATAACTTTTATCTAAAGCTTCTTCACCATCAATGGCAAGATCAATACTAAAATTCATCTCTTGTAAATAATCAATTAAAGTTTGGGCAAATAACTTATCGTCTTCTAATAATAATATATTTCGTTTTATTGTATTCATATAGTTATTATTTTACCTTATAATTGTTAATTAAATGTTAATTTACAAAATAATAAAAAGTTATACTTAAATTTAACAATTAATTTACTATTTAAAGATATTCTTTTCAAATTTCGAAAATTTAACAAAAAGAGAGAGTATGAAAAAAATAATATTATTATCTTCAATTACTTGTGCATTATTATATGCTGACAGTGCTTTAATGTATAAAACTATACAATCAAATATAACTGTTGTAGGTGAAGGTAAAATTAAACAAGAAAATGCTGATAATTTAAGCCAGATGCTTGATAGTGAAAATGGTATAAAAATTGATGATGACACTTTATCTATTAGAGGTGTTGGTGACAACGGAAGAGGAATATCTGTAGTTGATAACGGAGTTTCTGAAACAGATGTGGCAGGTGTATTTACATTTGACATAGATACAAGTGAATTGGAAAAATTAATAGTTTATAAAGGTCCAGGTTCAATCTATTCTGTTAATGGTACAGGTGGTGTTGTAAAAGCAAATTCAAAACCTGTATTTAAAACTACTAATAATATAAAAATTGGCTATGGTAGTTATGGTCATAAATTTTTAAAAGCAAACTTAAAACATTATATAAATTTAGATAATGTTTTAAATGTAACTTATACAAAAAAAGACTCTGACAATGATTATAAAGAGCATTCAAGAAAAGAAAGTGATAAATTTGCTATTAAATATGGTCGTTTTATTGACGATACATCATCTATTGAAATTGGTTATAAATACAGCGATACTAAAAGTGATAAAATACAATTTATTAATGAATCAGACTTTGAAACATTTAAAGATGGTAATACAATAGAAAATGATGGTATATGGATTTACAATAAAAATGACAATAAAATTAAAACAACCGATTTAAAGTATAAAAAGTATTTTGGTGATGATATGTTAAGAGTTGGATCATTTTATAAAACTATGGATAGAGTACAATACCAAGATGGCAAAATAAAAATCTTTAATGACAACTACAACGCTGGTATAGATACAGAGTATGAGATGTCTAGAGGAAACTCTGAATACCTTTTTGGAATTAGCTACAAAAAAGATATGACTAAAAATAATAATCAATATAAATATGATGATATTACTTTAAAAGGTGGTGCTAATAATGTAAAGTTTGATATTGTTAATGTAAATAGTAAAACTATAGGTGATATCCTATCTAGTGCCAATAGTGATAACAATCTTATTGGTATCTACGCTAAAGATGCGATAAAGCTAAATAAAAAAATTAAATTTGAATTAAGTATGAGGGTGGATAGAATTAATTTTGACGTTGATAATTCTGTTTACGAAAAATATCAGTTAAACTCTAATAGTGGAGATTATTTATATAAAGATATTACAGATACTTATGAGCAGGTATCAAAAAAGACAACTCTTCATACATATAGAACAGCATTAATTTTTGCATTAAATAAATCAACAAATTTACATGCTTCTATTGCTCATGGTGAACAAACTATGACAGATACACAACTTTTAGTAAATATGCAAAATGATATGTCAACAGACTTAAAACCAGAAAAAGCAACAAATTATGAAGTTGGAATAAAACACTCATCTAATTCTATTTTAATTGGTTTATCTACATATAAAACATATTTAACTGATGAGATTGTAGAATATAAGGATCAAAATGCAGGTGTTAAGTATTATGAAAGTGCAGGAAAAACAGAAAAAGAGGGTATAGAACTTAGCCTAAAATATAATATAAATGATAATTATTATGTTGGAACTAACTATACTTATAGTAACTATAAATATATAGAATATAATGCTTGGGATGCATCATCTGTTTCAAATGTTGATTATTCTGGAAACTATATGGAAAATACACCACAAAATAAATATGCTTTATTTGCTGGATTAAAAGATAAAAAAAATAAACTTAGTGCTAAAGCAGAATTGATTAGTTCTGGTTCATATTATACTGATAAAGCAAATACTACTAAATATAATGGTTATAGTTTTGTTACAAATGTTATGGCTGGATGGGAACCAAAGTCTAGTCATAAGTTAATGTTAAATGTAAATAACTTATTTGATAAAAGATATGCTAGTAATGTTATAGCAACAACTGATACCTTATATACTGTTGCACCTCCAAGAAGTGTAATAGTTTCATATAAGTATAGTTTCTAAGAAAGGTATAAAAATGATAAAAGAAAATAAAATTATATTAGCAATATTGATTATGGCAACATCTTTATTTGCTTCAAATGGAAAAGAGATATTTGATAAAAACTGTATCTCATGTCATATTATGAAAATGGGATGGCAAGTAACTCCAAAAGAAAAAATGAATATGAATGGTCCAACTGCTTTTGGTATCACAAAGCATGTAAAAGATGTGTTTTCAAATGAAAAACAATTTGTTGAGTTTGTAACTGAATATATTACAAGACCAGTAAGGATAAAAGCAAGATGTAAAGATAATGTTATTAGTAAGTTTGGTATTATGCCTGCTGTTAGCAAAGAAATGAGTCAAGCAGATAAAAAATCTGTTTCTTCTTGGATGTTTAATAATATTGGTGTAAAATAAAACTGTGGACATAAAAGTCCATAGTTTAACTACAAATTATCTTCGCAACATTTTTAGAACTACCATATTTTAAATAATCTCTTAATATTTTAGAGTTATCTAAAAAGTTATCTTTATCTAAAGTATTATATTCATCTAAAAGATTTTTAGCCGTTACCTCATCTTGAATAAACTCTTTATGTATAGGATTTTTACCCATCTTATCAAAGAATATATTTGCCAATCCAATATATTTTATTTGTACTAAGTTTTTAGCTATAAAATAATCTAATGGTTTAGCAATATAACTTAAAACAAATGGTGTACCTATAAGTGCTGCTTCAAGTGTTGCTGTTCCACTACATATAAATGCAAAATCAACCTCTTGCAGAGTTTTATGAGCATCTGTAGTTATTATAAACTGTGATGTATCTCCATAAACTTCATCTATATATTTTTTGGTAAAATGTGAAGGGATAATCAATACTGGCTTTTTATCTATACTTTTTAACAGCTCTTTATATATTGGCATAAGTTTAGTTATCTCACCTTTTCTACTACCTGGCATAAAAGCAATTTTACCACTATTAGATATCTCATTTTTAAAATATTTTATCTCATCAAGAAGTGGATGACCTACATAACTTATCATCTCTTTTTTATTATAAAAATCTTTTTCAAAAGGGAGTATAGAGCATAAAGTTGTACAATACTCCTCTATTTTAGGGATTCTACCTTTTTTCCAAGCCCAAGCTTGTGGAAGTATATAATATATAATCTCTTTATTTGGGTATTTTTTATGTATTTTTTTAGCTAATGGCAAATTAAATCCAGAAGAATCCATAAGCAATATTTTATCTGCATCTTTAGCTAACTCTACCATCTCATTATTTAATTTTAATAAAAATGGTAATTTCTTTATAGCATCTACAAAACCCATAATAGCCATTGCAGTTATGTCATAAGACGGATTTCCTAATTTTTTATCACACGCATTTATGCTTGATTTACTAAATATACCTGTGAGTTCAATATCTTTTGGTAACTCATTTATTAAAGCTTCAAGATGAATATTTGATGATGTTTCTAATGCACAAACAAGTAGTTTCATATATCTACTTTATATCATATTCATAAAATTTATTATATTCAATCATTTTTTTCAATGTATCAGTATAAACTTTCTTTTTTTCAGAATAAGATTCTAAATAATCTACAAGTATATATGGATCATCAGTAAGTGTTCTTTTTTCTCTAAATTTTGGATATGCCCAAGATTTAGCTAAAGTTTTATAGTAGTCAAAAACAGCACTCTTAAAAGTTTTATACTTTTTAAGATATATTTTTTTTGTTCCTCTTGTTGCATTTGCTGCAATTCTAGGCTCTTTTTTATTAAATGACCAAACTCCAAAAATATTATTTGCACTTTTAGTAAATCTAGAGGTTAGCCAAGCACTTTCTATTGCAGCTTGTGCTAAAAGTATACTTATTGGATGTGGTTTTAAAGCATAAAGCAGTTCTTCATCTGTTTTTGCTTTATACTCAATTTTTAATTTTTCAATATACTCACGATTTGTATCCGTTTGCATATCTCTTAAAATTGATTGATATTGTTTCTCCAATACATGATATACTTCAGTAGCAATTGGAACTAAAATATCTTTAAAGTGTTGCTTTTTTTGTTGAACAGTTATATTTGGTTTTTTAGTTTTTTTCTTTACTATTTTTTTCTCAATCTTTTTCTCAATGACAATAGGTTTTTTTATAACAACCTCTTTAGACATTTTTTGATCTATTATTTTACCAACTTTTGTATCTAAAAAATTTTTATTCAATAACTTTACATTTGTATTGTTATTACATCCTGTAAATAAAATAGTTGCAGTTAATAAAATAAATAAAGCATATCTATTCATCATATCTCCTTTGTGTACTCTTTTTTCACTTTCCCTTTAAAATAAAGATTTATTTCATTATTTCGTATTGTTAATCTTTCCCCACTTTTTGGTATAACATCAACACAATCAGATATAAGATTTAATTTTTTTGCTCTTAAAAAAGAAGCAACCATTCCAGTACCACATGCCAAAGTTTCACCCTCAACACCTCTTTCATAGGTTCTTACTTTTAAAACTCCATTTTCTACACTTGCAAAGTTTACATTTGCATCATATTTATTTCTCATGTACGAACATAACTCTATATCAAATTTATCTAAATCATCTACAACAGTTACTAAATGTGGAACACCTGTATCAACTATCCACCAAGTATATCCAAGCTCTTCAAATGGCTCTTTTACGACTTTTGGTGGTGTCATAGTAGTCTCTACACTATTAGTATCTGTATCTATTTGGCAATCAATCTCTCCAGCACCTGTTAAAAACTTTGTGAATGTACCACATATTTTATTTTCATATGCATAATGAGCAACAGCTCGTGTACCATTTCCACACATTGTTGCAGTAGAGCCATCACTATTATAAAACAACCATTCAAAATCAAATATCATATGTGGAACAACTACAATTAATCCGTCTGTATTTTCACTTTTACATAATTTTATTGCGAGATCACTATAATCTCTTCTTTCATTTGTATGAAATATTACAAATGTGTTTCCACTTGCATCATATCTTGTGATTATCATGGTTACCTTTCTTTAGTTATTTATAGTCAATTAAGTCTATTATATCTTATAGTGATTTAATATTCAAATTTTAATATTAAATTTTTCAAATAAGACTATTTTTATCTTAATTAAGTTAATATACAAAATATATAAAAACAAAGATAAAAATAGGTGATAAAAATGGAAGTTTATTTAGATAACAATTCAACTACACAAATAGATCCACATGTAGAAGATGTATATGTTGATACTATCAAAACATTTGGAAATGTTAATGTAATTTACAATAAAGGGATAGAGACTAGATCATTGTTAAATGATGCTTTAGACAAACTATATGATGGATTAAATGCAAGTGATGATGATGATATAATTATCACATCTTCAACTACAGAAGGTAACAATGCAGTTATAAAAACTTTTTTAGATAAGTTTCTAAAAGGTGATACAAAAAATCATATCATATCTACTGTTGCAGAACATGCTAGTATAAAATCTCCACTTAAATATTGTAAAGATTTAGGTATGGATATAACTTATGTGGGAACTGATTCAAATGGGTTAGTAAAAGTAAGTGATATAGAAGAAGCTATTACAGAAAAAACTTGTCTTATTACTGTTCTTATGGCATCAAATGAAACTGGTGCAGTTCAAGATATAAAAACTATAGCAGAACTTGGACAAAAGAATAATATAAAAGTACATACAGATGGAGCTCAAGCGATTGGAAAAATGAAAGTTGATCTTCAAGATTTAGGTGTAGATTACTTTACTTGTTCAGCTCATAAGTTTCATGGACCAAAGGGTGTAGGGCTTATGTTTATAAAAGGTGGAGCTCCATACACTACGCTTATACATGGAAGTAAAAATGTGATGGGTGGAAAAAGAGCAGGTAGTTTATACAACAATGGTGTAGCAGCAATGGCAACTGCATTAGAAATAGCAAATATAAACCTACCACTTATGGAAAAATCAGTTCAATCTTTAAGAGATAGACTAGAAGATGAACTTTTAACTATACCAGATACTAAGTCTTATGTACCAAGGGTAAAAAGACTTAAAAACCTTGTAGCAATGTCATTTAGAGGTGTAGAGGGTGAATCTATGCTATGGGATATGAATGAAAATGGTATCTATATCTCTACAGGTTCTAGTTGTAGTAGTGAAGACTTAGAGGGTTCAGCTGTTGTTGAAGCTTTAGGTGAAGTAACAGAAATAGCAAATACAACAGTTATGTTTGCACTTAGTAAATTTACAACAGATGAAGAAGTAGATTATGTAATAGAAAAAGTTACATTTGCAGTTGAAAGAATTAGAGAAATATCAATGACATATGCAAAACAAGAAGCTTTTAGTCAATATGTAGAAGATCATTAATATAGTTTATATCACTTTGTTCAAACGGCTTCACTTTGGGTCCCCAACATCATAGATGTTGACCCTAAAGTTGCAGGGGTTTTCACAAAATAATATAAAATATATCTAAAAATAAAAGAATAATAAAAAGGACTTAAAATGGCAAGAAATGACTTAGTACAAGGAAATGTTTGGGAACAATATTCTCAAAAAGTACAAGATCGTATGAACAATCCAGTTGCAATGGGTGAACTTACACAAGAAGATGCAGATGCTAAAGGTGCAAAACTTATTGTTGCAGACTTTGGTGCTGAGTCTTGTGGTGATGCGGTGAGATTATTTTGGTTAGTTGATGAAAAAACTGATACTATTTTAGATAGTAAGTTTAAATCTTTTGGTTGTGGTACTGCGATTGCTTCAAGTGATGCTATGGCTGAACTTTGTATCGGTAAAAAAGTTGATGATGCAATTCATATTACAAATACAGAAGTTGAAGCATTTTTAAGAGATGATGCAGATACAGAAGCAGTGCCTCCTCAAAAGATGCACTGTTCTGTTATGGCATATGATGTTATCATTGAAGCAGCTGCACAATACAAAGGTGTATCTAGAGATGATATAGTTGATGCTGATATAGTTTGTGAATGTGCAAGAAAAACTAGAAAAGATATAGTTGATGCAATTAGGGAACACAATATTCAAGAAGTTGAAGAGATTATTAAGATAACAAAAGCTGGTTCATATTGTAAATCATGTATTAGACCTGGTGGACATGAACCAAAAGATGTATATTTAGTTGATATATTAGCTGAAGTAAAAGAGAAAATGGAAACAGAAAGACTTGAAACTGCGGCACAAACAACTGCTAGTGGAACTAATTCATTTGATAAGATGACAATAGTTCAAAGAATCAAAGCTGTTGATGGTGTAATAGATGAGTATATTAGACCTATGTTAGTTATGGATGGTGGAGATATGGAGATTATTGATATTAAAGAAAACTTACCATATTATGATATCTATATTAGATATTTAGGTGCATGTGGAACTTGTGCAAGTGGAACTACAGGAACATTATATGCAATTGAATCAACTTTAAGAGCAAAAGTTGATGAAAATATAAGAGTATTACCAGTTTAATAGCTAGTTAAATTATATTTAAGAAGGTAGGGTTAAATACTCTACCTTTTTTTATGATATAATTCCATTAATAAATAAATAGGATATTTAATGCCAAATAAACAAATTTTAAAAAACAAAAATGCAAAACTTTTAGATCAATTCAATGCTTCAGTTATGTTTGATAAAGAGTTATATGCTCAAGATATAAAAGGTAGTATTGCCCATAGCAAAATGTTAGCTTTACAAAATATTATCTCTATAGAAGATCAAGAGAAAATAGAGGATGGATTAATTCAGGTTAAAGATGAGATAGAATCTGGTAAGTTTATATGGAAAATAGAAGATGAAGATGTTCATATGGCTATTGAAAATAGATTAACTCAAATTATTGGAGATGCTGGAGGAAGGCTTCATACGGCAAGAAGTAGAAATGATCAGGTTGCAACTGATTTTACACTTTATGTTCAAGATAAAACTTTAGTAATTAAAGATAAATTAAAAACTTTAATTGAAACATTTGTAAACATAGCATCAAAACATACAGAAACTTTAATACCTGGTATGACGCACTTACAACATGCTCAGCCTATTAATTTTGGATTTCATATGTTAGCTTATGCAAATATGTTTAAAAGAGATTTTGAACGATTTGAAAGTAGCTACGAACGAAATAACAACTGCCCATTAGGTTCAGCAGCACTTGCAGGAACTCCACATAATATTGATAGATATAAAACAGCAGAACTTTTAGGATTTGATGCACCAACTGCTTGTGCTTTAGATACAAGTTCAAATCGAGATTTTGCTTTAGAAATTTTGTTTAATATCTCAACTTCAATGATGCATATAAGCCGTATTAGTGAAGAGTTAATATTATGGTCTAGCTATGAATTTGGTTTTGTAAAAATGTCTGATGAATATGCAACTACAAGCTCTATTATGCCACAAAAGAAAAATCCTGATGTACCAGAACTTCTTCGTGGAAAAACAGGTAGATGTTTTGGAAACCTAGTAAGTTTACTTACTGTTATGAAAGGTTTACCACTAGCTTACAACAAAGATACTCAAGAAGATAAAGAGGGTGTATTTGATAGTGTTGCAACTATGGAGATATCTGTTGATATTCTTGATGCAGTTATGAATACACTTATAATAAATGTAGAAACTATGGAAAAAGCTTGTAAAATTGGTCATTTAAGTGCTACTGATCTAGCTGATTATCTAGTTCAAAAGGTAAATATGCCATTTAGAACTGCTTACTATATAACTAAAGATGTTGTAGCTCTTGCAGACAAACTAAAAAAAGATATGAGTGAACTTACAATTGATGAATTAAGAACTGCCAATGAAGAAGTATCTAAAATAGATGAAGAGATAATCTCATACTTAGATTTACGAAACTCTATGAATGCACGAACATCTTTTGGAGGTACAAGCACCACTAGAACTGAAGAGCAAATAGAATATTTTAAAAAGTGGCTAAAGAGCTAGTTAACATCTAGGTCTTTCCACTTATATAAATATCTAGATATCATAGTTTCATTTCCTATTATTCCACCTTGGTGGATATATAATAATGTTGAATTTTCACTTTTTAATTTTGAATAATTTAGGAATGTTTCTATCCCAATAGGGTCATATAGCAAATCAAATTCTATATTTGTTTGTTTTTTTAACTCTTTGTATAAAATATAATTATCTTTATATAATTTTCCAAAATGGTATTTTTTTCTGGGTTTTACAATAGTAGGATGTTTATTTTCATCTGATTCTAATTCTAAAAATTGTTTTTTTAAATATTCACTATCTCCAACACAAGGGCAAGTTAAAACTTCTAATCTTAAATATTTTTGCAAGAATAATGCTGTTGTTCCAGTGCCACTTGGTAGAAATATTTTAAGATTTTTTATATTGTTTTCATTTTGATACTCTTTTATCTCATTTGCTAATATCTCTAGTCCAAAACTAGCCTCTTTAACTGCCCCACCTTCACTTATAAATAATTGTGAATTTTTAATTTTTAATCTTGAATAATCAAAGTTTTCATCTACTATTATTTGCATACCATTTTCTAAAGCATATTTATAATTACCTTGTGGATTTTGTTCTAAAAAAGAGGGGATATGGTTAGTATAGTATATAAAATTCCAACATTTTAATTTTGCTAAAACAGATAAACTATACATTGCATTTGATTGGTTTGAGCCATGACTTATAATTGTATCTATATTTAGAAAATCGTTCTTGAAGTAGTAGTAAAATTTTCTAGCTTTATTGCCTGTAAATTCTTTATGTAATAAGTCATCTCTTTTAATCAAAAAAGTTGTATCGTTAAATGTGATTTTATCTATAGGAGAGTTTGTTATATTTTGCATTGTATTATTTTAATAAAATTCTCCTAAATATTTTTCTAAATCATCTTTTATAATATCTCTTATCCAGCTAGGCTCTATAACTTGTAAATGAGGTATCCAATATTTTATAATAGGTAATATCTCCATCTCATGCGTTATCTTAACCACAAATTCCATAGTGCCATCATCATGTAAAGATTCTATACTTTGAGTTGGGATTGGTCTTCTTTTAAA
>JAYEIM010000210.1:0-2208 GCA_034660095.1 Campylobacterota bacterium | reverse complement strand
ATTCTTTATATAAACATACTTCTAATTTTTTGCAAAATTCTTTCTTATAGAAACTATTTGGATTAATTTCTATCATGTACCTAGCTCATCGTATTGTTTTTGTAGTTCTTCAATTCTCTCTGCTAAAATCTCTTTTTTTCTTTCATCGATAAATCTTTTATTATATAAATTTAAAAGCTTATTTCTTAAAAAGTCTTCACCAATAGACTCAATTATAGGCTTGACCTGTTCTTTTTTTATAGTTTTTAACTTTGTTGTATCATTTAGAAATTCTAGAATTTCTGTGATTTTGCTTTTCGCAAACTCCCCCATAAGCCCATATTTCATAAAAAAGCCATGAGAAAGTAGAGTATGGATGTTTGCTCCAAAAGTATTAATATTAACAGTCTTGTCTTGCTCGCCATCTTTCAAAAATATAACATTTTCTTTTGGTATATCTGAAAGGATAAATGGGGAATGGGAGGTTAAAACAATATGAAATTTTTTATTTTTAAAATTTTTTTCTAAAAAATCTATATAATATTTAATATACCCTTTTTGCCAATTTGGATGCATTGTAGTCTCACCCTCATCTATAAGTATTACAATATCGTCTTTTAAGTTAGTAGCATTTTTCAATGTATCGTAAAAACTAGCAAATTGAAAAAGATAATTTTCTTGTCCAGAACTTAACTCTGGTTTCCAATTGAAATGGAAAACATCTAAGATACCTAAAGATAATGCATTCGCAGAATTAAATTTTTCTAATTTTTTTATAAAACTGTCATCAATATTCTGGATTTTAACACTTACCATAAGAAAACCTGGGTTTTTTAATAACTTTAAAAAATCATCTAGCTCACTCTGTAATGGTATTTTTGATTTAATTTCTTCATAAAATTCTAGTATTGTTTTCTTCTCATCAGTATCGATTCGTGTCTTAAGTTCATCTTCATCTAAATAGTCAAAAAGATAATTGTATATTACATTTTTTTTTACTTTTGATCGAAAATCATTATTATCTTCTTCTTGCAGTAGCTTTTTCATTATTTCATATCTATCAGAGGGATAAGTACCTTGTGTTACTATGTTTAATTCTTGTGGTAGCTCAAAATCTAGTTTTAAACTACTGTCATTTAGCATAATTATCCTTTGCTCAATAAGCTTTGATTTATAATAATTATACTGATATTTAAAATCTATAAATTCATTATTTGAAATTTTTCTATTATACCTATCAATCAAATATGATGTAGAAATATTATAAAAACTTTTATCTTGATTGTCATTATGTATAGGTAAATATTGTAGTGTATTAGAAAAATATATCATACTAAAATCTACTTCAGTCATAATGTTTGCACTATCTTTCAGTGTATCAATAGTATGTATATTGTTTTTTTCTATATCTCTTTTTTCATAAATCCCCATATGGTCTATAAAATAAATCTTTAATTTAGCTTCATCTTTACTATATAAAATATACCATAATTTATCATCAGTAGACGAGTAGTCATCGCTCTGAAACAATGCTTTTAATATATTGCTCTTCCCGCTCCCATTCTCCCCAACAATGGCAGTTACATTAATATTATCAGGGAAGATTCCAATGTGCTCTTTTTTCTCATCTATAGTTAGTTCTTTTGTATCTTCATTATAACTACACTCAAACCTAGGTGAAAAATTAAACCCTTGATTTTCAATATTTTTATAGCTATCAACCCACAAGTAAACCAGTTCCATCGCATCCCTTTACTTTTTCTCTCAAATTTTACTAAACTGAAAACCCATATTTTGTCCAATCATTATTTCAATACAAAAACCCAAATAACCAATGTAAAACATTATTGTCACTGCCAACTTACATTTCATCACAGTAGCTATAGTATAAGTTTGTATTGGCTAGTTAATTTAAACTGTACTATTTTACCTTGATTTATGATTTAAACTATAAAAATAAGAGTATATCTTTTGACTTTATACTTCTACAGATAAAGTCTTCTATTTTACATTTCTTTCTATCTCGCCTAGCTCCAAAAAGTTCCCTTTTTTCCTAAAATGTTCTATCTCTGCATCTGTAAGTTTTCGTTGACTCAATGGCGCTTCACTTACTCTCACATGCTCTTTTATATCCTCTATCTTACCTGTAAAATACCCATCTGGGCTTATGGCTACTGGAACAGCAGTAGTTAAGTTCGATTCCAAAGTATTAAGACACTCGCCGCTCTG
>JAYEIM010000209.1:0-2210 GCA_034660095.1 Campylobacterota bacterium | reverse complement strand
ACGATGGTGCAATAATTGTTGCGTATTTTATTTTATTTAACTTTTTTAGCTTTATATTTACAAACAGTAAAAAATATTTAGTACTATTTTTACTTTTATTTACAGTTTTATTTTTTACTCAGTCAAGAACAGCATTGATAG
Organism: Campylobacterota bacterium; assembly: GCA_034660095.1. Classification (GTDB taxonomy): domain Bacteria; phylum Campylobacterota; class Campylobacteria; order Campylobacterales; family Arcobacteraceae; genus JAIOSF01. The sequence continues at coordinate 2,069 of JAYEIM010000209.1, read as the reverse complement.
CTACAGTGTTTTCATTGGCTTTTATCTTTTTCACACTTAAAGGGTATTGGACAAAAAAGATATTTTTATTGATAGTTATTAGTTTAGGAATAGTTGTACTGTTTCCACTTTTTAGTTATGTTTTTATTGGTATTCAGTTACTTTTTGAAGGTGAAAATAATTCTATTTTAGTAAGATTAGAAAACGCAAAAATTGCATATGAAGCTTTTGTAAATTCACCAATTTTAGGTTATGGTATTGCAAAGTCTTATTTTATAGACATTACTATGGATAGTGAGTGGTTATCTCTTGTAAGTAGATTTGGTCTGTTTGGAGTATTTTCAGCTGTAAGTTTACTTGCTTATCCTTTCTTCTTCAAAAAACAAATAGAAAAACTTTCTACCATAGATTTAAAAATATATTACTTTACACTATTGGCATCTTGCATTGTAGGTAGCGTAGTTATGCTTACAAATAATTTTATTACAGGTTATCAATCATTTTTACCATTTTTATTATTAATGGTTTTAAGTGTTAGGTTATTTAATTGCAATAAGGCTAGAAAATGCACATACTAATAATCCCCTCTGAGCATTTTATAACTCAAACTCAAACCTTAGGTGGCATATTTCAATATCATCAAGCAAAGGCATTAAGTAATGCTGGATATCAAATAGGAGTACTTTCAGTAGGATATATTACTCCACGGTATTTAATCAGTAAATATATTTACAAAAAGGAAGAAAAAATTGATAATATAAATATCAAAAGAGACTATAAACAATTATATTTTCCTCATAGATATATACCTTTTGAGATTTTAAAAAATAATTATATTAAAATGGCTGATAAGTTATATAGTGAGTATATAAAAGAATTTAGAACACCAGATATAATTCATGCACATAATTTTTTATACGCAGGAATAATAGCTGAATTTTTAAAAAATAAATATGGAGTAAATTATATTATCACGGAGCATAGTTCATCTTTTGTTAGAAATAAGATATCAAATAAAAAAATTAGGTCAATTGAAAATATTACGACTAAAGCATTAAAAGTTACAGCAGTAAGTTCAAGTTTTAATACTATTTTAAAAGAATATACTAAAACAGATATAGATTTATTATCAAATATAGTAGATGATTTTTTCTTCCAAAGAAAATTTCAAAATAAGATATCTGATGATTTTATTTTTTTACATATCGCTAGTTTAGATAAAAATAAGAATCAAGAATTACTAATTAGAAGTTTTAAAAAAATAGCAAAGTTAAATGATAAAATATATCTAAATATTGCTGGCGATGGATATAAGAGAAAACCTTTAGAAAGTTTGGTAAAAAAATTAAATATTAAAAAACAAGTAAACTTTTTAGGTCGAATATCGCAAGAAAGAGTTAGAGATGAAATGATGAAGTCAGATTGCTTTGTATTATCTAGTAATTTTGAAACTTTTGGTGTTGTTCTTATAGAAGCTCTTGCTTGCGGATTACCACTTATTGCCACAAAATGTGGTGGACCTGAAGATATCGTAAATAAACATAACGGAATTTTGACAGATGTAGAAAATCAACTACAATTAGAAGATGCGATGATGACTATGTATAAAAATGCTAATCAATATGACAAAGAAAAACTTAGAAATGATGCAAAAGAAAGATTTGGAGAGATGGCATTTATAAGAAATGCTATGAAATATTATGAGGAATAAATAATGAAAAATAAAGATTATCAAATGTGTACAATATGTGTGATGGATACAACTGATCCAGAGATTAGCTTTGATGAAAATGGGGTTTGTAATCACTGTAGGGAGTTTGAAGAGGTTACATCTAAGAGATGGTTTCCAACTGATGAGGGAGCTAAAAAACTACAAGCTATGTACGATAAGATGAAAAAAGAGAATGTTCATAAAGATTATGATTGTATCTTAGGACTTAGTGGTGGAGTAGATAGCTCTTATCTTGCTTTGAAACTTTATGAAGAGGGTATAAGACCTTTAGTTGTACATGTAGATGGTGGTTGGAATAGTGAGTTGGCTGTGCAAAATATAGAAAATATAGTAAATTATTGTGGTTGGGATTTACATA
>JAYEIM010000208.1:0-2213 GCA_034660095.1 Campylobacterota bacterium | reverse complement strand
GGAACTTATATAATAGCAGAACTTAGTGCAAATCATAACGGTAATTTACAAAATGCACTTGATACTATAAAGGCTGCCAAAGAGATAGGGGCAAATTGTATAAAGCTTCAAACTTATACAGCAGATACTATTACACTTGATAGTGATAAGAAAGATTTTCTTATTGATGGTGGGACACTATGGGATGGTAGAAAGCTATATGATCTATATAAAGAAGCATATACACCTTGGGAGTGGCATGAAGAACTTTTTGAATATGCTAGAAGTTTAGATATAGATATATTCTCATCACCGTTTGATAAAACAGCAGTTGATTTTCTTGAAGAGTTTAACCCATCTGCTTACAAAATAGCATCATTTGAGATAACAGACTATGAACTCATAAGATATACCGCTTCAAAAATGAGACCTATGATTATAAGTACTGGAATTGCTGCTATAGATGAGATACAAGATGCTGTAGATATATGTAGAAAAGTTGGAAATAATGATATAGTGCTATTAAAGTGTACATCATCATATCCTGCACCTTTAGAGGATGCAAATCTATCTATGATACCAAATCTTGCTCAAACATTTGATGTATTGTCTGGATTTTCAGACCATACACTAGGCTCTACTGCTCCTATTGCTGCTGTAACACTTGGTGCAAAAGTAATAGAAAAACATTTTATCTTAGATAAGTCTATTGGTGGAGCAGATGCAGACTTTTCTATGGATAAAAAAGAGTTTTCAGATATGATTAAGGCTATAAGAGAAACAGAAAAGCTATTAGGTAAGGTTGACTATAGTTTGGATGATAAAAGAAAAAAAAGTAGAAGGTTTTGTAGAAGTCTTTATGTAGCCAAAGATATCAAAAAAGGTGATATGTTTACAGCAGAAAACATACGAAGTGTAAGACCTGGGTATGGTATGCATCCTAAGTATTTGAATGATATATTGGGTGAACTTGCTGAAAAAGATTATGAGTTTGGAGACCCTCTAAAGATGAAATTAATTTAAATATTAATATGAAATTTACTTATGAAAAAGATATTAAAGATAGTTCATCGTTAAATATTTTATATGATGAATTAAACGATGGTGATAAAAACTTATTTATAATAAATACACCTAATCAATTATTGGCAGCCATAGAAGCTCAAAACCATTTTAAAACAACAAATAATATTTTGTTGTTTTATATAACAAAAGAAAATGATTCTAAATATATTGATAAAATATTAAGTTTAATAGAATTTTTTCCTTATAGTAAGGCTATAACTTATAAGGCTGTAAAAAAAAGAAACTATAAGTCTTTTTTAAAACTACTTAATATATTAGCAAAAATAAATAATTATAATTATATGTTTATTGGATATAGCTCTATATTTTATAGGCGAATAGTGGCTAATGTAAACTATAATAAACTGTATTATTTAGATAGTGGTATGCACACCGCAACAATACAAGAACAAATTTTAAATGATCATAATATTCAAGTGAAAAATCCTTGTAAAAGCTTTATAAAAAGAAAGTTAAAAGAAAAGGTATTGAGTTTTATATATGTTTTAAATGGATTTAAATATGAATCTTGCTTGGACGATTTGAATTTTTTTACAATATTTAATTTGGCTCCTTATAAAAATGAAAAAATAGTTCGACATAGTTTTGAATATCTAAAAAATATCTTATCTGTCTGTAAAAACTCATATATGGAAAGCTTTTTGAATTTAACTTTAGCTAACCATAATGTAAATGCCTATGTTAATAAAAAACAAATAATAATCGATCAACCAATATCAAATAAATTGATAACTTCTTCAGCAGGTAGTATACTTGATATATATCCATCTGAATTAGAAAATATTAAAGACTATCAATTTGAATTACAATCTAAATTGTACAGTCTCGAAAAAGACTTATATTCAAATTCATTAAGTAGTTACAATAACTATCATAAAAAATTGGTAAACTCATTTGTATTTAATGATACTATATACTTTTGTAAGTTATTTAATGAATTAATTGATGAGTTTATAAACAAAATAGAGATTTTAACTAAGATGAGTATAGAGTCAGTAATAGTTCGGTTTATTAGTATTTTAAGTAAGTATGAAACTTTTGAAGCACTTGAAAAGTTTCATACTTGATATAATTGTTTTTATCTTCGTGTTTATATTGAAGATATTCAAACTCTTTAATTATCATTTAGAAATTCACTAAAATCAAAT
>JAYEIM010000207.1:0-11139 GCA_034660095.1 Campylobacterota bacterium | reverse complement strand
GCAAATAAACTGGGAAAAGGATTCATCGGTACCAACAATGTTGACACCAACTCCCGCATGTGCATGTCCAGTGCCGTTGTTGCCCATAAAAAAGCTTTTGGTGCCGACTACGTCCCGGTACGAATGAACGACATAGAGCATTGCAACCTGTTTGAGAAAATAGTTGAAGTTGAAAAAGTGGTAGAGGTAGAGAAAATAATAGAAGTTGAGAAAGTTGTAGAAAAAATAGTTGAAATACCAGTATCTATTGATAAAACTAAATATAAAACTTTTACTTGTAAAACTCTAAAAAACGGAACAGTATATGTATCAAAACAGTGTAAAAAAAATCTAATATCATTTTTGAAAAAAAATAATGATGCAAAAATGTATGAGGTTATTGGTATGGTTGATAGTGCTGAGTTTAGGCTAATTAAAAAATTAGAAGATGTGTATGGAAAAAATAAGATAGGAAATTTATCTAAATATGCACAGATAGGATTATCAAGAAAAAGAGTTATTGAAGCTATATGGGTAGTTAAAAAGAGTTTACCAAAAAATAAAAATATAACAAATGTAAACTATACTATCACATCAAAAGATAAAAGAGGATTCGTTGTAAGAGCATATAAATAGTTCAAATGATATATGATATTACAATAATTGGAGCTGGTGCGTCTGGGTTGATGCTAGCTTCAAAGCTACAAAATAAAAATTTAAAAACTTGCATTATAGATTCAAATAAAAAAATAGCTCAAAAGATAAAAGTTAGTGGTGGTGGAAAGTGTAATATCACTAACAAATATATGAACAGTGATTATTTTCTAGGCGACAGTAAGTTTATACAAACTATTTTAGATAAATTTACTCAAAATGATCTACTAAAATTTCTAAATCAAAATGGAGTTTATCCTAAGATAAATGAAAAAATCGTAGAAGGTACATATTTTTGCAATAGTAGCGATGATATTATCGATATGTTTAAAAAACTAACTTCAAAATCTCACTTTAAACTTGATACTAAAGTTATCGATGTGAGTTATATAGATGATATTTTTACAATAGAAACTTCAAATCAAGAGATAAAAACAAAAAAATTAATAGTAGCATCTGGCGGAGTATCTTATTCTGCTATTGGGGCTTCTGATGTTGGTTTTAAAATTGCAAAAAAGTTTGGGCATAGAGTCAATAGGTTAGATCCTGCACTTGTGGGTTTTACAGTACAAAAAGATCAGTTTTGGTTTAAAGAACTAAGTGGTCTTAGTTTAGATGAGGTTGTTATAACTGTAGGAGATAAGAAGATAAAAGGTGGACTGTTATTTACCCATAAAGGTTGTAGTGGACCTGCTATTTTAACTACATCATTATATTGGCAAAAAGGCAGCATCAGTATAGATTTTGCACCAAATAAAGAGAGTTATTTACCAAAAAGATTTAAGCAGGTAACTAAAAATTTAAAATTAAACATTCACAATTATATCATGTCGCCAGCTGGAAACTTTGGATACACAAAAGCTGAAGTTACAAAAGGTGGAGTAGATACAAGTGAATTAACTTTAAACCTTGAAAGTAAACTGCAAAAAAATTTATATTTTATAGGTGAAGTTGTGGATGTAACAGGGGAACTTGGTGGTTATAATTTTCAATGGGCATTTAGTAGTGGATATAGTTGTTGTGACAAAATTTGCAAAATTTGATGTAGAAGTGCAATTTTATTGACATACTGTATCTTTTTTGATACACTCTATTTATGAAAAAAATAACAGCACTCTTTTATAAAAATGATAATGGGAAAAAGCCAGTTCAAGAATGGTTATATACATTATCAAAAGATGATAGAAAAATTATCGGGGAAAATATAAAAACAGTTGAATATGGATTTCCTATTGGTATGCCTGTATGTAGGAAACTAGAGAGTAAGCTATATGAAGTTAGAAGTAATATATCTGACAGAAGAATAGCTAGAGTTATTTTTACAGTTATCTCGGAATATATGATACTACTTAATGGTTTTATTAAAAAGTCCCAAAAAACACCAAAGAGTGAAATAGATTTAGCAATTAAAAGGAAAAAGGAAATAAAATGCAATTAACAAAAAATATGAAAAGTGATTTTGATGAATTTCTAAAAGAAGATGGTATTTATGAGGAGGTAAATGATATAGCTATTAAAAAAGTTATAGCTTTTCAGTTAGAGCAAGAGATGGAGATTCAAAAAATTACAAAAACTAAAATGGCTGAACTAATGAATACAAGTCGTGCAGTAGTAAATAGACTGTTAAATCCAGACAATAGTTCTTTAACTTTACATACTCTAGAAAGTGCAACTAATGCACTTGGGAAAAGATTAAATATAGCAATTGTATAGATAATGATGGAAATAGTTTATAATATAACAATTAATTATTGTATTATAAACTTTTGGGTAAAATCATTAGATATATCTAAAAAAAAAGGTTATTAAATGTTTTTTTCCAACAAAGCAAAAGATCAAGAGTGTGAACTTCTAAAAAATAAAGTTGAAGAGCTAGAGAAGCAACTTTCACTAAATAACAACAATTATAAAAGTGAGATAGATAAATTAACAAATAGTTTTGAAAACAGTATAAATGATTTAAAAAAAGAAAATGTACAGTTAAAAAATATAGCTTCTTACTCAACTACAGAAGCTATAGTTGCTATTGATGGTAATAAAAATATAATTTTTTCAAATGATAAAGCAAATGAAAATATTAAAGATAAATCTAAATTAGTAGATACAATCTCAAGAGGTGAAGATAGAATTATAATAGAAGATTGCGAAGCAAAACTAGAGTATAAAAAATATGATGATATGATAATAGTATCTCTTGTAAAAACTTCTATTCATGATAACGCAGATGATGGTTTACTTCATAAACATAATCTAAGTATAAATGAATCACTTTCAAGTACACAAAATGTTTATCAAGACTTATTAAAAGAACTAGACAATATGGCTAAAGAATCAAAAAGTACAGCTTCTGGATCTAGTGAAGGTTTAGAATTAACTCAAAATATTGTAAAAGATACTGAAAACCTAAACAATCAAATAGTAACAGAAAATGAGATTGTAACTAGTTTAGTTCAAAAAAGTGATGATATAGCACAAGCGATTACGGTAATAGATCAAATTGCATTTCAAACAAACATTTTATCTTTAAACGCAGCAGTTGAAGCAGCAACAGCAGGTGAAGCTGGGAAAGGTTTCGCAGTTGTTGCTCAAGAGGTTAGAAATCTAGCTTCAAGAAGTGCAGATGCAGCAAAAGAGATAAAAGATATGGTAATAGCAATTCAGGAAGAAACAGCAAGGATGAAAAATAGTTCTGAAGTAGTTGGAAAAGTTGTTGTTGAGACAAAACAAAGAGTTGATGTTCTTATCAAACTTATGAATTCATTTCAAAAAAATGCAGGGAGAAGTGTATATGAGGTTGAATCAGTAAGTAATACTATCTTTGTAAACCTTGCAAAATTAGATCATGTAATATATAAAAATAAACTATATCAATTGTTATTTGGTGAATCTACAGAGTTTAAACCTACAGCACATTCTGCTTGTAGATTAGGTAAGTGGTATGATAGCGGACTTGGTAAAACTGAATTTGGTAATGTAAAATCTTACGGTGCTTTAAATACACCACATAAAATTGTACACGATGAAGCAAATGCTTTAGCTAAAGAGTGTTCTGGACATTCAGTTGTTTGTTCAAAAGCGACAATTGAAGATAAAATAGATAAAATTGAGACAGCAAGCCATCAAGTATTTGATGTATTAGATAGAATGTTAAAAGAGAAAAATGATCAAGTTATGAATGTAGCAGCAAAAGATTTATTTGGTAAATAGGAGAATATAATGAGTGATAAAATATATAAAATAGCAGTAGTTGATGATGAAAATGAAATTTTAGGTATGATAAAAAGGTTTTTAACTCGTACAGGAAAATATGATGTTACTACATATTCAAATCCTGTAGTTGCCGTTGATTCTATCAATAAAGATGTAGATGTAGTATTATTAGATATTATGATGCCACAGATGAATGGACTTGATGCATTAGAAAAAATAATTGAAAAAAATCCAAATCAAAAAGTTGTTATGATGACAGCATACTCTACACTTGATAAAGTACTAAAATCACATAAAGAGGGTGCAATTCACTATTTAATGAAACCTTTTGATTCTTTACAAGCACTAGAAGATAAAATAAAAGAGGTTTTATCATAATATAACTATGATAAAAGAGCAAATAAAATCTTCTACTTACAGAAGAGAGAGTGATAAAGTAATTAAATCTCTTCAATTAATAGATAAATATATTATTAGGTCTGTAGCAGATTTAGATGGTATAATTATAGATGCTAGCCAAGCATTTTGTGATATAGCGGGATATACAAAAAAAGAGTTAATAGGAAAATATCACTCAATAGTAAAACATCCAGATACATCTATAGAGTTATTCAAAGATATGTGGAATACAATCAAATCAGGTAAAGTATGGAGTGGAGAACTTCAGAATTTAAAAAAAGATGGTACAGGCTATTGGGTAGATGTAAAAATTGAGCCAAACTTTGATGAAAATAATAATATAGTATCCTACACAGCAATACGACATGTAATATCAGATAAAATTGAACTTGAAAAACTAAACAACTCTTTAGAAGAGAGAGTTAAAGCCGAAACAAAAAAGAATATTCAGCAACTAGATTTAATGCAGCAAGAGAGACTTGAAAATATAAAGTTAAACACGATTGGTACTCTTGCTGCTGGTATGACTCATGAAATAAATACACCACTTACATATATCAAAGGTAACTTTGAGATGATGAGATATGATATAGAAGATTTACCAAATAGTGATTTAAAAATAAGAATGATAGAGGACTCCAAAAGAATAACTGATGGTATAAATAGACTTGGAAATATTGTTGAGTCTATGAGAGAGATGTCTCAAAAGTCAAAAGAGATAAGAGAAGATACAAATATTTATCAAACAATTGTTACAGCATTAACACTTTTATGTAATCGAGCAAAACAAATTTCAAATATAAAATTTAATGGTGAAGATTTTGTGATTGGATTTGATAAAAATAAAGAACAATTTATAAGTTATGTACAAAAGCAAAGAGTAGAGCAAGTATGGGTAATAATAATAAATAATGCACTTGATGAATTAGTTAAAATTGGAAGTTTTGAAGATAGGTTAATAGATATAAATATAAAATATAGTGAAGATAAGCAATATATTATTACACAAATAAGGGATAATGCAGGTGGAATTTCAAATAATATTATTGATAAAATTTTTGATCCATTTACAAGTAGTAAAGAGTCTAGTGGTATGGGAATAGGACTTAATATTGCTAAGAAGATTATAGATGAACAAGATGGGCAATTGTTAGCATATAATGAAAATGGCAGTGCAGTATTTGAAGTTAGATTAAGATGTGGAGAGTGTAGTATAAAATGAAAATAGCATTTATAGGGGATATTGTAGGTCGTCCAGGGAGAAAAATAATAAAACAAAACTTACAAAATATAAGAGAAAAACATAAAATAGATTTTGTTATAGCAAATGGGGAAAATGCAAGTCATGGATTTGGGTTGACTGTCAAAAATGCAAATGAACTTTTTAATTGTGGAATAGATTTTATAACTGGTGGAAATCATAGTTGGGATAAGAAAAAAGATATGTTAACTTTGCTTGAAACAAAACCTGTTATTCGTCCTGACAACTATCCTGAAGGTATAGCTGGAACTGGTGTAAAAATAGTTGAAATTGGAGATGAAAAATTAGCTATTGTTAATCTTATGGGACTTTATACTATGCCACAAGTTTTAAATCCATTTACACATGCTGTAGAACTTATGGATAAATTAAACAAAGATGGTATAGAGCATATTTTTTTAGATTTTCATGCAGAAGTAACAGCTGAAAAAAGAATAATGATGCAACTGTTAAAAGGTAAAATAAGTGCTATTTGTGGTACTCATACTCATGTAGGAACAGATGATTTAGAGATAACTGATGGTACATTTTATGTTACAGATGTAGGGCTAACAGGTTGCAGAGACAATGTAATAGGGATGGATAGTAAGATACCAATTCAAAAAGCACTTACAGGACTAGGTGGACATTTTGATGTACCAAATAGTTGTAAATCTATTATGCAAATAGTTATTATAGATATAGATGAAAATGGTAATTCAATAGATGCTTTTAAGTTAAAACTATATGATGACAAAGAGGAAGTTGTCTCTAAGGCTATTTTCAACTAAATAAAATAATTATTAAGATACAATAAATAGTGATGTAGTTAGTGTTAATTCTGGATAGGCTTGGGTGTATTTAAGGATAGAGTGTAGAAGGTGCACTCCGAAAGGAGATACACACTGATGAATTTATTCGTTGTAATTGTGGTTTTAATGGTATTAGCCCTACCGTTATATTAAAATAGAGGAGATTTTCTCCTCTTCCACTTTTATGATTATATCATTTTATAATTAAAAAGTCAATTTAGGAAAATACAATGATAATTATTCCACAAACAAAAGGTGGTGTTGGTAAATCAACTGTTGCTATGCAAGTAATTGCTCCATATCTTTATAAAAAACATGGTAAAAAAGTCACATATATTGAAATAGATGATGAAAATAATGACTCAAGAAGTTTCACAAGAACAAATATCGTAAATAAAAAAATGCTTTCTACAAATAAGATAACTGAACTTGATGAGATGATTTTAATGGATGACAATCATGAAATAATTGTAGATGTTGGTGGAAATAAAACATCATCTTTAGTTCTTGAAGAGATAGCAAAAGTTGGAACATTTGGAAATGTAAAGTGGATAATACCTATGGGAGATGGTGAGCTTGATGGTAAAAATGCAATAGCAACTATGAAAAAACTCAAAAAAATAGAAAAAAACTCAAACGATAATCTATTTTTTGCATTAAATAGAGCTATATCTTCAGAGCAAGATTATCTTGAAGAGCAGTTTATAAACTTTTTTGGGCATAAATATCTTGGTTCAAACTCTACAATTACAGATTTTGTAAAAGATCCAAAATATTTTGCAGTTAAAAATGATAAAGTTATCACAATGAGTAGATATCTAGGTAGTACAGTTTGGGAGATGGCACACAACAATACAGATTTTGCACAAAAAGCGATGGCAGCAAAAGAGAGTGGAGATGTTGAAGCTGCTAGAAAATATCTCTTTTTTAGAAGATTACAAACAGAAGCGAAAGATTATGTATTGGGAAATTTAAATAGTATATTTTGTGAGCTAGATAAATGGATCACAATAAAAAAGTAAGATTGGAATACTATTATGAGTGATATGAGTTTTAAACAAGCAAAAGAGTTAACAGAGCAGTTTGAATTAGCAGAACTTACTCTGCAACAAACACTAAAAAAAATTGATATGGCATCTAAAAACTTTGATAGAAGTCTAATCAAACAAGAAAAAGTATTAAGATTTATGCCAGAAGCGAATGAAAAACTAAATATGATGAAAGTAATTGTTGCACTAAATATTGGTTTTGTTATAGGGCTTATGGTATCAAAATATTTATTTTAAGGTAAAAAATTGGCACAAGAGAACAGAGACAATCAAGAAGATATAATAAAAATGTTTAATGATATTGCTAAAACATATGATTTAGCAAATAGAGTTTTAAGTATGGGTATAGATAAAACATGGAGAAAAAAAGCTTGCAATATGGCTTTTAATTTTTACGGTAAACCAAAACTAACAAGAATAGTAGATGTAGCTTGTGGTACAGGTGATCTTATGATAGATTGGGAAAATGTTGCCAAATCAAATGGGATAGAACTAGATGAGATAATTGGTGTTGATCCAAGTGTTGGGATGATGGAGGTTGGAAAAACAAAAATACCTCATAGAAAAGATTCATTTGTAGAAGCAGGAGCCCAGTCTATGCCCCTTGAAGATGAAACAGCTGATTTTATATCTATATCGTATGGAATTAGAAATGTTGTAAAAAGAAAAGAGGGGTTGCAAGAGTTTGCAAGAGTTCTTAAAAAAGGTGGACTTTGTGTTATTTTAGAGTTTACAAAAAATAATAAAAATGATCTGGGAGCAAAACTTACAAGTTTTTATATGAATAAACTTATGCCACATATTGGAGGTATGGTATCTAAAAATAAAGATGCTTATACATATCTTCCAGAATCTATAGAAAACTTTATAACTACTAAACAGATGTGTGAAGAGTTAAAAGAGGTTGGGTTGGAGCCAATATTTGTTAAAGGTTATTCTTTAGATATGAGTACAACTTTCATTGCTAGAAAGATATAGATGAATTCACCAATCTCAGTATCTACTTTAAATGAACAGATTAAAGGAATATTAGAAACCACATTTAGCTCTGTTTATGTTGAGGGTGAAATTTCAAATCTTACATATCACAATTCTGGTCATATCTATTTTAGTGTAAAAGATAGTAAATCTACAATATCTTGTGTAATGTTTAGAGGAAATGCCCAATATCTAAAATTTAGACTTGAAGTTGGGCAGAAAATTGTTATATCTGGAAATATTACAGTTTATACCCCAAGAGGAAACTATCAGTTACTTTGTACAAAAATAGAGCCATCAGGAGTTGGAGCTTTAGCACTAGCTTTTGAGCAGTTAAAAACAAAACTTCAAATCAAAGGTTATTTTGATAAAAGTATCAAAAAAGAGTTGCCAAAATATCCAAATAATATATATGTGATCACATCAAATACAGGTGCAGCTATTGAGGATATGAAAAAGATTTTATCAAGTCGTTATCCACTTGCAAAGATGATTTTACTTCCAACTTTAGTACAAGGAGTTGGTGCAAAAGAAGATATTGTAAAAAATATCAAAAGAGCAGATAAGTTAGCACAAGATTTAAATATTCGTTCCCAAGCAGGAACTTGGGAACGAGAGGGCAGTTTAATAATAGTTGGTCGTGGTGGTGGAAGTATCGAAGACCTTTGGGCTTTCAATGAAGAGATAGTAGCAGATGCTGTTTTTGAAACAACTATCCCTATTATAAGTGCAGTTGGTCATGAGTCAGATTTTGTTATATCTGATTTTGTAGCAGATGTACGAGCTAGTACACCATCAAATGCAATAGAGATATCAACACCAAATATAAATGATCTAAGACAATATCTAGATACTCTTAGTGATGATTATACTCAAAAGCAAAAAACTATTATATTTCATAAAGAACAAGTTTTAAAACATTTAAAATCATCTTTTATGCAACACTCTTTAGAAAAAAAATTTGAATCAACAAAAGAGACTATAGTGCAATTAAAGCAACAGTTTAAGAGTGTATATTCACAACTTTTGTATACAAAAAAACAGTTACTTAACAATATAATAAATAGTTATGACTTAAATCATCCTAACAAAAAAGATAAAAAAGGTTTTGTACAACTAACACAAAACAATAGCATTGTTGATTTGCAAGATATAGAGCAAGATGACACTATTTTATTGCAAAATTCAAATTTTGTAGTTGAATGTAAAGTAATATCTAAAAATACAATAAATTTTAAGTAAAATATCGATAACATTAGAGATAAATAATCATAAGGAGTTAAGATGGCAAAATCATCTTTAAGTGGCAAAATTGCAAAAAAACTTATAATCGTAGCGGTTATTTTTTTAATAGTTGCATTTGGAATTGCATTATATATAGTTGATGGTATCAAGTCTGATGTATTTGAAAATGCTAAAAATAATTTAACAATGATGGTAAATGAGAGAGTTAGCGGTAAACAAGTAGCAGGTATAACTAATGCTGTATCTATATCTCAAAATTCAGCTATAAGAAAAGCTTTAGAGACTAACAATAGAGATTTAGCTATAAAAGCATTGGCAGGAGTTTCTGGTGGTATGAAAAATGGTACACCTTTTAAAAATATAAAAGTACATGTACATGATAAAAATGTACACTCCTTTTTAAGAAACTGGAAGCCTACAAAATTTGGAGATGATTTAACTTCGTTTAGAGCTACGGTTGTAAAAGTTAAAGAGACACAAAAACCACTTTCTGCTATAGAGATAGGGAGAGCAGGATTGGTTATGAGAGGACTTGCCCCTATTTTTTCTGAAGATAAAAGTTATTTAGGTTCTTTAGAGTTTATTATGGGATTTAATTCAATAGTAAAATCTTTCCAAAAACAACATGAATATCTTCTTGTATTGATGGATGAAAAGTATAAAAGAGGAAATGCATTAACAGCAGAAACTAAAATACAAAATTATTATATATCTCAAAAAGCTATAGACAAAAAGTTTAAATCGTATGCATCTAAAATTAATTTTGGTAAATTAAAATCAGATGGTACATATATGGATGATATGTTTTTCTATACTTTTGTACCTATTAAAGACATTAAAGGTACTACTATTGGTATGTATCTTGTAGCAAATAAAATACATAATGTAGATAAGATTATAGATGAATCATCAAATATAGTTAAAATTATGATGTTGATCATGGTTATAATGATTATATCTTTAGTTATTACTTCTAATATGGTTGTTAAGAGTGTTGTTGTTGGTGGTTTAACACGATTTAAAAAACAATTTAATATATTTTTAGATTTTGCTCAATTTAAAACGAATAGATATATTCCAGCTGAAGTTTATCATCATGATGAAATTTCACAGTTAATAGTTGATTTAAATGATACAGCCCAAAATGTAACAAAACAACTGCAAGATGATATGAAAGTTATGGGAGAGATTACTATAACTACAGATAAAGTAGAGCAGGGTATCTATAAGTGTAGAATCAAAGCAAATACAACAAATCCAATGATTCAAACACTAGCTGTAACAATAAATAAAATGATTGATGCAATGGAAAGAGATATGACTCAATTAAAAAATACACTAGAAGAGTATGCATGTGATGATTTTAGAAACAAAGTAAACATAAATCCAAACCTAAAAGCAGATATGTTAGCAGTTATGCAAAGTGTAAACATTCTTGGTAACGCCCTATCAACAAGCGCAAAACAAAACCTATCAAACGGTCAACAATTAGAATCAAACTCTACTACAATGACAGATTCTGTTACTAACTTAGCAAACAAAGCAAACCAACAAGCAGCTTCTTTAGAAGAAA
>JAYEIM010000206.1:0-11168 GCA_034660095.1 Campylobacterota bacterium | reverse complement strand
AGAATAGAAGTAATGGACATATTAAATAGAAAATAACTTATTGTTTACAACAATAATTGGAGAAAAAAGATGAGTTTTACATTAACAATACTAGATTATTATAAAAACGATAATAAACCAAATGAATAATATTCAACAAAAGATAAAGTCGGCCATCAAGTATAGAGAAAGTTTTTTTGAAGACAATAAAACAACTGCATTTAGAATTTTTAATAGTGATGGTGACGGTATAAATGGCGTAACTATTGACTATTTTGATGGTTTTTATCTTATTACTTGGTTTAATACAGAGATTTATAAACAGAAAAATAAAATTTTAGATACACTAAAATCAATCACTTTATATAAAGGGATATATCAAAAGAAAAAGTTTAGTTCTAACGAAAAAGACCCTGACAACTCAGAAGATTTTATTTGTGGAGAAAAAGCACCAGAGCCACTAATAGTAAAAGAAAATGATGTAAATTTTGCAATATATTTAGATGATGGAGCTATGGTTGGAGTTTTTTTAGATCAAAGAGATGTTAGAAAAACTATTCGAGATAAATATTCAAAAAATAAAACTATGTTAAATACTTTTTCATATACAGGTGCATTTTCTGTATTTGCAGCTCTTGGTGGAGCAACTAAAACGACAAGTGTAGATTTAGCAAAAAGAAGTTTACCCAAAACTAAAGAACAATTTGAAATAAATGATATAGATATAACTAAACAAGATATTATAGTAGAAGATGTATTTCACTACTTTAAATATGCGGTAAAAAAGAATTTATTGTTTGATTTGGTTGTTCTTGATCCACCAAGCTTTGCAAGAACCAAAAAGATGACATTTAGTGTAGCTAAAGATTATGTAAAGCTTTTAAAAGAGGCTATTGCTATCACTTCTAAAAACGGAGTTATAGTAGCATCTACAAATTATGCTGGGTTAAATATGATGAAATTTAAAGATTTTATAAATAAAGCTTTTAAAGAGTTAAATTTAAAATTTAAAATTGAGGAGAGTTTCTCTTTACCAAAAGACTTTAAAGTTAGTGATAATTTTAGAGAGGGTGATTATCTAAAAGTTCTATTTATTAGAAAAGTTTAAATATATCACTATAAGAGGGTTTATATACCCTCTATTCTTAATACTTTTGTTTTTCCAACCATAAGTTCAATAGTCATAAAAAGTCTTTTAAAAACATTTTCTTGTCTATATTCAAGATTATATTTTTTACATATATCTTTTATAATTGGTTGAGATTTTTGATAAAAGAAATGTGTTCTATCTGGAAAAATATGATGCTCAACTTGATAGTTTAAAAATCCATGACAAAAATCTATAAAATCAGAACCAGTGTTATAGTTTACACTTCCCATAATTTGTCTTAGGTAATATTCCCCTTGAGTTTTATGTGGTGTAGAGAATTGATATATATCATCTGCTGAGTGATTTGGTGTAATAACTGCAAAAGAGTGAAGATTTGCCCATACTTCAGCCATTAAAATTATAATAAATGCAGTCCATACAGCTTCCATCCCTAAAGGAAAAAATAAAAATGGTAATACTACAAAGTTGATAATTCCATAAGGTAAGATATAATCTTTCCATAATAATAATCCATTTGGTTTAAGAGGACTTAATTCATACTCCATTGTTTCTGGTTCTTTATTTTTTCTTTTCTCTTTATTTCCTAATATTCTTAATGTATTTGGCGCATAATATGTAAGCTTCCAAAGTGCTGCAAAAATATAAACAAATGCATATTTAAAAAACATTGGAATTTTTTTGTCATGAAGCCATAACATATTTTTTTCTATATTATCTGGATCATCAGGTTCTCCTAAATGGTAATGGTGCATAATATTATGTTCAAATGCCCAAGCATCAGGTTTAATCCAATCTAACCAATCTATATATCTTCTAGCACCAGAAGCAAAACCTTTTTTTGTATATCTATAAGGGATGCCAGGAACTTTATCGTATGCACCATGTAAAATAGGATGTGTTACATCTGCCCATCTTGCAACATTTCCAATACCAATACTAATAGCAGCAATAATAGATAATACCCAAAACCAAAAACCACTAAATCCAGCGGATGCTTCAAATCCAGCAATAATAAAGATTAAGAAAAAACCACCAAAAGTAGCGGCTCTTCCCCACATCTCAAGCTTTAAAAGATGATCAAAATCCTCTTGTGTAGGATCTCCAATTGATTCTTTAATCTCGTCAATGTCTTTTTGTAATTGATCTTGATCTATATCTTTATAGTCTGCATAAATATGTGACATTGCATATTCCTTATAATAATTATATTAAGTTTTGATTATATAGAAATAATACTTAAAATATATGATTAAATTATATTTTTAATATTTAAAGTTTTTTAGTGAAGATAAGTGTGTTTCTATATATTTATCTTTAGATCTACCAATGTATTTATAGAAAATTATATTGTTTATCTCAATTAGTTTTTCAAAACTGTTTTTATTATTAAACTGCTCTAAATACAAGTGTGTTTCTATAAATTTATTTTGATAGTTTGTAAGTGTTGGATGCTCTTTTATATTGGATACTTCCCCTTTATTTACAATTGTACTGCCAAATTCAGTATTAACTGCAGGACATGAGTCATCTATGTAAACTTTATCATCAAGGTTTGGACTAAGTGGATAGTTTTTACAAATTGATGGTCGTTGATTGTATATTGAACACTGATGATTTATTATGTATGGACAAAATTCTTTACCATTAGAAAATAAAATATTGGCTTTTAAATATCCCATCTCACCAAATGTAAAAAGAACTGGAAAGTTTTTTGATACAAGTTCAAAATCATCTAAAATAATTTGGGAAAAAATTGTCCCCTCTTTTCCATCACAGCATTTTGAGGGGCAACCATCACAAGAACTAAAAGTAAATGATTTAGCAGTTGTATCTAAAAATGTTTTTATTTTTTAAACACTCTATTAAAAATACTATCTACATTTTTAGTGTAGTATTCATAGTTGAAACACTCTCTGATTTGTTTTTCAGATAATGATTTTCTTAACTCTTTATCAGCTAAAAGATGACCTAAGTATAAAGACTCACCTTTTTTATTTGTAGTTGCTTTTCCTTGTTGAATCTCTTCCCAAACTTTCATAGCATTTCTTTGTACTATTCTGTAAGCATCTTCTCTACTTACCCCTTTAATTGGAAGTTCAAGTAATACTCTTTGAGAAAATACAAGTCCACCTGTAAGGTTAAGGTTTTTCATCATATTTTCAGGCATAACTGTCAAGTTTGCTATTACATTGTTCATTCTGTGAAGCATAAAGTTTGTTGTGATAAATGCATCTGGAAGCCAAAATCTTTCACTTGAAGAGTGAGAGATATCTCTTTCATGCCATAAAGCTACATTTTCCATAGCAGGTGCTGCATGAGCTCTAATACTTCTAGCAAGTCCAGTTATATTTTCAGTTAAAATAGGATTTCTTTTATGTGGCATAGCAGACGAACCTTTTTGCCCTTTAGCAAAAAACTCTTCACACTCATAAACTTCTGTTCTTTGAAGATGTCTAACTTGTACAGCAAACTTTTCAATAGTTGAAGCCATTGTTGCTAATGCAGTTGCAAGTCTAGCATATCTATCTCTATGTACTACTTGATTTGAACAAGGTTCAGGTTTAAGTCCTAATTCTTTCATCGCATACTCTTCAAGCTCTAGTGGAGCATGAGCAAAGTTACCCATAGCACCAGAGATTTGACCAACAGAGATAACTTTCATAGTCTCTTTTAGATTTTTTAGATGTCTAGCCATCTCATCATACCAAACTGCTAAAGTAAGACCAAAAGTGATAGGCTCTCCATGGATACCATGGCTTCTTCCAACCATTAAAGTCATTTTATGCTCTTTTGCTCTTTTTTTGATAGATTTCATTAACATTTTTACATCTTTAATGATAATTTTTAAAGAATCTCTCATCTGAATAGCAACACCTGTATCAACAGCATCAGAAGATGTCATACCATAATGGAACCATCTTGACTCATCACCAAGTGATTCTGAAACACTTGTATTAAAAGCAATCAGATCGTGTTTTGTAACAGCTTCAATCTCTTCAATTCTTTCAACTGAAAAGGTTGCATTTTTAACAATCTTTTTACAATCATCATCAGGGATAAGTCCAAGTTTATTCCAAGCTTTTACAGCTGCTTTTTCAACCTCAAGCCATGCTGCATATCTTGCGTGTTGTGTCCAATTTTTTGTCATCTCTGGTCTTGCGTATCTTTCTACCATCTAATTTCCTTATTTATATAATTCTTAAAATCTCTCATTAATTGATATTTTATCTAAAACTTACTTTTTTGTTAATAAATAAAATATTATAAACTAATTTACTTAACTAGGTTAATCAAAATTTCTCAAATAACTGTATATATTACTATTTATAGTTCTTTTTAATAGTTGTGGATTTATCACACCAACATTTGGCATAAAACTCTGTATCGTAGATACAATTAAATTAATATCAGATACTTTAAATTCAATATCATAAGATTTGTCTTCATATATATGTGTCACTTTTGGATTATAGGAGATTATTCTTTTATTAAAAGTATTTGCTATACTCCCATTTAAGTGTAGCTGTATAGTTACATTATTTTCAGGTTTATTACCACTACTTATATATGTTTTAATATTGTTTTTTTTCAGTAGTTTTTCATAATTTTTAAATAGATTATCAACTTTTATATGTAGGTTTTTATCACTATACTTGTCTTTACTTTTGTTTTTAAGTATTGCTATTAATGATAAATCATTTAGTGTAAGAGAGGTGTTAAGCATAAAGTTATTTTTTGATATATACGACTTACTTGAATAATCATAATAAATAGTATCAATATCAAATAGAGGTAAAATATATTCTTTAAAGTCTGTCTGTATTATCTTATTTGAAACGTTAAATTGTTTGGCTAATTTTGGTGTTGATAGTTTGTGTCCATTAGATAAAAGTTCCAAAATCATCATAAGTCTATCAGCTCTATTTAAATAATTCATAAATGAATAGTATTAAAATAAAAGTTATAAGTTACTTAACTAAGTAATTTACTTATTCCTATTTTTTAGTAAAAATATCTTCTGCCCATTGTGTAATTGGACCTCTTAAAACTTTTTCTAAATTTATTGCAAATGTGTTAACTAAACTTGTTTTATCTTTTGTTGATTTTAAAAGTGTTGTTAAAGAGTTTGTATATTTATTTACATAAAAGTTATCTATTTGATTATTGCTTCCAAGAATAACAACTTTACAACTACTATCAATTCTACTTAATACCATTTGCATTGTTTTATTTGACATATTTTGAGCTTCATCAATGATAATAAATGCATTGGAAAGTGTTCTACCTCTCATCTCTCCAACCCACATAGTTTGAATACTATATTTATCCATCATAGTTTGAACTCTTGACATCACCTCTTGTTCATCCAACTCTTCAAATAGTTTATTTTTGTTTTGGCTTTTTTTCTTATGCTCACTTCTTATCATATAATTTAAACTATCAACTAAAGGATGATTATAAATAGCAAACTTTTCCTCATAGCCTGGAAGATAACCTACATCTTCACCTTTGTCTAGTGATTCTATAGAATTTCTAATATATATGATCTTTTGATACTGTTTTTTTCGTACTAATTTTATAGCTCCACTTAACGCTAAAAGTGTTTTTCCACTACCTGCTTTTGCATCAACTATTAGAACATTAAAATATGGAGAATTTAGAGCATTACTAAAAAATAATTGCTCCTTATTTAATGGTGTAATAATCTGATCTCTAACTTCTACTTCATCCAATATATTAACTTTACCATGTATTATATTTGCTAAGATAACCTGATCTGAGTGTAAAACTTTAAAACAGTATGAATAGTTATATGTATTGTAATTTGTATCTAGTTTAGTAATATCTATATTTGGAAGAGTTTCAAGTTGATTAAAATCAATATCAATAGTTTTTATAAACTCATAGTTAAACTTGTCTTTATCACCTTTTAGGGAGTCTACTTCAATATCTAAAGATACAGCTCTTATTCTTGCCATAAGATCTAAAGATAAAAATTTTATATTTTCTATATAGTGTTCTTTTGCAAATTTTGCAATTTCTAGAATTTTTCTATCGTTAAATATATTTAACTGAACATTACTGCTTTTCACTTCGTAAGTTTTTTTAGATATGATTTGAATAGTGGTATTTTGAGTATCTAAAATCTCTATAGTAATTATGGTATAATTATCTATCTCTTTAATACTTTTTGTAGTTCCAGCTTCTAATATTCTAGCAAATTCTCTTGCCTGAAAATTTATCTCATCAAAACCACTCTTTTTACTATCTATCTCATCTAAAACTGTTTCGGGAAGGATTATAAGATTTGTACTGTTATCTGATAGTTTAAATAAGTTTGTTGCATCTTGTAAAATAATATTTGTATCTATCACATAGTAATTATTATATTTCATCTATTATTCCTATTTTACTCTTAGTTGATATGTGATATCTCCTGCTCCAACACCTACAATCATACCTTCCCCAATAGTTTCTATAATTTGATTGTTCTGTATAAGTTCAATTTTATTTTTAGTTGTGATGATTTTATCAGCAAAAGTAATATTATAGTGTTCAAACTCTTTTTTAAAGTCAATATCTTTTATCTCCTCAGCAACTGTCCAAACTGGTAATATAATTAGCCTATCACATCCTTTAAAACATTTTTTAAAATATTCTAAGTTATCCATAGTTCGGCTATATTTATGTGGTTGCCAAATAACTGTAGTTGTTGATAGATGTTTATGATTTTTATATAATTTTACAGATTCCATTGTTGCTATTATCTCAGTTGGATGATGAGCATAATCATCTATTACTATAAAGTTATTATTTTTTTGAACTATATCAAATCTTTTTTTGATACCTTTATATTTAGATAAATTTTCTTTTATTTGCTCCATCTCCATTGTTTGTGAAGCTGCTAAGATTGCTAAAGATGCATCAATTGCAATATGAACACCAAACCCCCAAACATCAAAAAAACCATAATCTTTTAATGAAAATCGAGTATAAGGTTCATCATCTTTTAAAATAAATTCAATTTTATTTATATCTTTTGATGGATATAATCGTATAGCATAGCCCTCATAGTTCTTTAAAAAATCATCTTCTGCATTTATAACTCTAAGTTTTGCAATATCTAAAAACTTTTGATATGCATCATAAAATCTTTTCTCATCATAGTTATAGTATTCCATATGTTCTGGTTCAGTATTTATAACTATTGAACAATAAGGGTGAGAGAGTATAAAGCTTTCATCACTTTCGTCTGCTTCAAAAGCTAAAACTTCATCAATATATCTAAAATTTGAGTCAAACTCTTTACTTATAGCTCCGATTATTGCAGAACTTTGAAGAATTGAGCTTAAAATTGCAGTTGTGGTACTTTTCCCATGCGCTGCACATATACAATAATTTGTAGTTTTTTGCATAATAACACTAAGTGCTTCTTTTCTAGGAAGAAGTAAAAGCTCTTTCCTTTTAGCTTCCATTATCTCAACATTATCATTTAAAACAGCAGCACTGTATATAACTAGATCGTGTTCCTCAATTGCATCTGCAGATTGTGGTATATTTACCTTTATTCCCTCTTTTTGAAGCTCATCAGTAATTGGAGTATTTTTAATATCTGATCCACTTACTTTGTACCCACGATATTGTAAAAATCTTGCTAATGCAGATAGTCCAATACCACCTATTCCTATAAAGTGTACTTTCATTAGTTAAGTAGATGCTTTAGACTATCATATTGTTCTTCTAAAAGTTTTGAATTTTTATTTAGATACTCTTTTGCATCAAATTTATAATCTAATATAAAATATCCATATTTTTCCTCATCAACCTTTTCCATATGAAGCACATCTTTATCATAAAAAGTATCCATATTTATATTTTTAGCACAAGACAATAGATGTATAGCAACAGAATCTATTAGTTTTTCATCTTCAACTATTTGAGTTAGTATAAAAAACAACTCTTTTGCTCCATCATAGTTTTCTAAACTCCATTTCTCAATAGCATGCTCATAAAAACTTCTTACAAAATATATATCATCATTATCTAAACTTAGTTTTTTTTCATCCTTAAGTCTCACCTCTATTTGATCAAATGAAACTTTTAATATCTCTTCATAAACTTTGTTTATTCTTTTCTCATCAAGATCTAAAACAAGAAGTGTATCAAGCACTTCATATAGTCCAGATATGCTTTTAGACTCCATAACTTCTATCTCTTTCTCATCTAAATATGATAAAAATTCTGGGTTTGTTCTTGCTTGGTTTAACTCTTCTTGATTCATCTTTATATGTACCTTTTTTCTATTTTCTATGTGTAAATTTATAATATATTATATCAAATGGTTTATTAATGTTATACAACCTGTATTAATTTGTTGTAGTTCTCTTGCTATAAAACTCTTTTTTAAACTCTGCCCATCTATCTTCTAGTATTGCTTCTCTAGCCTCTCTCATAAGATTTAAATAGTAGTGAAGATTGTGCATTGATGCTAGTCTAAAATATGTCATCTCTCCACTTCTATAAAGATGATTTAGATATGCTCGACTATAGTTTTTGCATGTGTAGCATTCGCAAACCTCATCTATAGGCTTTGGATCCTCTTTAAACTTTGCACCTCGTATATTTACTCTTCCAAAAGTTGTAAATAGTGTACCATTTCTGGCATTTCTTGTAGGCATAACACAATCAAACATATCAACACCTCTGTCAATATTTTCGATTAAATCTTCAGGAGTTCCTACACCCATAAGATATCTAGGTTTATCTTTTGGCATAAATTGTGTTGTGTATTCTACTGTATCGTACATCTCATTGTTTAGTTCACCAACACTAAGTCCACCAATAGCAAATCCATCATAATCTGTCAATGCACAAAGTTCAATAGCAGATTTTTTTCTAAATTCTTTATCTGTTCCACCTTGGATAATTGCAAATATATTTTGGTTTACCCCAATACCTTTTTCTTTTTGTAATATATGATACTCAATAGCCTCTTTTGCCCATGCTGTTGTTCTTTCAATGCTAAGATTAATTCTCTCTTTTGTATTTGGTAAAGCTACTAAATCATCAAGTATCATCATAATGTCACTATTAAAATCATATTGTGAATCAAGTACACTTTTAGGTGTAAAGTAGTGTAAACTGCCGTCAATATGAGATTTGAAAGTTATACCGTTTGGATCTGGTTTACCATTTTTACCATCAAGTTTTCTTAAACTAAATGCTTGAAAACCACCACTATCTGTTAAAAAATTATATGGAAACTTTGAAAAACCATGAAGACCACCTAATTTTTTAATAGTTTGACTTCCTGGTCTTAAATACATATGATATGTATTTCCTAGTATTATTTTAGCACCTAGATTTAACATATCATTGTGGTCGAGTGCTTTTACACTTGCTTGTGTTCCTACTGGCATAAACACAGGTGTTTGTACATCTCCATGTGCCATTTTTAATGTTGTAGCTCTTGCATTCCCGCTTGTAGCATCTAGTTTAAATTGCATATTACCTCTAATGTTTTTATTAAAGTCTTATTATATCATTTATTAGATATAATCCAAAGAAATTATAGAATATAGGAATGAAATTATATGAAACATTTTTTAATATTATGCTTAACATTTGTATTGTCAACAAGTGCTTTTTCAAAAGAAGAAAAAGTTGAAGAACCAGAGCCAAGTAGACTAGAATCATACACAAAATTACAAAAAGTAATTGCAGCAGTAGAACTACTTTATGTTGATGATATAAAGTTAAATAAAATTATAGATAAGTCTATAAATGGGTTACTTCATGAGCTTGATGCTCATTCTTCAATGCTAAATAAAGAATCATACAAAGAGATGAAAGTTGAAACAAAAGGTGAGTTTGGTGGGCTTGGAATAGTTATTGGACAAAGAGAGGGTGCTTTAACAATAATATCTCCAATTGATGATACTCCTGCATATAAAGCAGGTGTAGAGTCAGGTGATATTATTTTAAAAATTAATGATGAATCAACTATAAATATGAGTTTAGCAGATGCTGTTGGAATTATGAGAGGAAAAGTGGGAACTCCAATTGAGATAACAATAGTTAGAAAAACAGAGAATAAACCATTAAAAATTAAAATTATTAGAGATATTATAAAAATACAATCAGTTTATGCAAAAACTATAAATGATGAAGTTTTATATCTTAGAGTTGCATCTTTTATGGATATGAAAGTAACAAAAGAGCTTAGAAAATATATAAAAAAATATAAGTCTAAAACAAAAGCTATAGTATTGGATCTTAGAAACAATCCTGGTGGTCAACTTGGACAAGCTATAGATACAGTTGATTTGTTTGTAGATAAAGGTGTTATAGTTTCTCAAAAAGGGAAAGATAAAAGGGAAGATGAGGTATTTAATGCATCTTTTCAAACAACAGTTACAGATGTACCAATGGTAGTATTGGTAAACGGCGGAAGTGCAAGTGCAAGTGAGATTGTGGCAGGTGGATTGCAAGATTTAAAAAGAGCTATTGTAATAGGGCAAAAAACATTTGGTAAAGGTTCAGTGCAAAGAATAATCCCTATAAATGACGATGGAAGTGAAGCTATAAAGCTTACTATTGCTAAATATTATTTACCAAGTGGAAGAACAATTCAAGCTAAAGGGATTGAGCCTGATATTGAAGTATTTGCTGGAGAAGTTCTTACAAGAGAAAAATCAGAATTTAGTTTAAAAGAGGCTAATATGAGAAAACATCTTGAGGGTGAACTGACAAAAGTAAAAACAAAAAAAGAGAAGCTAGAAGATGAAAAAAATGATGAGAAAATAGATAAAACAATTATCACAGATGAAACTATAATGAAAGACAATCAATTAAAAACAGGTATAGATATACTTAAATCACTAATGATAATGAAAAAATAGGAAAAAATATGACAATAAAAGAGATTACAACACTTGGTCTTTGGCCAGAATCGAAGAAAACAACAACACAAAAAGGTATCTCTGAACTAGAAGATTTAGGATACAACCTATTTTACATCGGTAAAAATGCAGACCTTTATACTTGCCCAGGAAAAGATGCAAAAGTTCTTTTAGTA
>JAYEIM010000205.1:0-2242 GCA_034660095.1 Campylobacterota bacterium | reverse complement strand
TTAACAGAAGTTTTACCAGATAATTTAAAAAGTAGTTTGCCTACAATTCAAGAGTTTGAAGATGAGTTAAATGAATGCATTACAAAATGATAAAATCTTTAAAACCATAAAAAGGTAAACTAAAAAATGAATAAAAACTTAACAATATGACATACTTTTTAATAAAACAAAAATTTGATGATATGATATGTAAAAATATCAAGGATAGCAAATGAGAATTATATTAAAACTTGACAGTATGATTATAAGTGTGTATAATTACACAACAAAGAATATATAATGCCAACAATACTAAAAATAGATGGTTATAGATTTTTCTTCTTTAGTGATGAACACTTACCTACACATATTCATATTGAAAAAGCAGATGGTTATGCTAGGATAGAATTAAAAACATTAAAAGTTACAGATAGCTATAACTTAAACTCTAAAGAGATTAAAAAACTTATCAAGTTGGTTAAAGAAAATAATGAAAAACTACAAGGAGCATGGGATGAATATTTTAAAGAATAGAACTTTAATCCAATCAATTGGCTTTGGTGATGATAAAATGTTCATAGAACTAAATTCTTCAAGAGTTTTAACTGTACCTTACTCATATACTAAAAGATTGAAAAATGCTACTTTAAAACAGATAAAAAACTATAGACTTATTGGAGATGGTGTAGGGATACATTTTGAAGATATAGATGAAGATATCTCTGTTGAAGGGATTATCAGAGATTTTGGAAATGAAACGAAAAGGATAAATATATCTGTACAAGCAAATTTTTTAGACTTAGCAGATAACTATGCAAAAGAACATCACCTAAGCCGTTCAGCTTTGATACAAAAAGCTACTTTAGAGTATATGGCATCGTAATATGAAAAAATATGATGATAAATAAACTTAACAAAATGACATACTTTTTAATAAAACAAAAAATTGATGATATGATATGTGAAAATATCAAGGATAACAAATGCAAGATATAGAAAATAAAAGTATGCAACTATTTCAATCACAAGAGATACGAACACAATGGGATGATGAAAAAGAACTATGGTACTTTAGTTTTATAGATGTTATTGTGATTTTAACACAAAGTGAAAGACCAAGAAAATATTGGAGTGATTTAAAAGAAAAATTAAATAAAGAAGGAAGTGAAGTGTCCGAGAAAATCGGACAGTTAAAATTAAAAGCTAACGATGGAAAGATGAGACTTACTGATGTAGCAAAAGTAGCAAAAGAATCATTAGAACTAAAAACAGGTAAAAAAGTAGTTACAAATTTAAATGCAAAAACTATACTAACTAACAAACAAAAGAAAATACAATGACAAAAACACCATACCACCACGGCAATCTAAAAGAGGAATTTTTAAAAATTGCTTTTGAATTTATAGAAACTAATGATATAGATAAACTAACTTTAAAGATATTAAGTGATGCTACAGGAACTTCAAGAAGTGCTATTTATCGGCATTTTAAATCTAAAGATGCTTTAATTGAAGTGATGATTGAAAAAGGTTTTGAGCAATTTGATGATGCAACTGCTCCTATACTTTTAGATACTTCTAACGCTCTAGTTGATAGATTTTATCTTGCAACAAGAGCATATATTCAATGGGCAAAAGATAATCCAAATCTTTATAGATTACTTTTTGGTAAAAAATATAGTCATATTAGAGAAAAAATAATTAGTATTAAAGATGAAGATTGTAATGGTTTTGGTGCTTTAAAATTGGCTATTGAAGAGGGTCAAAAACAAGGCATCTTAAAAGATGAAGATAGTTATAAACAATCAATAATTATATGGGCATCACTACATGGTCTTAGTTCTTTAATCATAGACGGTTTTATGGATGTAGATGAGATATATGAGGAGCTTTATAGTGATATGTTCAAAAGTTTATTAGCGGGAACTATAAGCGATAAAGTTAAAATTATCTCTTCTATTCCTAACAATAATTTTCATAATAGCAGGTACTAAAAAGAAATCAGCTAAAACAGCAATAATAATTGCAATACCAGTTAACAATCCAAAATTAAATATATTTGACATACTTGCAAACATAAATACAAAGAAACCAAAAGATAGTACTATAGTAGTAACCACCATAGCCCGTCCTGTTGTAACGGACATTCCCACATGTAGTAAAGTAAAAACCTCGGATAATCCCTTTAAACAAGGAGATATAGCAATATTTTTAAAAGTAAAATTCCGTGCGTATATATTTTTTTATTATTAATATTTTATAAA
>JAYEIM010000204.1:0-2242 GCA_034660095.1 Campylobacterota bacterium | reverse complement strand
TTATTTTATAAAATCAAATTATTAAAAATTTTAAACTTTAATAAAGTTTTTAGTATCATTACAACTTAATGTTTAGATTTAATTTAAAATTAGAAAAGGAAGAGTGTGAAAAAAATATTATTAAGTGGAGTTGTTGCTGGTGGGTTGTTGGTTACTAATGCTTTTTGTGCAGAAGACACTAGTAAAGTATTACATAAAATCATTGAAGATGATACAACTGTTTTAGTTGATGAAGAATATATAAATTCTTTATCAGTAGGTTGGAGTATGGTAGGTGTTGAACACAAAATATCTAATATGCAAATGTTTAATAACGCAAATACTGTTTGGATATACAATAATGGTTGGAAAGCATATAGTCCAAATGAAACAACTAAAACATTAATAAACAATTCAGGAATATCATCATTTACAGAAATAGATGCTGGCTCAGGATTTTGGGTAAATATAGATAAAATTTTACCTAAAATTGACAGTTTTACAACAAACTCTATGGACTATGATAGTGATAATAATCAAGCTAATTTAAATATTAGTACAAATGTATTAAATATTGGTAATGGTGAAATAAAATTTTATAATAATGGTAGTGATTTAAACCTATCAAGTGGAACATATTTAGATGGCAATCTTACTTTACCATCTGGTAACAATAATTTGCAAGTATGCATAGAAAATGACACTGATAATGTAAAAGTGTGTAAAACAAATAATATATTAGTTGAAGGAGCATTAGAATTAGATTATTATTCAAAAATTGAATTAGATTATTCGTCTTTAGCTTTGAGTACCTATGACAATAAAATTGTAAGTTCTGATAAAAATACTGGAAAGGTCTATCTATACGATACCTCGACACAAGAAAATACTGAAATATTTGATGTTGGTTATAAAGTAAATGGTATTACATATTTGAACAATTATTTTTACATTAGTTCTACATCTATTGATAAAGTTAAAAAGTATGATACAGAGGGTAACTTTATTGAGGATGTTAAAAGTTTTTACTTTCCTGATGGTATAGGAACATATAATAATTTACTTTATGTAGTTCAAAATGACGACGATGAAAACCTAGCAATTGTAAATCCTGATACTAAATCTATAATTGGAACTGTTAAAACTGGTGTTCCTGATATTGTGGGTGTTGTAAGTCAAGACACTTACCTTTATATTCTTGGCGAGAATGGTGATATATACCAATATAATACAATTACCGGTGAAAGTATAAAATTCTTTAATAACACTAAATTTACAGGTTCAGGTAATTATGGTTTAGAAGGTATTACAATTTTAGGTGATTACATATATGTAACTTATGTAAATGATGGTTCTTTATATAAGATAGATATACCATTAAAATAGTTTATTTCTTGAAAACACTACTTCTTAGTGTCTTCAAGAATCTCACCATATAATTGACTTCTAATCAGCTTCCAATACTTATTATAAGCCTCAACCTTATCTATATACTCAAAGTCTAAATAGTGTTCTACTATTTGGCTTTGTGAGTGGTCTAAACAATAATCAGCCAACATACTATCAATCTTACACTCTTTTATCATAATATTTAACATTAGACTTCTTGTATCATGTGGGGTAAAAGATTTTCCATTAAAAAGTTCAATCTCTGATAGATTTACAAGTTTTTTAAAATAATCAGCAACAGAACTATATCTTAAATTTGGAAACAACAAACCACTCTTAACACTTTTAAGATACTCTATACACTCAATAGGAATTGGAAAATGATAATCTTCATTAGTCTTTGTGATATTTGCAGGACTGATAATTTTATTTTTCTCTAAATAAAGGTCTTCTGTGGTTAGTTTTAAAAGTTCTCCATATCTATGGGCTGATAATAGTAAAAGATATAGATAAGTATTGAGTTCATTTTTTAGTGTTAATTTTGGTTTATATTTACTAATACCTATATATAGTTTTTTAGCAATTAATAAATTACTTTCATCAGTTCTTTTTGATATTCTCTCTTTTTTATCTATTTTAACCCTTTCAAGGTGTTGGGCTGGATTAGTATTTATCTCTCCTCTTTGAAGAGCTTTTTTAAATATTGGATTAACAATTTTTTTAAGTGTATTTTTTGAGGTTCCTTTTGTATGAGCTAGTGATTGTATAATGTCATCTAAATCTGAATAAGTGATATTACCTAATTTTTTATGACCTATTTTAGTGCTAATATTTGCATTATAGTAGTTTTTATAATTTCTTGCTGTTGTGTCCT
>JAYEIM010000203.1:0-2246 GCA_034660095.1 Campylobacterota bacterium | reverse complement strand
TCTTGTTGTAGATACATCAACAGAAGGTTTTTTACACAAAGAAGATAAGTTGAGAATTGCTTATGATGATTTTAGAAATCAATTTGGTAGAGATGAAAAAGTATTAATTGCTATTGCTAGTGATGATATATTTGATATAAAATTTCTAACTAAATTAAATAAACTACATAATGAACTTGAAAACAATCTCCCTTTTATAGAAGATGTAAACTCTCTTATAAATGCTAGAAATACAAGAGGAACGCAAGATAGTTTAATAGTTGATGATCTATTTGAAGATCTACCTACTGATGCTAAAGAGTTATCTTTTAAAAAGATGTTAGCAAAAAAACAATCCTCTATTTAAAGATTTAATTTTAGATGATGAAAGGACTATTACTACTATAGTTATAGATACTGCTACATATACTTCTCTTGATAAAGATGGGAAGGTTATAGCTCAAGAAGAAGAATCAGAAGATGAATTTGCCGATGAGGAGATTGATACAACAGAAGTAGTTGGAGATAAAGAGTTTTTATCAGATTGGGAAAATGCCCAAATAGTTACAAAAACAAATGAGATAGTATCTAAATATCAAGCAGATGATTTCAATATCTTGGTATCTGGAACGGCTGTTATCAATGCTGAACTTAAAGCTTCTATGACAAAAGATATGCAAACATTTATAAAATATGTTATGTTAGTTATTGCTATTTTTCTTGCATTATTATTTAAAAGAGTAAGTGGAGTAGTTTTACCTCTTATAACTGTTGCTTTTACAATTGTAACTGCTCTTTCACTTATGGCTATATTTGGAGCACCTGTTACAGTTGTAACACAAATTTTACCATCATTTTTACTAGCTGTTACTATTGGAGCTTCGATACATCTTCTTTCAATTTTCTTTAAAGAGTTCAATCTAAATAAAGATAAGAAAAAAGCTTTAAGATATGCCATGGGACATAGTGGATTAGCTATTATGATGACATCATTCACAACAGCTGCTGGTCTTTGGTCATTTTCATTTTCAGAACTAGCACCTGTTGCTGATTTAGGTAATTTTGCATCAGCAGGAGTAGTTATAGGTTTATTGTTTACACTTGTACTTTTACCTGCATTATTAGCTTTAATAAAATTAAAACCAAAAGATATAAATATTGTTGACAATGAAGAGGTTCATACTTTGATGGATAAGATTCTTATAAAAATAGCTAATATATCTGTAACTTATCCAAAAAGAATTATAGTTATTACAACTGTTATAATATTAATCTCAATTAGTGTTGCATCACAGCTTAGATTTTCACATAAACCTATTGTTTGGTTTGCCCAAGATCATCCTGTAAGAATGGCTACAGATATAGTAGATAATAAACTAAAAGGTTCAGTTACACTTGAAATAATTGTTGATACAAAAAAAGAGAATGGACTTTATGAACCTGAAATTTTAAATGCAATTGACAGTTTTTCTAAAGATATTATGAAAATAAAAAGTGATAACTATTTTGTAGGAAAAACTCTTAGTATTGTTGATATTATAAAAGAGACAAATAAAGCTTTAAATGAGAATAAAAAAGAGTTCTATGTTGTACCACAAGATAAAAATCTTATTGCTCAAGAGTTATTACTATTTGAAAACTCTGGTAGCGATGATTTGGAAGATTTTGTAGATAGTGGATTTACAAAAGCTAGAATCACTGTAAAACTTCCATATATTGATGCTATGGACTATATAGATCTTCTAAAAGAGGTAAATATCCAAATTGACAATCACTTTAAAGGCAAAGCAGAAGTAACAGTTACAGGTATATCTAATTTACTAGCTCGTATTATGGAAGCTGCCATTACAGGAAGTGCTATAAGTTATGTTGTAGCTTTAACACTTATAACTATTATGATGTTGATTTTAATTGGAAATGTAAAAGTTGGACTTATATCTATGATACCAAATATCTCTCCAATATTAATGATGACAACAATTATGGTTATATTTGATATGCCACTAGATATGTTTACTATGCTTATTGGTGCTATTGCAATTGGATTGGCTGTCGATGATACTGTTCATTTTATGCATAATTTTAGAAAATATGAGATTTTATACAATGATGTGGATAAAGCAGTTATAAAAACATTACTTACAACGGACATTCCCAACACACAATCAGCAACAAGCCCATTGTTAAGGTATTTCTTTAAAAAATTAGTAGTTTTTTCGTGTGACTAGCGTATTTATAGGCTTTCATAGGAAATAGTATATCAAAGT
>JAYEIM010000202.1:0-2250 GCA_034660095.1 Campylobacterota bacterium | reverse complement strand
TAATCTCTTTTTTTAACATAATGATATTGTTATCGTTCATTTCTTTTTGCAAGTTGCCTAGAGCGTGATAGTTGTTAAATAAATTTTTAGCTTTAATCTGTAGATTACTGATACCCTCTATGAGTTCCTTTTGTGAATATGCACTATTACTTATATCTTCATTTAAAGAGCTATAATTAGTATAGTTATTAGACATATCATCACTTACATTTTCAATACCACTTTTGATGGTTTCAAGAGCCATTAAAACATCTTGCACATCTTTCATGTCTCTTATTTTTATTCCATTTATTTCCATAAAAAAATCCTTATCTTATACCGAAGCGGAAGCGTTACGCTACCGCTTCATTAATTGTCTTAAAACACTCTTTTAGAACATCATCTTTAAATTGAATAGCTTTATTTATTAGTGTAATTCTATAACTAGCTTTTTTGCTTTTTTCTGTATTTTTATCTTTTAAAAATTGTTTCATTTTATCTTTTAAATCATCAATATTTTGTTTAGATAATTCAAACACAGTTATACCAAAAGCACGACTTATTTTGATACTTTCACTATCATCAATTTTAATAATATTTCTATCATCTTCTTTTATCTTTTCAACAAGCCCTATTCTGTTATCAATACGACCTTTTTTATCGCCAAAGAAGTCTAAAAATTGTATCTCTAAATCATAGTTTTTATTTACTCTACTTAGTGCAAATATGATTTTAATATCTTTACTTAATTCTCTTATCTGTTCATAAACATTAATAGCATTTACGCTATCTTGTTCGCCATCCGTTAAAGGAATAACAACACAATCAAATACATCAATTAAATTAGTATTTTTTAAACTATTTAATATATAGGTAGTAGTCTTGTTCCCGCCTACATCAATTATTAAATCTTCGTTTTCTAAAGATATATCAGTTAGTGTACTATCTAAATCATTACCACTTAGTTTGTATCTTTTTGTTGTAACAATATTGCTATTGTCAAATGTTTCACTATCACTATTCTCATCATCAAATTCAACAAGATTAACTTTCTCATTTTGTCCATTTTGAAAATATAAGTAAGGTGCTAAAATTTGCATTGATAAAGTAGATTTACCAACTCCACCCTTAGTATTTAAAACTATAAATTTACTCATTTTATACCCCTTACAATTCGTTTATATCAGCATTAATTCTACCACTTTCAGTAGTAGTTTTTTTAACCTTATCTTCTACCGAAGCGGTAGCGTTCGCAGTTTTTTTAGTTCTCTTTTGTTTCTCAACACCCAGGGCATTTTGAGCAAATGCTCTAAGCGTTTGTTCAGAAACTTTAAATTTATATGTATCAAATATATCTTTAGCTAGTTGCTTGTAGCTTACATTATGCTTCAAAGCGTCTTTTACAATATCGCTTATCTCATTTAAAAAATCTTTTGCAGGACTACTTCTACCTATTAAAGCCTTTTTTTTACTTTCAGAAACTTTAGCTTTTAAATCATCTCTTTTAGCTTCTATCTCTTCTTTTGTTAGTTGTTGTACTTTTGCCATTTTGTTTATCCTTTTAATTAATGTATAAACTATCGTTTATCTTTTAAATTATACACTTACTAACCTTTAATTAATCTTAATAGTATCTGTTAAGTTTGTATAAACTATCGTTTATATTATCGTTATGATTATTCTAATAAATATTATCATATCATAACATATAATGTTAAGCTCAATTTAAGAAATATATCGCTAACATTTTATTAATTATATAGGCTTTATCTCTATAAAGGCACGACAGTCAATGTACCCTCAATTCGCTACGCTACTTGATGGTACATTGACATCGTGCTTCAAGGGTAAACCCTTAAAAAACCCAAGAGCGATTAACATTATACTATGTATGTTAATCTTAGTATAATCATAATACTACTCTAAACGATAGTATTATGATTAAAGCGTATCCACGCAGTATAAAATAAGGATTTTATATATGAAAAATAAAGAGTTTAAATTCAGACTATCAGAGGAACTATATAATATGTTGCAGTTAAAGGCTAGTGCAAGTAATATGAATGCAAGTGATTATCTAAGAAGTGCAATAAATACAAGTGATATAAAAATAGATGATAGAAAAGATATAGGTAAGTTGATATGTAGTATTAATAGAATAGGTAACAATATAAATCAGATAGCACATAACTTAAATAAAGCAAATAATAGTAATAAACTAGATGATATTAACTACAATAATATATTAGATAAATTAACAATTATTGAATA
>JAYEIM010000201.1:0-2254 GCA_034660095.1 Campylobacterota bacterium | reverse complement strand
AGTAGTCTCCGTAACATTGAGTATCATCAAAAGATGTACAAGCTCTACTTGCTCCTAGATTTCTATCCATCCATATTTTTCCTGTGACACTTGATGTGATGGTTGAGTAGGTGAAGTTGTTGTTTGTGTATGTTGGTTGTTCTTCTGTTGTAGATTCCGAAACAAACTCAAATGATTCTGTTTTATCTTTTCCATTTACATCTGTGATTGTTAAATATATTTTATAGTTTCCAGCCTCTAAATTTTCTATTGTTTCTGAGATATCTGTACCTAAAAGTGTTGTTTGTATACTATTTGGTTTAGCCATAGACCATTGATAAGATTCTATTTGATTGTAAGCTTCTGTAGAAATTAAAAATGTAACATTATTTCCCTCTTTATATTCATTTTGTATATTTTTATCTACAAAAAAATCTATATCAATTGATGTTGGATCGTAGTTTACATTTGTCATATAGTGTTTATTATTTCCTGCACTATCTTCAACAAATAGTGTTATTCCGTAGGCACCTTTTGATGTATATGTATAATATCCATTGAAAGAGTCTGAATCTTCAATGTTGTCTCCATTTAAATACCAACTATAGTTATAACCTGAATCATCACTTGTAAGTTTCTTACCATTATCAATTGTTTCATTAATACATGTTAATTCACCTGTATAATTGTTAAGTTCACAAGATGCTTTTACTATAGGCGGTGTATCTCTTACAACTATAGTTATATCCTCAGATGTACCTAAAATATATGGTGATTTTAGAGTTTTTCCATTTACTGTATATTCTATAAGTATTTTATTTTTTATATCCATTATATTTGTCAATGATAATATATATTTATCACCACTTTTTGTAGTACTATGACCACTTCCATAGCTAGTAGTACCCTCTGCATCTACTATATAGTATACTTTTATATCACTTATCTCACCGTCGTAGTTATCACCTTCTTGATTTTCAAAAGTTATATTGATAGATTCTTTTTGAAATGTACCACCATAAGCATTTAAATCTTTTATATCTTTTAAAAGTTGTTTTGAAGTTGTAGAATACACCTCAATTGCTTCTTGTACACCTGCTGGTGCTAATTCTGCTACTATATCAAGATATTCAAAGAATAATTCTGGTGTTGGTTCTTCATTTAAACTTTTTTCTACAACATTATATATGTTATTTGCAAACTGTGCTTTGTTTTCCATTTTGTTTATCTCAGCTACAAGATCACTATCAGATACTAACTCTTCGTATAATTCTTGAGAAAAACCAAGGGATGTATTTGCTAGAGAAAATAATATATCATCTGTATTTGTATCTCTAATGACACCTCTTAAACTTCTTGTTGAAGTATCTGATACTGAACTGCTATTTAATAATCCAATCTTTTCATTTGCTAGTGCATAAAGTACTGCTTTTGTATCATCACTTATTTCTGTAGAATCTGTTGATTCTTCAACATCCAATATATTGATTTGTACTGTATAAGATGCACTTTGATTTGATGTATTAATTGCTGTAGCATCAAAGTAGTAAACTGATTTTGTTTCATAATCAGGTGCTGTTTTAAATGTCACTAGTCCATTTGTAGTATCAATATTGAAATATGAAGCATCAGTACCACTGATACTGTAGCTTACAATATCTGAGTTTGCTTCTCCAAGTTGAATAGTTGGAGTTGTATTCTCTTGCACCTCTTTTATATTTTCATCTAATACAGTTGGTGTAGATGAATCACTGCCACCTCCACCACCACATCCTACAAAACCTATACCTAAAACAGACACAACTGCTAAACTCAATCCAAATTTACCAAAACTTTTCAAAACTTTCCTTTACTCTTTTTATTTGAAAGTATTATATTCACTCCCTACTTAAGATTAACTTTAATATAAGCTTAAAGCTCTAAAATAATTGTAGAAAATTAGTATTGTTAGTAATTTGTAATTATGTTAACAATGAAGATAATATAATTTATGAGCTATTACCTGCTATCCATTCCAATTAAAAGTATTTAATTCCATTACTATCAGGGCTAGGATTGGTGGTGTTTGAAAATATATCTTTACAAATAAACTTTTATCTACTTTGCTCTTAAGAGTGCTAAAGCACGATAGTTCCTTTAAGGAATTATAAATAATATCCATATAACTCTTTTAGGTTTTCTCAAAGAGAGTGCAAGCACAAGAAATTTTTGTTACACAACAGAAGATAAAACTACTCCCTTTTACTTTTTAGACATTGCCTTACATTAGTTCAGG
>JAYEIM010000200.1:0-2255 GCA_034660095.1 Campylobacterota bacterium | reverse complement strand
CTATTTCTCCACCCGTATCAGTTACTTGGGAGTTGTTAGAGACATTTTGTGCTTTAAAAGGAGCGACCTTTATACCGTGTTTATGCAGTAGGTAAGTGATGGCAAAAGAGAGAGTGGACTTGCCTGCATCACTACTAGTTCCGAATATGCTTAGAGAGTGCATTTTTTGCCTTTTTATATGGGTAATATTTAATCTTTTTCCGACATATTGAAATTATATGTCGAGATATGTGTCTTTTCCCGACACATTAAAACTATATATCGAATTTTTACTCTTTAGTTTTATTTGTAACATCAATGTTTAAAGACTCAAGATGGAGTTCATCGTGAGAAGTTATGATGTTCGCTATCTCTTGAGTGAGGGGTAAGGTTTTGGGGATGTATTCTTTCATAGATTTCACTCTCCATTTTAGCATTGCCTATGCTGTAAATAAGCTTTCAAATCATTACATTCTATAAAAATATTTTTTCTATTCCTAGATAACCATGTGCTCATAATTAAATCAATTGGTTTGCCACTATTACAATATAGATAAAATGTTTGCATTTTGTCTGCTTTAGCACTATTGAATTTTGTATCAAGTATATGGGTTGTATTACTTACTTTTTTTAAAGATGAAAATAATAAGTCATTTATATTTTCAGCTAGTAATCTTTTTTTTACTTCAATATTAAGAGTATTAATTTGATTCACAACATCAGTAATTCTAAGATAAGTTATTCCATGAGTTTCATATTTATAAGTTTCAAGATCTTGACTCATTTCATTACAACATGAATTAAAAAAACTAAAAAGTAAACTTTTCTCTTCAACTAAGATATATTGATTATGGCATTCAATAATTTTATCGCAAGTTGAACCTATTCTATCTAGTGAGTCCCCATCAATAATAGTATATTGATTTAAGTCAGTGTCACAACAACCCTCTTGGATGTTGCTTATAGGTATTGCCACATTATATCCTCGAAAGCACCCATAAGTTCATCTTGTAATAGATTCCAATTTTCATCATTTAAAATAGTGTTTGATACAACACCCTCCTTTTCATTTAAAAGATTAAAAGAGATTCTCTCTCCAAATTTTTCTCTTGTAGCTTTTGCATTGAGGTAATCTGCCATAAATGGACTATGTGTTGAAAACACTATTTTTACACCTGCATTCATAAGTTCTATAAATAAGTCTATCATTTTCAATTGCCATGTAGGATGTAAATGAACTTCGGGCTCTTCCCAAAAGAGTGTTGAACCTTTTTTAAGAGCTTTATTTGTTACAAGGTATTGGAGTAAACCTATACTTTTTATACCTGAAGAAGCATTAATTATGTCATAGTTTTTATTATCATCTGTTTTGAAAATAAAGCTGTTCCCGCGATCTTCAATATTTCCTTTGATTATTTTTCTAGATTTTTCTACAAAAGATTTTATAAATTCATCTTGTTCCTCATCTGAAAAAGAATAATCTTTATCTAATATATTTAAAAGAGATTCTATATGATAAGGTGTTTTTCCTTCTCTTCTGTTCATAAACTGTTTAAATTCTAATATCAGTGGAGTTTCGACAAATACAACACTGTCTATTATTTCATCCTCATTATCAATTAATTCTACTGACAAATTTTTATTAGAGTAATCCAATTTTACATCTGTATGATTTACTGAGAAGGCAGAGGATATCTGCTCTATACTTCCAAAGATTGATTCTAGTATGTTCTTATATGATTGAAGAAGTACTTTATCATTTTTAATCATAAAGGTATCTAAGCTCTCTATTTTTCTTAATAAAGACTTAATTTCAGATATCTCATCCTTTGTAAGCTCTTCCGTATTTATTTCAGATGTTTTACCATGTTTCTTTGTAATATTAGACAATTGTACTTTTGCATATTTTATCTCCGAGGTTACTTTACTAGGAGTTTCATCTAGAGCATACAACATCTTCATAATATAACTTTTACCACTACCAGGTTTCCCCGCAAAAACAGTTATATCTTGTATATCAAAATCACTATCTTTTATCTTGGCAAAGTTTTTGAGGTTTAAATTTGGCATTGTGTCACTTCTTATAAATTATTTATTGTTTGTATTTTACCCTATTGTGGGTTGTTTTACAATTTACTCTTAAATATCCACACCATCCCAAAACTCATCATAGTCTAGGTTCGTCATGGCGTTTTCATTTTCTAGGTTTTTCTCTAGTAAACCTTTTTGCTGCTCATCAAAGTAGAGTTCAAGAGCTTCATTTATCATGGTCGATT
>JAYEIM010000199.1:0-2256 GCA_034660095.1 Campylobacterota bacterium | reverse complement strand
AGCAAGAGGTGAAACCATCATAAGAAAAGCTTGTCATAATGCATTAAACAACATTACCGTAAATGGATTTGAGGCAGACTACAGATGGCAGTTGCTAAAGCTTATCAATAATAAATATAAACATAGATTAATTTTACAACAATTTTAAGTCGCCTATTTGGTTTAGCACCAACTTTAAATTTAGAAAAGTGCCACCTAGACAAATATTAAGGCAATAAAGTTTTTCTTATAAGTCTTGTTTGATTAGTGTTTATCGTGTTTGTGATTGGTTGCGGAAGCAAGATTTGAACTTGCAACCTACGGGTTATGAGAATTGATGATGTTCCCATTACAAGGGGCATAAAACACAACTGTCAGTAAATATTGGGTGTTTTGGGGTGTTTTTGGGGTAAAATCCACTGACACTTTTATATATATTTGGTATTACTAAAAGTGACACTTATTCTTATAGTATTATAAATTAAATAAATTATTTATATAGATCCTCCAAATAACTATCATAAAAAAATTCTTCTATTTTATTTCTATACCATTCATAAGGATTTGGATTTTGAACAAGAGTGTTAATCCCCTCATCTCCATATTTTTCATAAAATTCATTTTTACTACTTATCTTATCCACTAAATCTTTTTTTGTGTATGAAATATTATATTCAATATATTTTGTTAATAACTTATTTGTTGTAGAAATTTTATTTTCTAATATAAAATATATATCATAAATATCTCTATATTTTTTTCTATTCCAAAATGCCATCATTTTTAAATAAATTACACCATCTAAAGACATTACTTTTAATTCAGTGTTATTATATTTTGTAAATTTATCATCTTTCCATACTTTTTCTTCAAATAAATTAAAAGGTGGTTCAAAAAAATCAACTTTAACATCATCTAGCATATATACTATGTAACTATCTTCTAAATTAAAACCATCGTTTGTAGCTGAATCTGTCATGTTATTATTGTGTTCAATTTTAGTAGCTCCATATGATAACATTGCAGTATCAATTAATTCTTTATTTAAATCTATTGTTGCAAAATCTAAATCTTCGGATAACCTATGATTAATGTAATATGAAAGTGCAGTACCTCCAACAAATCTTATATCATTATTTGCAAACAGTTTATCTTTTGATAATTTATCTAATACCTTTTTTGTTTTTTCTAACATCTATTATCTTTCCATCATTGAAATATGTTTATTGAATTTTTTAAGTAAATCAATGTTTTTTTCTTTTAGCACATAGGGCATTACTCTTTCTTTTCCAAAATATCTTAATAATAATATCAATCTTTTATCATTATATTTTGATAGTAATATTGTTATAAAATTACCAACATCATATAAGTGACCATTTTCTACACTAAAAAACAACTCTTCACCAAATATTTTCTTGTCAAGAGTGATTTGTTTTTGAGATATTGGAACAATATAGTTTGTAATAGATGTTTTAGTAGATGCAATATCTACTCTTGATCGTTCTTTTTCATTACTAAATTCAAAGCTATTTATAAAGTTAATAAATTCATGACTCTTATTTAATTTAGCCATTATGATAATAAAATTTTCTAAAGAAATCTTTCCAGTTTGTTCAAATGATCTGTAAGTAGCAAATTTTAAACCTATTAAATTAGAAAACTCTTTTTGAGTTAAATTTAATGCTATTCTTTCTCCTCGAATAGATTTTATCAATAATTTAACAGATTCATTTATATTAAGTTTATTATTTGACACTTATTTTCCTTAAACTTTTATTGTAAAAAATATTATAATGTTTATTATATAATAAATAATGAAATATTTCAAGCTAAAAAATATTATTCTATTTTTTACAATATTATATTAATATTTTGGCTTAATGAAAGATTATATCCGTAGGATATAAATAAACATAAAACACCATATAAAGCCACTTCTAACACTTCAACACATACGGATAATCTTCAAAGCCTATCCATTTCTAGCCCAATTTTGGAACAAAATTAACCACAAAAAAAGAAAAAAAGATTTACTATATAAAATCTTATCCTATAGCAAAATGCAATTTTGCAAAAATTTATTTTTAACCACCACTAAAATCAACAGCCAGTTTTTCAACTAGCTATTTTATACTTCCCTTTACTCTTTAAAGTTTCACATCCATATTTAGATTTAATCTCACTCATACTTTTTTGCTTAGGATTTCTCCCTTTCATTTCTCCGTAGTACCACATTTTCTTTTTACTAGCCCATTTAAAATTTAACTCTTTTAA
>JAYEIM010000198.1:0-11336 GCA_034660095.1 Campylobacterota bacterium | reverse complement strand
TCTTCCAAACTAGATGATTGTCTTAAATAATATTTGCTAGTTGAATTAACTTGTATTGTATTGCTACAATCATTGTGTAATTTTAGTTTCACTTTTTTAAATTTGATTCTTTGATTGTTATTGCTGTCACATCCAGATGTAAATACTTTACCCTTAGAATTTGCACATAAAAACTGGTCTTTTTCTTCAGCATGCTTTATATAGCCACTAGAAAATATTTTATAATCCTTAGAATCAACAGAAGCATAAGTATTAATAATCAATAATGATATTACGGTAAATATTTTAATGGTACCCATACCCATACTCCATTTTGATTGTTATCGTCATTCTTCCTAATAGATATTTCATGTTTACTGTGTATAATTCCTTTGCCATCTTCACAAATATGTTTTCTTTTCTTAGAGTTCCATTCGTACAATCCATCATTACAACAATATTCACTATTCAAACACTTTAATCTCTCATATTTTAAGCTTAATTTTTCAAGATAATTATTTAGAAATGTACTATTTGTACGAAATGTATCTAGTAAATCACTAAGAGAATAATTTAATAAAGACTGATTATTTGGTGGAAAAGCTGCTTTTTCTATTAAATATGCTTGTATATTTGTGTCTATTGTAAAGTCATCTGATTCACCACTTATAGCTTTTAGTGTAGTTTCTATTGACCTTTTAAAATACATTGGTGCATCTGGATCCGAAATTCTACCACCTTTAATTGTTTCTATAAGATTACCAAGCATAGCTACCAAGTTATTTAATATAGTAGTATCTATTAATATATCTGTTTGAAAATTACCATTATTAAGGTTAATAAATAGATCAAATGAAGCTTGACCTCTTAAAAAATTGTCGATTGTCTCAGGTGTTTTTGCCATTCTATTTATATCTTCACAATTATATCTAGTCATATGAGAAACACAATCTAATAACTTATTTTGGGTATCCACAAAACTATCATGTATCTTCTGTATTGCATTTTTAATTGTGGCAGAGGTTCCACTGGTTGAGAGGAAGACTCCTTTGTTGTCATTTAATCTCTGAATTTGTGTAATTTGATTTTTAAATATATCATTATACGGTTGGTATATTTGTTTTTTGCTGTTTATCATTACAGCATCTAGTACAATATTATTTTTTTTATTATTTAATTTACCTGCAATATCTGATATTTTTTGATCTTCATTCTCTCTATGATTCCCATGATCTCCAATGACAATCAAATGAGACTCCATATTTTCTTTGGAAAAATTTAAATTATTAATAGTACTGTTTATACCGTTAAACATAGATTCTAACTTTGACTTAGCTTCAGCTACATTAGGAGAAAATCCATGTCTTATATACTCAGATTCATTATCTTTAGAAGATGATGTTGCATTTATTGTGGATAAAAACCTCATTGCTTTTGTAGGTGTAGTAAAATTAGTAAGAAGTTTATATTTTACATTATCCACAGTGTCTCTATAATATGCTATTGCAATTTTAATTCTTTTTTTATTAGTTTTAAGCTCAATAAACTCTCTAATACCAACTTTTACATTTTGAATATATGGGTTCATACCTTCTGTTGCATCTATTAAAAATGCGATATAAATAGTATCTTGATTAATAGCTTTAGTTAAAGCCTGTTTGATATCACTAAAGCCTCTATTATCTTCTATTTTATTAATTTTCATTATACCTTTTCTTCCAGTATTTGCCATAAGTTGAGGGTATCTTGGGTCAAAATATTTTAATACCTGAATATTTTGACGGATAGTTGGCCTATTATTATTAATATTTCTTTGATTAGTCCAATATCTTGTTTCTCCTATAGGATTATATCCTATTCTATTATTCCACATTCTTATATTTTTTTTATCAACCCATCCAACCATATGCTCAGTGTTAAAACTTGTTATTGAAGAGCTTTTAGATAATAAAATACGATTATTTTGTTCTTTAAGTTTAAAATATACTTCATACATCCGTACTGTACCATTGATACCATTACGGTTCGAACTATTATATATAGATATTGGTTCTGTATATGATTGATTATTATTTATTGCAAGT
The DNA here is from genome assembly GCA_034660095.1 of Campylobacterota bacterium. Lineage (GTDB taxonomy): Bacteria > Campylobacterota > Campylobacteria > Campylobacterales > Arcobacteraceae > JAIOSF01. Next base: position 9,273 of record JAYEIM010000198.1, on the reverse strand, counting down.
TGATTAACAACTAATATTTTACTGTGTAAATTAATAATTTGATTATTTTTCTTTAATTTTTCAGTATTTATTGCTGAACCAGAAAATACTCCACATTTAGTATTACTCTTAAGAGTCCATCCAATATATGTATATTCTGTGTTAGTTGATTTTTTGAAAATATTCTGTAACTTACCGCTTTCTTGGTTGGAGTATAAAAACTCTCCAAATTTTAAAGTATTATCTGTCCTTTCACCATCATTATTGTAGATTTTTGCATCTTCGTTGATGATGATACATGGCATATAATTTGCACTCACTAAAGTAAATAATAGTGATATATAAAATAAAATTTTCATCTTAACCTCCTAGTTAAATATTCTTGTAATGTTATTATCTAGAAAGCCTCTAAATTCAACATTTTTAATTTGCGTATGGTTATAATGTATAACTTGTACATTACTCTTATTGCATTCCAGACTGTTTGTAAAATCTATAATTGTAATATTACCTTCTAAATCTATATCCTGATTACATACGGGATACTCACTACTATTAGAAAAAAACAAAACTTTTACTGATTTGTTTTTTACAAGATTAAATGTATCTTGCATAGTACGATATCGATCAAACTTATGATGTATAGCATCATTTTTATTATATGGAGTATTTTCAAAACTACCATTATATATATCAGCTTGATCATTATTAACTTGAATAAATATTTTTGTATTTGAATGTTTATCTTGATAAGCTTGAATAAAATTTCTTATATGTCCTACATTAATCATATAATCATCTATGTTTTTTTGTTCATTTATATAACTTTTAGATAAAAATTCAGTTGATGTATTATATGGGATTACAACCAATAACATATCTTCAATTTTTGTTGTACATTCGATTGATTTTTTTGATTGATTGTATATGCAAGTGAGAGAATCTATTATTGGATTATCAGTTTTTTGTATATTAGAAGCAAAATTATTTAAATACTCATTTCCATTTTTACTAATACTTAAAGTTGTAGAATATTCTTGACCACACTTATACTTAATAGAATTATGTATTACATTGGAGGTAAATGGTTTCATTGTTATTTTCTCCAACTTGCCAAAGTTAGTTGTTTCTATAGAATGTTTTATGCAATTAATTTTGAATGATATTTCTGTTGTTTTTTCCTTCACTTCTATGTTATACTCCTGCTTTTCCCCTAGTATAATAGCTGTATTATTTTTCATTAATGTAAAGTTTTTATCTCCTATCATTGTATCATCTATTGCTAATTTATTGTCGTTGCTTGTTGGATTTATAATATATTCAATTGATTTTGTATTAATTTCTTCATTTTCTTTATTATAAAATTTCAATACTGCCCTATAAATGTTATATGTTAATATCAACCCTAAACCATTATCTGTTTTCTTTATTTCTATATGAAAATCTGGTTTAAAAATCTGATTTGTTCTAATATCGTCAAATAATTCTTTAGATATATTATGTTTTTCATTTAAACTATATTGCTTATTATTGTATGAAAAACCATCGTTTGATATATTAGAATTTGTTTTTGGAAGTTGTATTGATAATGTATATTTAGTAATATCTTTTGGTACTTTTACAATAGTTAAAAAGGCATCATCTATACTATTATAATATAATTGTTTAATATCTTCTCTACCATAATCATAGATGTTTTTTATTTCATTTTTATCTGACTTTATTTGTATATAAATATTGTTATTCTTATGATTAGATTGATTACTTTTAGTATATAACTCTAGATTCTTATCATATACTAAATTATTATAAACATACAATATATCTTCACATTTATCAATATTTTTATTTGTAAAAACAATTTTCTTGTCTATGGTTATTTCTGTTATCTCAGTCCCATCTTTAGTAAATTTGTTTGTACTTTCACATTCCCATGCGAATACCAAACTTTGATTTATTAAAATCATCATTATGAAAATAATTTTTTTCATTTTAATTACTCCTTATTTTTAATATTAAATCTATAATATCTGTCACCGGGTCGGCATACTCTTGATACTCGCCTATACCTTGACCATAGCTTTTATATTTTACATTATTCTCTTCTTTACAATAATATATACCAAATTTATAATTAGTATATAGAGGTTTTATATTTTCTACAGCATTATTAAAATCACTGCAAGTTATAAGATTATATTCTGGATTTTTATTCAAAACATTTTGATAATTAGTTACATCTTTTACAAAAACATATTCTACATTTGAATCAGTATCATTAGATGATTCTTTATCAGTATCACTTGTCTCATTATTAAAATCATCACAATTTATATTTTTAAACTTATCAGAATATTGTGTATGTAACTCTTTATAATAATATTTAAATTTATTTTTATCATCTTTTACTAATTTTTCTATCGTATCCTTTCCATCCCAGTTTTCTTGTATTTGATTATTTAAATAAGTTTTAAAAGATGAACATTTGGTTTTTATATTGTATTTTTTATATAAATCATCAATATTAAAATTCTTTAATCTTGCATCGACTTTTATTAAAGCAGTCATTGTTGGACCATCTGGAACAATTTTTAAATATACATCTTTATATTCTAGATAATTTGCTACTGTACTTGCAGAATGTTTAGAATGGTTATTATCTTGTTTAGAATAGTTATTATCTTTTTGAATGAATAAAACGGTCATTGATCGCGATAATGCAGTTCTTTTTGTTCTTAAATAATTATTAAACCTACCTACTAAAAACTTCTTAGTTGACCCTATAGTATCATCTGGATCTTCCATGAATTTACCAAAATCATATATAGAAATAATTGGATTATTAAGTTTCTCAGCATTTGTCTTTTTTTGCTTTCTAATTGCATTTAATGTTTTGTATTGCTCTGTTAATTTTTCAAAATAAAATTGTAATTGTGATTCTATTTCTTTATGAATATTTTCTATTTCTTTTTTCTCATTATCAATCTTTTTATCTATGTTAGCTAAATTTTTGAGATGTATTTCTTTATCAATTTTTAATGTATTCAGAGCGGTAGCAAAATTTACACTTACGAGATCCACTCTATCTTTTAATATTCTTTGATACCTTAATAAGTACTTTTTTAAATTTTTTACCTCTTTGCTATATGAACCAGAATCTAATTTTATGCGATGAAAGTCAAGAAAATATTTTTTTATCTCATTCTCATATTCTGTAGTTGTATTTATTTCTAAGGTCTTAATATCTGTATAAAGATTTTGTTGTTTTGAACTATTAAATTCATTATTTAAACTAAAATAATAATTTCTTATCTTATTCTCATATTCTGTAGATATATTTCTTTCTGAGATTTTTTTATAAATTTCTTCTTCTAAACTATTAGATTTATTTTTGTCTTTTATTACAGAAGATGGTATTGTTTTATATAGAGCATACCCATATAGATAATCACTTTGTTCAGCACTAAAAGAACTCACTTCTGTTGTAATTATACTTTTATGTGATAAAATTGTCTCTTTAATCTTATTATTAGTTGATATTGTGTTGGATAGCTTTTTCCCTGCACTAGACTTAATGAATTCTGTTGTTAACTCTTCTTTTAAGTCTTTAAAAAATGTACCTATTGTATTTTTTTTATTTTTAACTTTTTTTGAAAAAAATAAATACACTTTATAAGATGCTTGAATTTCCAAATTATTTTTAAAAGCATCTTTTTTATTAGTATAAAAATCTTTCAGACGAACTTTACTTTTTTGATACCCATGAATGGTTTTTTGTTTTTCAATGATAGAATTAATATTGTTTAGTATATTTGATTTATGTTTTTTGATAAATGTTTCTTGTTCAAATAATTTTTCAGAGTTAGTTTGAATATCTGAAATAGCTTCAAAATAATTTTTTATTATTATTTGCTGTTTCTCTTCTGCTGTTTTTTGTTCATCAAAATATTTTCCTTCAAAACTACTTAAAATATCTATGCTCTCATTTCGCATTTCTATAATTCTATCTGAATCAACTCTATGAGAAATAAAGTCACCTTCATGGCTGTTGATTTTTTTTATTACAGTTTGATTAGAATCTATGAAGACAATCTTTTTTGGTTCCCATTCCTTTAATTTTGGTTTTACTATTCTTTTGTCGTTATTAATATTTGCTAAATATTTTTGTCTTTCTACTTTATGAACAGCCATCGTTTTTACTATCTTATTATTAATAATTGAATATTTTTCACTTCCATAAGTAAAAGGAAAATTGTTAAAGTTTCCTTCACTATTCCTTATAACTTTTTCAAACACTGCACTATCTAAATTTTTTTCATCGCTATTAAAGGATATATATTTATTATTAAAATTATTATTATTGACACCCTGATAAAAAGGAAAGCCTTCTTCTTTATAAAAATAGTACTTTTGCCCATCTCTTAATTGATAAAAATAAAATTTATTGTTTTTTTTAGTAAATCCAAAAATTTTATATTTTGTATCTATTTTGAATTCACTTGAAAATATAGATGTGAGAAATATCAAAAAAACTATTATTAATTTCATGGCACATCTCTAATAAGTTTATTTGGATTATGTTTGATATTTTTATTAATTGAATATTGATAAATAAAAATAATAACCAAATAAGTAAAACTATATAGCATTAAATGTTGAGTATATGGCAATGAAGTATCAATGGTATTATTTCCCAACAAATAATTTAAATGATCATTTTTAGAAAAAAACTCTATAACTGGTTCTAGAATTATAAATATTAAAAATGTATAAATTGATAAATAAAACCATAACAGTGTTGATTCTATAAAATAAAACTTTCTAATTAAATTTTTTGTGATACCAAAAGACAATAATACACCTATCTCTTTTTGCTTTTTATTTATGCTATCATTTACAGTTGTATATATAATTAAAATCAATAAAAACAACAATATTACAATAGAAGAATTTTTTAAAATATTAACACTAGTATTGATACCCATAGAGAGATTTACAACATTTTTAATAGTAAATAAATTTGATATACTTAATCTTTCATCATTGACAATTAAATTGCCACTTTTTAATTGATTTAAAACTTTAAAGGAATTATCTAGTCCATCAGGATATAAAATAAAGTATCCAGAACCTTTCTTGTCTTTGTCATAGCTCTTCTCACCTTCAATTTCACCACTTGTTCTTAATAAGATTTCTGTTAATTCTTCCCGTATCATACAATCTACATTATTAGGTAAATCTACCGATGATTGAATAATGTTTACATTAAATTCATAACCAGCATTTAATCCTATTATATTTGATTTATGAGGTATCTTATTTAGTGATTCCAAAGCTTCACTAACAGTATTTGGAGATACAATAATAAAACTAATCTTTTCTAACTCACTTATATAATCTCCAAGCTGAAAACTATTGTCACCTATTTGAAAACTTGGTATAGCACTATTTTCAGTATCTCCAAGAGTTATAATGTTATTTTCTATCATTGAAGATACTATTTTGTCATCTTTAGTGAATGTAGAACATTGTAAACCCTCACTATTTAAATCATTTAATATAATACTATGTATGTTATAAAGTGGGAAAATTTCTATTTCTTTACTTTGCATATTAAAGTTTAAAGCACTTCTTATAGCATCTTCATTCGAAATTTGATTTGATAATTTTCTCCTGTCATTTCTTTTTAAGATATAATTATTTATCTTTGGGTCTTCTAGTATTGCATGAACGACTGATGTTGTACTATGATTTATTTTAAGTATAGAAAGTATAGAAAATAATATTATAGTTAATAAACTCACTTGAATTATAAAATTCTTTTTAGGTATCTTAAAATCATTTTTTGCAAAATTAAACGAAAACCTTTTATCTGTTTTATTTTCTATATATTCTTTATCTATAATTATATCGCTATGTTCTTCATAGCCCAATAAATCTCTAATCTCATGAATACCATTAACATCAACTTTATTTCTATAAGCTATGTTTTTATCAACTCTTCCTTTATTGATAGGTATAATATGTTTTGCTTGTTCTTCTACTAATAATAAATCATGGGTAATCCAAATAAAAGCCTTGTCTTTAGCATAATCTAGTATTTTTCTAGATCGTGAATAATCTAAATTACTTGTAGGTTCATCTGCAAATATTATATCTGGGTCTTTAATAAGTCCTCTTAATACTGAAGTTCTTTGTTTCTGTCCACCTGATAAAGCATTGATATTGCTATCATACTTATCTTCTATACCAAAAGATTTTAATAACTCATTGTAATTATTTGAGAGACTTTTATCTTGTATTTTTAGTGGCATAAGTATATTATCTGATACATTAAAGCTTGGGTGAAGTAATGCATCTTGAAAAATAAAGCCAAAGATTTCTTGTCTAAATTTATTTATATCTATGGGTTGATCTCTATAATCTTTAATAATATGTTTATCTTGACTAAATGTTATTGTATATTTCTTTTCTGATGAAATATTATATATTATTTTTGGTTTATTATTTTTAATCGGTACATATATATCTTTATTATTATTTTGCTTATATTCATGAAAAATAGCATCTGGCGTATCTAATAAGCCTATAAGATTTAATAATGTAGTTTTCCCATTTCCAGAAAAGCCTATTATTGCCACTACTCCATCAAGTGGTATATATAGTTCATCAATACTTAAAACAGTATTGTTTCCTTCTTTGGTGGAATATGTCTTACTAATATTCTCTAATTTAATATAATTTTTATATTTCTCCATTTTTTAAAGACCTCTCCCATCTCATTCCAAAATCTCTAACTTTCCTAACATATTGATTTGCTTCATCAGTAAGTCTAGTTGAATTATATAAATGATTGTAAATATCATCTGCATTTGAATTGTTTATTTTTCTTATAGTTTGTGTTTTTTTAGCCTTACTACCTGTAAAACTTTTATAAAGGTTACCTATCCCTGCATTGTAAGCTGTAGAGGTACATAAATATAAATTTTCTTTATTTTTTACACCTTTTAAATATCGTGATTGAATAATCTTAATATATGTTGTACCCATCTTTATATTATTTGATGGATTTTCCAAATAATTTTGTGTTGGTTTTGATTTTTTCCCTGTTAAATATCTATTTACATCTTTCCCTGCTGTATTTGGTACTATTTGCATAAGTCCAAAAGCTGGTACATAAGAAACTGCATTTGGATTAAATGAGCTTTCTGTTTGGATAATGGCTAATATATATGATGGTTTTATATCATATAATTTTGAATAATATTTTATATCTTTCATATAATGATTTGCCAATTTTTTTATATAGCCACTTACTAGTGGCACATCTATATAATAGATAGTTTTGTTATCTACATATTTTGTTTTTATATCTTGATTATTAAATTTTTTTTGTTTTATTATCTTTTTATTTAGTTGCTGATTGTTTGTTTTATCTATTTTACTATTTTTAAATAGAGGGTCATTTTTTGTGTTTTGTGATATTGTTTGTTTTGATAATTTTTTATATTTCTTGTCAAACTCTTTTAGTGTAGGTCGTTTGTCACTTAAAATTTCAAGTGTTACTCTCCCTTTTTTATAATCTATAGTTTCTCTTTGTTTTAAATCTTTTGAATACTGAGTAAAACTTTTTTTATCAGAAAACTTTACATTGTTTTTACCCCATTGTTTAGAGATAAGCCCTGTATAGAATTTTCTATTTTCTTCTATAGTATTTTTATAAAACTTACGATTATCATCTATTATACCTTGATATTTTGCTCTTAGGTTAGATATATCTTGTAGCATATCATTATCTTGGGCTAATAATGTACTATCAAAAATTGCAATTAAAATTACCAATGATATAATAAAATTTTTCATCTTCTAAATCTCCTCAATTCTTACATATACTTCTTTTGTGTCTTCATCTTTGTAAATATCTGTTATCTTTATATTGTATTTAATATTTTCAAATGTAAATTTTATGATACTATCTTGAATAAATTGTTTATTTAGACTTTCTTGAGTATTTATTTGTGTATGAGTACTGGTAGATTTTACATCTATTGTGCCACTTGCATAACCTTTTTTTATCATCAGTGAATTTATAGCTTTTTTTAAAGCTATATTTTTTTGTTTTGCAAAATTTTCACTAGGGATAAATCCACATACACCTATATTTGAATTTGGACTATTTATCCAACTTGGCTTTATTTGACTTTGATTATTACTACAACCAATTAAAAAAAGTGTTATCAGATAAACCGATAACACCTTTGTAATTTTAATCATATTTAGTTTTTCCAGTGACTTTCTGATTCTTCAACGACACCATTTACTAATTTGTTTGCTTGTTGTTGTGTGGTAGCCATCTTTTTATAAACATCTGCATTTGATTTCACTTCTCTTTTTATCTCTTTTTTTAATTTTTCAAAAGAGATCATTACTCTTACATATAGTGTACCATCTGCTGGAGATTGGTATCTACTTATTCTTGAAGCACCTGATAGAGACACACCATCAACTATCTTCTTTGATGCACTCTTAAATACTTTTCCATATGATTCTATATTATCTATATTAGCTTTTTCTGCTGCATTTCTTTGAAAATCATAAACTTTTTCTTGTATAGTTGCTGCTAATTCAGCTTTTGCTTTGAGCATAGCTTCTGGAAGCATTACATCATTTCCATATTTACTATAAGATGTTTGACCAACTGCTGCTACACCATTTTCTATACCTACTTGTACATTATCTACCCAATTTGGCAAATTATTATCAACTACAAATTTCTTACCTGTAGTTTCATTTGTAGTTATATTATTACTATTACTAGCAATACACCCAGAAAACAACACCCCCGCAACAATCAAACTTAACCCAACACTTTTAATACTCAACATAAATTACCCCTTATTTTTGTAATCTTAATTATAACAATTTAATATTATCCACTTTTCTACAATAAATAACCTTTTAAAGTCTATTAAAATATCTTAATAGAATTATACAGTCTATAATATTAAGTAAAGTTTAACTATGGGATTTTACAGACTATTTAAAGGGACTTAATATGCTTGATATTCACAATTTGGATCATTTAATTAAAACTAAAAAACTTACTAATGTTGCCATATTAAAACTTCTTGAAGACTTTGGTATAAAAAAGAGTGAATCAACCATAAGAAAATACCGCCACGGCATAAACGACCCAGATACAAAAACCCTCTCAATCCTAGCAGATATATTAGATGTAACAGAGCAAGACTTTTTCGTAGGTAGTAAAAAACGAAAAGAAAAGATAGCATTAGA
>JAYEIM010000197.1:0-11413 GCA_034660095.1 Campylobacterota bacterium | reverse complement strand
TTCAAACTGAACTCAAAACAAGTTTGGCTTGTGGTAAAAACAAACTAAAATCACTTGAATATGCACCAAGAAAAATAGGTGTTCACCTTAATGCAAGTGATAACCTAATAGAAACAATGTATGATATATCTATTGAAATTGTTGGTGGGTTTGCGTGTAGTCACAATCCAAATCCACATCTTGTAGAGGAATATTATTTAAAACAAAGAAATTCAAATTTATCTCTTGATAATTTTAATATAAAAATGTATGAATTAACTGATGATGCTGATAGATATATAGATAAAAATGCACAAGATATATTTTTGTTTTAAAATATTGCACTGCAATATGAACTAAAAAATATTATAAATACAAGTCTGAAAAAACATTTTACAATATTTGATTGACCAAATTAAGTAAGTCAATCATAGTATAATTTTACATATAAAGTGTAAAGGAGTACTAAATGGATTTTTTAATGATATGTTTGATTATAGGATTGGTTTTTGGAATTATTTAAGGCGAATGCAATAAAAATAATGAATGTAACACTTCTTTTTATATTCATTTTTGAATTAGCAAAAGATAGCAAAATATTTATTTAGATATTTTGCTATCTTTAGATAAAATAGTTACTTAATAAAAATAAATAGAAAGTTTAAAATATATGAATTCAAAGTTTTTTACAAATCAAGGTTCAAATACCCTAGAAAATAGATTAAAAGATATACTTACGCATTATGATATTAAAAATTTAGAATTTTTAATTGGATATTTTAGAATAAGTGGTTTTAAAAAAATTGCTTCACTTCTTGATAATGTTAATAGTTTACGAATACTTGTAGGTATAAATGTAGATAAATTAACTCTTGAAGCTAAAAATAGAGGTAAGAAATTTAACCTATTAGATTATGAAAAGTTTAGTCAAGAGTTTTGTAAAAATCAAAGTGATATTTTAGAAGAAGAAGATTATACTCAAACTATTGATGAGAGTGTACATCAGTTTATTAAAATGATGGTTGAAAAGAAACTTGAAATAAGAATTTCACAAGATAAAAACATACACTCCAAAATATATATATTAAGAGAAAAAGAATTTATTAAACATGACAATACCATAGAACAAAAAGGTTCTGTTATTACAGGTAGTTCAAATTTAACTGAAAATGGATTATCAAAAAATTATGAATTCAATGTTGAACTAAAAGATAATGATGATATAAGGTTTGCACTAAATGAATTTGAAGACTTATGGTCTAAAGCTGTCGAGATTAAAGAAGAAGATATTGAAACTATTAAACAAAATAGTTATCTAAAAGAGCTTACTCCCTATGAAGTTTATTTAAAATTTTTAATTGAACACTTTGAGGATAGAGTTAATTATGATGCATCAGTTGCCAATGACTTACCAAAAGGCTTTATGAAGTTAGCTTATCAAATTGATGCAGTTAATGAAGGGTTATCAAAGATAAAAAAACATAGTGGTTTTTTCTTATCTGATGTTGTTGGACTTGGTAAAACTATTACAAGTGCTATGATTGTAAGAAGATTATGTTTTGAAACAAAGGGGCAAATACTTATTATTGCACCACCATCAATAAAAAAAGAATGGATAGAAACATTTAAGAAGTTTCAAATAGGTTCATTTAGGCATTTTGAGTTTAGGTCTTATGGAGCATTAGAAAAGATTACTGATACTGAAGATTATGAAACTATTATTATTGATGAATCTCATAAGTTTAAAAACTTTTCTACTTCAAGATACAAAGAGTTAGAAAGAATCTGTAAAGAACAAGTTAAATATAAAAAGAAAATATTACTTGTATCTGCAACACCTTTAAATAACAAACCACAAGATATAGCAAATCAATTATATTTATTTCAAGATAAAAGAAATTCAACTATTGATTCACACCCAAATTTAGAAATATTTTTTGCAGATATTGATAAAACATATAAAGATATTATTGGTAAAAAAGAAGATAAATCAGAACTAACAAAAAGTGAACTTGAAGAACTTGAAAGCTTATCTAAAAAAGTAAGAGATAATATCTTAAGAGAAGTGATGGTTAGAAGAACTAGAACAGATATACAAACAAATGATACTTATTCAAAAGATATTTTAGAGCAAGGTTTACATATACCTAAAATTAATCCTGTACAAGAACTTGAATACAAGCTTGATGATAATCTTGTAACTACTTTTGATAAAACTATTGATTTATTAACAAATGAAAAAATTGGACTACAATATAATAGATATAAAATATTAGCTTATTTAAACGAAGATGGTAAAAAGAAATATGGTAAAATTCAAGAGGGATTTATAGAATTAAGTTCGGAAGCACTTGCCAAATTAATGCAAACAATGTTAATTAAAAGATTAGAAAGTTCATTTACAGCTTTTAAATCAACAATTCGCAAACAAAGAAGAAATTTAATAATGTTGATTGATATGTTTAAAGATGGTGTTATATTTATACCTTCTAAACATTTCAATCTTTATGACTTGATAGAACAAGATGAAGATAGTTTTACCGATAAAATTGAAGATTATTTGGCAAATGAAAAAATGAAAGCTTTTGATTCAAGTGATTTTAATGATATTTATATGGAGCAGTTAGAAAGTGATTTAATTATTTTAGAACAAATAGTTAAGTTATGGGAAGATATAGATTATGACCCAAAACTAGATAAATTTAAAAATATTTTAGATGAACATGTTGATGATAAAATCGTAGTATTTACAGAATCAAAACAAACAGCTTTATATCTTGAAGAGCAACTAAAAGATTATAAAAAAGTTTTAACAGTTCATGGTGATAATCGAGATAAACTCAAAGATACAATTAGAGAAAACTTTGATGCCAATTATTGCGATAAGAAAAATGATTTTAATGTAATCATCTCAACAGATACATTAAGTGAGGGTGTAAATATGCACCAAAGTAATATCATATACAACTATGATATACCTTGGAACTCTACAAGACTTATGCAAAGAATAGGAAGAATAAATCGTATAGGAACTTCACACGACCAAATACATATTTATAACTTTAAACCAACAGCACAAAGTGAAGCATTGATTGAGTTATCTAAAAAAGCATTTATAAAATTACAAACTTTCCATCATACAGTTGGAGAAGATAGCCAGATATATTCAAAAGATGAAAAAGTTGGAACTGTATCGCTATATGAAAGTGATATTGAAAAACCAGATGCAGAGTTAAAATTCTTAGAAGAGATTAGACATTACAATGAAGCTAACCCAGGAAAATTTGAACTACTTAAAAAATTACCAAAAAAAGTAAGAGTTCAAAGAGATATTAATGATTTAAATGAAATAAGTTTTGTATTTATCAAAAATTATGAATCTAAAAATTACTATAGAGTAGATAATGAAACTTGCGAAGCTGTTAGTTTTGTAAGTATGGCAAATCATTTAAAAACAGACCATAAAGAAAAGGGTATATTACCTATTAAAGACTATCATTATGACCATGTACAAAAAGCTATTGAGTTTTATGAAAAAGAATTAAATGGTATAGTTAAGCAAGTTACAACAGTTAAAGTAAAACATAAAAATGACCAACAAGCAATTAAACTTTTTAAATCTTGGATAGATAAAGGCTTTATACAAAAAGAAATTTTTGAAATTTTTACAAAAACTATTAGAGATGGTAAGCTTCAAAATCTAGGTAAAGATATTATAACTATATCAAAAAAATTTAAAGATTTTGAGATAACTAAAGAGATTAAAAAACTACAAGAAAAATATAGTTTAGTTCATACAGAAACTAAAGAAGAAAAATCAATAAAAACAAATATAGATATTGTTTTAAGTGAAACATTTATATAGGCAAGGGATAGGTTTTGGATATTAAAAACTTTTTACAATCAAGCTACAAAAAAGAAAACTTTATAGAGTTTATTTATGATAAATTCTATGGATTTGAAGAAAATAATACAGACTATGTTACAGCACTAGATACAGAACAAAAAGATATTCAAAAATATAAATTTTTTGGTAGTTGTGAACTTGATGACGGAAAAGAGATAGGGTTTTTTGAATTTATATCAAATGATAAAAAAGATATAGAAAACAATAGAGTTTCATTTAATAAGTTTTTAGAAAAAAGAGTAAATGATGAATTGCTAGATGGTGCTATTGCAGTATTTACAAACCCATCTAAACCAAATGTTTGGCGACTATCTTTTATACGATTTAGCTATGATGAAAATGATAAACAACAAGTAACAAATCTGAAAAGATTTACCTTTGTATTAGGTGTTGATATACCTACTAAGACAGCCATACAACAATTAGAAGATTTAAAATACCCAAGACTAGATGAACTTGAACTTGCTTTTAGTGTTGAAAAAATATCAAAAGAGTTTTTTAAAAAGTATAAAGAACTTTATTATAAATTAGTAAAAGATATAACAGTAGCAAACGGTAAAGACAATAAAACACAAGAAGAGCAAGACAAACACAATCAATCCTATGAATTTATGGATAATGAAAAAGATATATCGTTTTATATTAAAAAGCTTTTAGGTCGTATTGTATTCTTATATTTTGTACAAAAAAAAGGTTGGCTAAATGATGATAAAAAGTTTTTATCAAATCTTTTTACTAAACATACTGATACTTATCCAAATGGTAATTTTTATGATGAAGTTTTAGAAGAACTATTTTTTAATGGGTTAAATAAAAATCAAGGTGATGATAAAACCTTACTTGGAGATGATAAATATACTATTCCATATCTAAATGGTGGATTATTTGAAGCCGATAAATATGATGATACGGATTTAACTATATCAAATGAAAATCTAAAAGAAGTGTTAGAGTTATTTGATAGTTATAATTTTACAGTTATAGAAGATACTCCTCATGATAGTGAGATAGCTATTGATCCTGAAATGTTAGGTAGAGTATTTGAAGATTTACTTGAAGATAGAAAAGATAAAGGTGCTTACTATACTCCTAGAGAGATAGTTCACTATATGTGTCAGCAATCTATTATAAACTACCTATCTAATGATTTTGAAAACCTTAATGCTATACAAGAGTTAGTATTAAAACAAAGTACAGATAATAAATATATAAGGGCAAATGCAAAAGAGATACAGAATAAACTTTTTAATATAAAAGTGCTAGACCCTGCTATTGGTTCAGGTGCTTTTCCTATGGGTATGCTTCATGAAATAGTTCAAATATTATCAAATATTGATAAAACAGCCCATATAGGTGAGCTTAAAAGAAAAGTTATAGAACATTGTATCTATGGTGTAGATATAGAACATAGTGCCGTTGAAATTGCAAAGCTTAGATTTTGGCTTAGTATTGTTGTAGATGAGGAAGAGCCTACACCATTACCAAATCTATTTTATAAGATTATGGTAGGGAATAGTTTACTTGAAAATATATATGATATTAATCCATTAAAACAACATGGAAATACAAATGAAATAAAATTTTTAAATAAAAAGTTTCATAAGTTTTTCAATACAACTGACAATAAAGAAAAACAACAAATCAAACAAGAAATAAAAGAAAATATTCTTACAGTTTTATCTAAAGAAAGTAAAAAGATAGATATACAACCAAAGCTTGAAATGGATAAAAAAGAACAAAAGAAATATGATGATAATCTTGAAAAATATAGTTTGATACAAGAGATTATAAAAGAGTATAAAGATAAGGGATTTACTACTAAACTCTTTTTGTATAATGTGTATTTTAAAGAAGTAATGGATAGTGATGGATTTGATGTAGTTATAGGTAATCCCCCTTATATAAAAGAATATACAAATAAATCTGCATTTGATAGAACATATGATTTAGAATGTTACCAAGGGAAAATGGATATATGGTATTTGTTTGGTTGCAAAGCTATTGATTTATTAAAGGACAACGGTATATTATCTTTTATTGCTACTAATAACTGGATAAGTAACTTTGGAGCTTCAAAATTTAGAAATAAAGTTTTAACAACAACAAAAATAAAAGAATTTATTGATTTTGGAGATTATAAAGTATTTGATACAGCAGGTATTCAAACTATGATTTTAACAACTAAGAAATTTAAAAATGTTGATAAATATGAATGTAAGTATTCAAAAATTATTAATTCTACAAATAAAAAAGAATTATTATCATTTTTAGAAAAAAAAGAAAATTATAAATTTTCAATTTTTAACTCATCTGTTGAACCAAAAAAGTTATTAAATCAAAATATTACATTTTTAGAATCAAGTATCTCATTTATTCTTGATAAAATTGAAAGTAATAAAAATTTCACTTTAGATAAAACAAAAGAAGTTGCTCAAGGGATAGTTACACCAAATGACAATGTAACAAAAAAATCTCTTCAAATGTTGGGGGATAACTATCAATTAAATGAAGGTATTTTTAACTTAACAACGGAAGAGAAAAATAATTTAAATTTTACAAATGAAGAACTTAATTTGATTAAGCCTTTATATACTACTAGTGAAATAGAAAGATATAAATCAAATGATACAAATGAATATTGGATAATATATACAGATAGTAGCTTTAAAAATAAAGATAAAATAAAACCTTACCCAAATTTAAAAAATCACTTAGATAAGTTTAAACAAGTAATTACAAGTGATAATAAACCTTATGGAATTCACAGAGCAAGAAATGAATACTTTTTTAAAGATACAAAAATACTATCACTAAGAAAATGTGTAGGTAGACCAGTTTTTACTTATGTAGATTTTGATAGTTATGTAAATCAGGCTTTTTATGTAATTAAATCAGAAAGAATAAATTTAAAATATTTAACAGCATTATTAAATTCAAAATTAGTAGCATTTTGGCTTAAATATAAAGGTAAAATGCAAGGGGATAATTTTCAAGTAGATAAAGAGCCTATTTTAAATATACCTATTAAAAATATTGAGGATACAAAATCCTTTGAGATATTGGTTGATTATATTATGTATTTAAAAACTTTAAATACAAATATAGATAAATATGCAGATAATGGAAATATAATAAAATATCATTTTGAAGAGGTTCTTGATGCCCTTGTATATGAACTTTATTTTACAAAAGAGTTTCAAGATAAAGATATAGAGTTTTTAAAATATGCAAAAGAATATTTTAAGCCTATTGAAAATTTATCAGATGAAGAGAAGATAAATACAATACACAATTCATATTTATCACTGACAGAACAACACAATGAAATACGGAACAATTTAGAGCTTATGACCATTAGACTAAAAGATTTAATCTTACCAATTAAAAGGAATGTTCAGTGAAAAAGATAAATAAGCTAACATTGGAGAACTTTAAATTTTTTAATGGAGAAGAAGAGTTTAATTTTGAAGGTAAGAATGTATTAATTTATGGAGAAAATGGAAGTGGAAAAAGTTCTATTTATTGGGCATTATATACATTCTTCCAAAGTTCTTTAAAAAACAATGATGAAATTAAAAAATACTTTACTACTACACATACTGAAAATCTAACTAATAGATTTATAAAAGAAGATGAAACTAGTAGTATAAAACTAGAACTTATAGATGAAGATGAAAATATTGATGAACCAATGATAATATCTGAAACTATTTTTGATACAAATAAAGATGAAAATACTCAAATACAAGAAGCTATGAAAGCTAGTGACTTTATAAATTTCAAGTTATTATCAAGACTTTATGATTTTAAAAATCCTGAACAAATAGATTTGTTTATTATGTTTGAAAAAGAAGTTTTAAACTATTTATTTATTGATGATTTAAATTTAAGTAGTTTATGGAATGAATTAAAAATCGGATTAGATCCAAAACCTAAAATGTCTGATCAGTCATATAAAGACTTTCAAGAAAAAATTACTTTGTTTAATAACTACTTTATGAGCTTAATCCCAATATTACTAAGAGATACAAATAACTTTTTAAAAAATGATTTTAATGAGAATATGGAAATATCAATTAACTATCAAAAAGCAACTTACAATGATTTCTTACCTAATAGTACAACCAAAAGAGATAGTAAGACAACCGCACCTAATATAAAACTAGAAGTGAAGTTACTAAATGAAGATATTGAAAATGATATTGTAGAAAAACCACATACTTTTTTAAACGAAGCAAAACTAACTGCTATATCTTTATCTTTAAGATTCAGTATTTTAAAAAATAGACTTGTAAGTGACTTAAAAGTATTAGTTTTAGATGATTTATTGATTTCTCTTGATATGTCATATAGAATAGAAGTTATTAATATTTTAGAAAAACATTTTTCAGATTTTCAGTTAATAATAATGACACATGATAAAGGGTTTTATCAGCTTTTAAAAAGAAAAATAAGTACACAATATTGGAATGTATATGAACTTTATAATCAAAATGATAAACAATGTGTAAAAGAAGCAAAAAGTTCTTTCGAGAAAGCTAAAAAATTACTTGAAGAGAAAGACTATGAAGCAACTGCACATTTTTTACGAAAAGAGACAGAAGAAATACTTAAACATTATCTTGACCCTGATTTAAAATATATAAATAAAGAGTTTGTAAACTTAGAAGCATTAATAAATAGAGTTAAAAAAGAGATAGAGATAGACTATATAAAAAGTTTTGATAAATTTTTTAGAACTAGAGATATAGATATTGAAACTGCTAAAAAAATAAGAAATTTTGAAGATGATACAGCGATGGATGGTGAAGTAAAAAGACAATTATTTCAAGCTAGAGGAGATTTATTTAACCTATTTATAAAATATACAGAGTATAAAGATAGTGAAGTTAAAATATTTGAAGAGTTGAAAAATATAAAAGATAGAGTTTTAAATCCATCATCTCATTATTCAGAAGCCCCCATTTTTAGACAAGAGATACATGATGCAATAGACTTAATAGATAGATTAAAAAATTTCTTAAATAATAAAAATAGTACAAATACTATTAGTCAACAAAGCGAAAACTGTATAGAAACTACAGAATCAGCAGAGAACATCATACCTGAAAATACAGATGTATTTATGATAGACTTTACAGAAGATATATTAGATAAAATTATTGAGATTGATGAATCTGAAAAACTAAATGAATTTTTAAAAGAAAATATTTTAAATAATCTAAATAGTTTTACAATTGAACAATTTAATGAGATTGTAAATAAAATTACAATTAATAATAGAGCAAACTATTTTAATGATGAAAGTGGAGAGATACTAAAAAACATTTTTCAAACAAAAGAATGGGATTTAGAACATAAAAAAACATGGTGTAGATTAATAAATAGTATTAATATAAATGATACTATAAAAGAGTGGTTTGAAAATAGAAATTGTTATAATACTAATCCTGATTTTTATAATGATGAAAGTCCTTGTGATTTTTTAGATTTACAAACTGTAGTGCCTGAAATTGATAGTGATGAAATACCATTTTAACCTTGAGGATATGATTTATGAATACAAATATAAATAAAATAGTTAGTGATATATCAAAAGTTAATATTATTGAAAGAATACTATATGAAGCAATTTTAAATTCAATTCATTCTGAATCTGAAAAAATTGAATGTATTTTAGAATATCATAATAAATCAGTAAAAAGTGAATTTAAAAGTATTAAATCTATAACAATAATAGATGATGGAGTTGGATTTTTAAAAGAAAATATAACTGCATTTGATACTTATTTAACAGAACTAAAAAGTAAAAAATGGGGTTCAAAAGGAACAGGTAGATTTTCATTTTTAAAACTATTTAAAGATGTATATTATGAAAGTAGTTTTAAAGAAAATAATAAAAACATAAAGAAGAGATTAGGTTTTTCTATCAAAGATGATTTACAGGTTAAAGATTTAGAATATGACAATAATAAGCAAACCATACTTTTTTTAAAGAATCCTATTGAATATCAAGATATTAATATCGAAAAAACTATTGAAAGAATATTTTTAAAAATATATCCAACTCTTGCACTTATAAAAAACAAAACATCTGATAGAAACTTAAATATAGAATTTAAAGTCAAAGATAATATTACCAGCTTTTATACTATTTCATTAGAAGAAATTGTTAATTTAGAAAACCAACAATTTGATATAAATTTTAAAAATAGTGATGGTATGATAGAAAAAAAGAAGTTTGAACTTTATTATTTTGTTAATGAGAAAAATGAACCTAAAATACAAAATTATGGATATTGTGCAGGATATGTAAATGTTAAAAATTTTGACATTCAAATAAAATTAAAAAATAAATCATATCTATTCTTTCTTTTTTCAGATTATTTAAATGAAATGGCAGATGATTCAAGAACGGACTTTCCAAATATTAAAAATATTGAAACAAATTTAGTTGCACCAATCAGTTGGGAAGATATAAATATTAAACTAAAAGAAGAGCTAGATAAGATTCTTTATAAAAAGTTTCCTGATATAAGAGAGAGTTCATTAAAAGTATTAGAATCAGTTAAAAGTGCTTATCCCTACCTTGAAAATTTAATTGATGAAAGTTATACTTCTACAGTTGGATATATTTCACAATCTGATTTATTAAAGGGTGGATATAAAAAAATAGATAGTATAAAAGATAATATAAGAAAAATTACTGAAAAATTTATAGATACAAGCCTTATTACTGATAAAGATTTAAATATTTTAATAAAAGATGCTTCACTTGATTTAGCTGAGTACGTAACAAACAGACAAGTCATCCTTGATAAAATGAAATTAATGATTGAAAATAATGAGTCTATTGAAGACAATATACATAATTTGATTATGCCAATGAGAACTACTCAAGAAAAAGAAAATATAGATTTTAAAACAACTAATTTATGGCTAATAGATGATAAGTTTATGAGTTTTACAAACGCATTAAGTGATAAAAGTATTAAAACAGTTGTTAAAGAAATTAGTCAACTTGATGATACCGAGAGCTTTAATGGTTCAAGGAAAGAACCTGATATTGTAATGTATTTTAATAACGATATAAATCAAGATAAATTAATTACAATAGAACTAAAATCTTTTTCAACAGATAGTAGAAAAAAGAAAGATGGAGTAGAGCAAATACTTGATTATATTGGAATTATTAATAAGAACTTACCTAATATTAAAGAAAAATGGTATTATCTTATTACTACAATAGATCCTGAATTTAGAGATAGGCTAATAAGAGATGACTATAAACAAATATTGTCTTCTGAGGGTGGATATTTTAGATACTATGATAATAAGCTTATAGACAGCAATGTGTATGTATTAGATATAGAGTCTTTAATAACTGATTCTGATTTAAGAAATAAAGCATTTATGGATATTTTTAAAGGTGGATTTGGTAAATAATCTTTTTTATTGGCTATTGAGTTAGGGAGTGTTAAAAATAAGAAACTTTTTCAAGCTCCATTAAATTTAGATGAATCAGTA
>JAYEIM010000196.1:0-2278 GCA_034660095.1 Campylobacterota bacterium | reverse complement strand
CTAAAATACCATCTATGAAGATGACTGAACTAGCAAAATCGTTAGCTCCAAACTTACCACATAAAATCATTGGTATTAGACCTGGTGAAAAGATGCATGAAGTTATGATAACAGCTGATGATAGTGTAGTTGAATTTGATACATATTATTCTATTAAGCCTACAATTCAGTTTAACCATTTAGTTGATTTTACAACTAATGCACTTGGACAAAAAGGTAAAGATATAGGTATAGGGTTTGAATATAACTCTTTAAATAATGACCAATGGTTTACTAACGAACAATTTCTAGATATGGTTGCAAAAGCATAATTATGGATTTTATACCTTATGGTAAACAATCTATTTCAACAGAAGATATATATACTGTTGTAGAAACTTTAAAGTCACAATATTTAACCACTGGACCAAAAGTAAAAGAGTTTGAAGATAAACTATCTTCTTTTTGTGATGCCAACTATGTTTTAGTTGTAGCAAATGGAACAGCAGCTTTACACTTAGCTTCTTTGGTTTTAATAGAAAGTGGTGATAAAGTATTAACTACACCAAATTCTTTTTTAGCTACTTCAAATTCTATCCTTTATGTAGATGCAAAACCTATATTTGTTGATATTACAAAAGATGGAAATATTGATTTAGATTTATGTGAAGAGGAACTTAAAAAAGATAGTTCTATAAAAGCTATATATGCAGTTGCATTTAGTGGAAATATGGTAAATCAAGAGAAACTTAAATATTTAAAAGAAACTTATAATGTTAAAATACTAGAAGACAATGCTCATGCAATAGGTGCTGTGTATGATGGTATAAAATCTGGAAGTTGTACTAATAGTGATATAAGTATATTTTCATTTCATCCTGTTAAGCACCTTACAACTGCTGAGGGTGGTGCAATAACTACAAATAGTAAAGAGATATATGAAAAACTTTTAATGCTTCGTGGTCATGGTATTGTAAAAACTCCTGATATGAAACCTTGGGAATATGAGATGCAAGAGCTAGGATTTAATTATCGTATCACTGATATTCAATGTGCTTTGGGTATATCTCAACTTAAAAAACTGCCAGAGTTTATAAATAGAAGATTGAAAATAGCTAAAAATTATGACAGCTCTTTCAAAGATACAATTGTAAAGCCACTCTATACATTTGATGGTAAATCATCATATCACCTATATGTAGTACAAGTTGATTTTGATAAGCTAACTATCTCAAAAGAAGAGTTATTTAATAATCTTCGTGAAAAAAACATAGGTATTCAACTTCACTATATCCCTATAAATAAACAACCTTATTATAAAAGCTTAGGGTATGGAAGTGAATCTACACCTATTATGGACAAATATTATAAAGAATGCTTTTCTCTCCCTATGTATCCATTGCTTAGTGATGATGAACAAGAATATGTTATCAAAAGTTTATTTGAGGTTTTAAAATAATTATGTCAAAAAATGCAATAGCAATAATACCTGCACGAGGTGGAAGTAAAAGAATTCCAAAAAAGAATATAAAAGATTTTTTTGGTAAACCACTTATTGCATATAGTATTGAAGTTGCTCTTGCTTCAAATATTTTTGAAAAAGTAGTAGTTACAACTGATGATGAACAAATAGCAAAAATAGCCAAACAATACGGAGCAGAAGTACCATTTTTAAGACCAAAAGAGTTAAGTGATGACTTTACTGGAACACAAGATGTAATCAATCATACTATTAAATTTTTAGAAGATAAAGGTGAATATTATGATTATATTTGTACTATATATGCAACTGCTCCACTACTTCAAAAAGAGTATTTAATACAAGGGTATGAAAGCTTAGAAAATTCAAATGCAGTAAATTCATTTAGTGCGACATCTATGCCATTTCCAATTCAAAGAACATTTAAACTAAATAAAGATGGTAGATGTGAGATGTTTACTCCAGAACATTATATGACAAGAAGTCAAGATTTAGAAGAGGCATATCAAGATGCTGGACAGTTTTATTGGGAACATCAACAAAGAAAAAAACAAACTAATAACACTATAGTATTTAGTGATATAAGTATCCCTATAGTATTACCAAGACATCTAGTACAAGATATTGATACTTTAGAAGATTGGGAACGGGCTGAATTTATGTATCAAGCTTTAAATCAAGATATTTATGATAAATGGAATAATCTTAAAAAGAGTATTGACAATAAAAAACATAAATTTTATACAAAAAATACTGAAATATATTTTATGTCAATAGGACAAAATATTGGTTTTGAATCCTATGGGAAAGATGAACTTT
>JAYEIM010000195.1:0-2278 GCA_034660095.1 Campylobacterota bacterium | reverse complement strand
GCTACATATAAAATTCTTGAACCAAAACTTATAGAAAATGGGGAGTGTTTTATAGATACACTTTATAAAATATATGAAGAGATGCTACCACTACAACAATTTATGTATGAAGTTAGTTTAAGGGTTAAAGATGATAATAAATAAAATAGAGATAGAAAATTTTAAGATATTTGATAAAACTGAATTTAGTTTCAATGAAAATTTTAATCTTATCATAGGTATAAACGGAAGTGGTAAAACATCACTTCTTAGAGCGTTAGCAATATCACTTGGTGGTTGGGCAAATGCTTATATAAAAGATGATAAAAATTTAAGACCTATAGAAGATAGTGAAGTAAGAGAGATTCAAAAAGATAAAAGATTTGATAAAACTAAAGAAACTTTGATTAAAGCTAATGGAAGTGTTAATCTTGTAACTAAACATGGAAATGAAGCATATTGTAATGTAATATGGAATAGAAGAAGAACGGAAGAAAATATTGAAACTAAAACAGATGGTACTATTTTGTATGAAAGAAAATATAAATTGGATTTTAATAGATTAAGTTATAATGTTTTAACATATATTGAGAATAGAAATAGTTTTGATTTACCAATAATCGCGTCTTATGAATGTGATAGGCTTTGGGAAATAAAAAATCTTTTAAATATAGAAGCTTCTGCTAAAGCACAGTATTCAAGATTTGATCCCTATATTGATTGTTTTCGTACAGGAGCTAATCATCAAGCTATTGGGGAATGGATATTAAAGCATGAACTTACTTCACTGCAAAAAAAAGATGAAACCCCAGTTCTTAAAGCAATAAAAAATGCAGCTAAAAGTGCTTTGAAAAACTGTATAGATATTAGTTTTGATTTCGAAGAGGGAAGAGTAATTGTAGATTTTAAAGATAAATCAATTCCATTTGAACATTTAAGTGATGGTCAAAGAACTATACTTGGATTATTTTGTGATATAGCTAGAAGAGTTTCTATATTAAATCCTCATTTTGATGGTGATGCTAATGAAAAAACTAAAGGTGTAGTTCTTATAGATGAATTAGATTTGCATCTTCATCCACAATGGCAAATGGATATTATAGAAAATCTACAAAATACTTTTCCAAATATTCAGTTTATATGTACTACGCATAGCCCTATATTATTAAGAAGTATAGAAAAAGATAAAATAATTGTTCTAGAAGATGGTAAACAATCTAAATTAGACTTTTTTACTAAGGGTAGAGATATTAATTCTATTTTATATGACTTGATGGGTGTAACTAAAAGAACAAAAGAGTATGAAAATAAAGTTGATAATCTTTTTGGATATTTAGATGATGAAAATTTAGAATTAGCTGAAAAATTACTAAATGAACTTAGAAAAGATTATGGTGAGAAAGATGTTATTGTGATAGAAGCTCAAACTATGTTGGATATGTTAAAAGAGTAATGAAGTATATAGTTAAAAATAAAAACTCTATCGGTTATCATAGACTTTTGGATTTAAAAAGAGACAATGGTAGTTATGAAAATGTTAAAAATGATAAATCAAAAAAAGATTTTATAAGAGATGAAGTCTTAGAATCATTACTTAATGAGCAAAACTATAGTTGTGCTTATTGTATGCAAAAAATAAATATAGCAAATGCAACGATTGAACATATAATTGGACAAAACTATATTGATGAAGATGGTAATGAATTAGGAAAAGATAATCAAATTGACTATGATAATATGCTTGTGGTTTGTGATGGAAAGAGTTGCAATAATGAAGAACATTGTGATAAAAGTAGGTCAAAATATCAAAAAAATAGACCTCTTTTTACTAATCCTTTAGAAAATAGAATTGTTCAAAATATTAAATATTCCGCAAATGGTTTTGTATATTATAAAAAGTATCAAGATATACAAAGCATAGAAAAATTAAATAAAAATAATCAACTAGATGAAGATTCAAATATCAAATATGATATACAAAAAGTTTTAAATCTTAATTGTCAAAATTTAAAAGAGAAAAGAAAAGCTAAAATACAAGCTATGAAAAAATTGACAAATAATTATACATCCATGGAAAAAATGAAAAAACTATTAGATAAGATACAAGATAATAATGACGAGTTCTCACAAGTGTTAGTATATTTTTTGAATAATAAATTAAGGAAGGTTTCGTGAAAAAAGATGCAGTAGTACTACTAAACATGGGTGGACCAAATAACCTTGAAGAGGTTGAAGTTTTTTTAAAAAATATGTTCGCAGATAAAAATATTTTAACTATGAAAAGTGATTTACTTAGAAA
>JAYEIM010000194.1:0-11438 GCA_034660095.1 Campylobacterota bacterium | reverse complement strand
AGTAAAAATTTTATAGACTGAGAATCTATTCTATACATAAATACTTGAAATTTATAGTTTTCAAAAATTAATTCTTCTACTTTTCCTAAATTTAGGGCTTTAGATTTGGTTCATCGGATTTACCTAAATTATAGCAAGAAACTATAATTTTTTATCTTATCAACAGTTAATTAACTGTATCATTTCTAAATTTAAAAAAATAATTTTTTTTATTAAGGATTAACATTGATGAATGACGGAACTGTATTGTCAGATGATGAAACATTAGTTGGTGAAAATGATTTTACTGTTGTTCAGAGTGAAAATGTAGAAATACCCCCCTCCATATCACAAAACTTAATATCCGTTGAAAATCCTTTTGAAGAGCTTATAAAACAATATACATTAATTGAACAAGATAGATATGTAAAATTAAAAGAGAAAAATGATTTTATATCTTTAGATGCATTACTTGAATGTTTTTCTATAAATGAAGATGAAGTTTATAAGGCACTTTCTGAAAAATTAAATAAAACTTACTACACTTTAGAATCTATTGAAAATATTTTAAAAGATGTTGATTTTAAGATTTTAGATATTAATCAACAAAAAAAACTGCATATAATTGTTCTAAAACATGAAAATGAACAAGTGGAAGTTATAGTTGGTGACCCTTATGATTTTGAACTTATAGATTTTTTAACTCAAAAATATTCAGATAATTTTTTAATTTCTATAGCTACTAAAAAAACTATAAATAAAACTATAGCAAAACTTAGAAAAAAAGATAAAATCAGTCATCTTATAGAATTAGATGAAACAGTAGATTCATTAGATAAAGATTCAGTAGATGAATATAGCATAAATGAAGACCACAGAATCCCAATCATCCCTTTAGTAAATTATATAGTACTTAATGCACAAGAAAATAGAGTATCAGATATACACATAGAACCAACAGAGGAAAATATGTTGGTTAGATATAGAGTAGATGGTGTTTTAGATGTTGATGTTTCACTTCCTGTAACTATACATAGAGAGGTAGTATCGAGAATTAAGATTTTATCAGATATGAATGTTGCTGAAAAAAGATTGCCACAAGATGGAAGATTTTCTATCACTGATAAGAGCGGTTCAAAGCTTGATATAAGGGTTTCAACTTTTCCAACAGTATATGGTGAAAAACTTGTTATGAGACTTTTAGAACAAGACGCATTAAAACCATCACTAGAAGATTTAAACCTCACAAACGACCAACTTCAACTTATGAAAGATAAGATTAATTCACCTTATGGACTCATACTCATTACAGGTCCTACTGGTAGTGGTAAAACAACTACACTTTATTCTGCACTTTCAACTGTAGATAGAGATAAGTTGAATGTTTTAACAGTAGAAGACCCAGTTGAGTATAGACTTGATGGCGTACATCAGATGCAAGTAAATGATAAGATAGGTTTAACATTTGCTTCAGGACTTCGTACTATTTTAAGACAAGATCCAGATGTAGTAATGCTTGGAGAGATACGAGATTTAGAAACGGCAAATATGGCTATACGAGCATCTTTAACAGGGCATATAGTTTTCTCAACTTTACATACTAACGATGCTGTAGGTGTAATCATACGACTTATAAATATGGGGATTGACCCATTTTTAGTTGCATCATCAGTTTCTTTAGCAGTTGCTCAAAGACTTGTGAGAACTGTTTGTAAAGATTGTATAGATATAAAAGATATAGATGAGTTAAGAGATGACTTAGCTAGAAAAGGTATCACTCAAACTAAACTAGATTCTTTACATATAGATATAGATGAACTACCAGATGCAGCTTATGGAAAAGGGTGTGAGTATTGTCGTGGAACTGGTTACCGAGGTAGGCAAGCAGTTTTTGAATTTTTTGAACTTACACCAGAAATAGTAAGTGAGATACTAAAGCCTAGTGTAGATGAGATGCTTATACGAAAACTAGCAAAAGAAGCAGGTATGAGAAGTTTGGTTGAAAACTCTTGGGACTTGGTTATTGATGGTGTTACGACCGTTGAAGAGTTAGTGCGAGTTGTTGGTGGAGAGTAGATGGCTAAGATAAAACTAGATACTATTGTAACTTTTACCACACAATTTTCATCTATGATAAAAGCTAGTATTCCGCTTGTAAAAACTTTAGATAATCTTCAAAAAGACATACTAGATAGAACTTTTGCTGATGTTATAAAAGAGATAAAAGAGGATGTTGAGAGTGGTGTTGATTTTGCAGATGCTATTGCGAAACATCAAAATGCCTTTGATACCATATATATAAATATGGTTCGTGCTGGTATGGAGAGTGGTAAGCTAGATGTAACACTTGTTCAGCTTAGTACCTACCTAACTAAAGCTGCTCAAACAGCTAACAAAATCAAATCAGCTCTAAGTTACCCTAAGTTTATGGGTATAGCCATGACTGCTATCATGACACTTATGCTTGTTAAAGTTATACCTATGTTTGAAAAGATGTTTGCAAATGGTAACAAGGAGTTACCGCTTCTAACACAGTATGCCATAACTGCATCAGATTTTTTACGAGAGAGTGGACTGTTTTTACTTGTGTTTTTGATTTTGGTATGGCTTGGGATAAAGGCTTTTGTAGCTACCCCTATAGGAAGAAGAGTGTTAGACAACATAAAACTTAAAATTTTTTTCTTAGGTAAGCTAAATCATAAATCAGCAGTATCTAAGTTTATAAGAACTTTTGGTGTTCTAGTTGGTTCTGATGTGCCTATACTAAAAGCTATAAAATTAAGTAAATCTAGTTGTGCAAATGTAATTTTAGAGGAGAGAGTTGATGAGATAGCAGAGATGGTAGAGAAAGGTTTCGATATATCTGAAGCTTTTAGAGAGGTAGAGGTGTTCCCTGACATAGTTGTTCAGATGATAAGTTCAGGTGAAGAGAGTGGAAATCTTGCAGAGTTGTTGATAAATTCAGCAGAGTATTATGATGACCAGATAGACAATGAACTAAAGTCAGTAGTTTCATTGATAAACCCCATAATGACAGTAATCATGGGTATATTTATAGCTGCACTAATGGCAGCTATATTTATGCCTATTTTTCAAATGGGTGACACAATTTAAATTTAAAGGAAAAAAATGAGAAGAACACAAAGAGGTATGAGAAAAGGTTTTACACTTGTAGAGATGATGATAGTTGTTGCTATTATTGCTATTTTAGCGGGGATAGCTGTACCAAACTTTACAAAGAGTATGAGAAAATCAGAAACTACTGAGGCTATTAGACTAATGAAGCAAATAGCAGATGCAGAGGGTACTTTTTTTTCAACACATGGTAAATATATTGGGGACACGGGTGCTGATACAGATAATGGTATGGAGAAGTTAGGTCTTGAACTTAATACAGATGGAGAGTTTAAATATTTTAAAATACTTAATTGTGCTTCCTCTGCAGCAGCAGGTTCAGATAATACAGGTACAACGGAAAATAAAGGAGTAATTATAACTGCTTCAACAGATGCTGCTTATGCTTCTGATAAAACAGTATATATGTTTTATCCAAAAGGTTTAATTACTTTAACTGATGATAATGCAAAAGATTACTATGAAGGAAGTGCATATTTATTTGACTATATTAATTCAGAAGGGGCGAAAGGTGATAATGCTCCAACTTGTACTGAATAAAATATATGAATAAAAAAGCATTTACACTCATAGAGTTAATGGTAGTAGTTTCTATTATAGGGATACTACTAACTCTTGCTATACCAACCTACAATAAGCAAATCCTAAAAGGTAGAGCTGATGAAGCAAAGTCTATGATTCAAGCTATAGCTTTTGCTCAAGAGAGGTATAAACAGGAGAGGGGGGATTATTATCCTCCTATAACTGCTACTGAGACTATTAAAAATGAAGCTTTGATTTATGATGAGTTAAAAATTGATTTATCAAAGTCAAATAATTTTAATTATTTTTTAGTAAGAGTTTCAGGTGATGAAAATTATGAGATAAAAGCGATTTTAAGAGTTGATAATAGTATATGTGCAGATAAAACTAAAAGTACAAGATGTAAAAACGATGATTCAACAGATGCAGATAGCTGGGTAGATGCTTATACTGATAAAGCTGAAAATAAATACTATTTGTCATTCAAATATCCTCAAAAGATAGATGATGATTATAGTGTAGGTGGTGTTAGTTATGAATATCTTTATGGAGATTAAGGAGTAGTTATGGGTGGTTTTTCAAAGTTAGTTCAGACAAATATAATGTTGAGCATCTTTTTTACAGTAGTTGCATTTGGTTATCCTGTTTTTAATGAAGCAGTGTTTTATAAAAACAAAAAAAATGAAGCTACTTCTGTTTGTGGATTGATAGCTAAAGTTCAAGAAGATAATTATCAAAATAAAAACAGTTATATACCTTTAAAAAAAGGTGATATATCTACACTTGTTTCAAAGTTTAATATTAAAAAAACTGATTTAGAATTTTATGATTACTCTATAGTTACATATTTTAACAAGTATGAGATAGTAGCTGAACCAAAAGTTAAGTATCTAAAATCAAGAGAGATAGCACCTCTTATATATACTTATTCTCAGACTTCAGATTCTTTAGTAGTTTCAAAAGAGTGGAAGTAAGTTAGAAGATGAAAAGAGCTTTTATGATGGTAGATATTTTAGTAGCTATGGTGTTACTAGCTATTTTACTTTTAGGAAGTGTAAAAGCTATGGGTTATATGAACTCTTCACATCAGATAAATGAGTTAAGGTATCTAGCTTTAAACAAGATAGATAGCGAGATGGCAAGGTTAGTTATGACTTATGAAAATAAAAGTCCTTTAGCAACCTATGTCGAACTTTCATCTAGTACTATAAGTAGTTATAAATCCAATCCAATCGGTGAAGATTATGGACTCAAAGTTATACCTGATGGTAAAGATTTGATAGAGATTAAAAATACAACTGGTGCTTTTAATGAAGTAGATGCAAATGATATAGTTGGCTATCTAAGTTGGAGTGAAAATGTAAATGCAAAAGATGCAAATTTATCTTTAAATATAGAGTATCCATACAGATATAAATCTGATGATACTATAGAACAAGTTTGGGATTTTACAGAGAGTGTAAATCTTCAAACAAGCACAAAGGTACAGTAATGAGAAAAGGTTTTACTTTGATAGAACTTCTTGTTTCTCTTGTTCTTAGTATGATTTTTTTAAATTTTGCATTTAGTTTTTATGCAAATTTTTTAGTTGAGAGTAGATATATAGTTGCAAAAGAGAAGTTAGCAATAGAAGCATTTAGACTTAGTGAAATTTTGACAAGAGGTTTTATGCAAGATAGTTCAACTTATGTTAGTGGAGTGATATCTCTAAAGAGCTTAACAGATGTTTCTAGTTATGTAGCAAATGATTCTGATAAAGTTGTAGATATAAATGATAGTGCAGGTTTTACTAAAATAAATGGTTACACACATGAGCATTTATATACAGATGATAGTTTTCATCTAAAAGCTATAGGCTCAGAAGGGCTTTACAGTTTTGAGATGAATACTACTACAAAAAATATGCAACAAAATTCACCAATAGGTGATGCTCAGTATTTGCCATATCAAAGATTGGTATATACAAAATGAGAAAAGGTATGGTGATACCCATAGTAATAGTAATAGTGTTTTTTGTATCTATGGCTATAGGAAGTTTTATGTATATAACAGCATCAAATACATCTAGAGAGTATTTTAAAAGTTTAGCTACAACTAGGGGATACTGGGGTGTATATGGAGCAAAAGAGTTAAATGCTAGCGTGGAGTATAAATATAAGTCTTTTAATAATGCTGTTGATATTTATACTGTAAAAGCGACTAAAACCGTAGATGAATATAATTGGACATTAGATGCTGTAAATGGTGGCATAAAAAAAGAAGATATATTTCAAAGAAAACTTAAAGTGTTAGATTCAAATACAACACTTTCATATAAGGTAAATTAGATGACAAAAATATTTGTAGAACTAAGCAATAGTTATATAAGTGTAAATATAAATGATAATTTTAGTTACATAGATTTTGAACCAAATGAAGATGGATTTGATGATAAATTTTTAGATTTATGTGTAAAATCTATAGAGAAAGAGTTAGAAAAAGTTGAAGATGAATACAAACTAGTTTTACTTCTAAACTCTTCAGAATTTATAGTAAAGACAACTCATTTTCATAAAGAAGATACAGAATTAAACACATATTTTAGTGAAAAAATATTATGTGATGAAGATGAATTAAATGTAAAAAAAATAAAAGAAAATTCATACCTTTTGGTAAAAGATGCTTTTTTACAAAAGATGCTTTTTAAATTTAAAGATATAAAAATAGAAAGCATCTATGATAGTAGTATTTTAAACTCTCTTAATCTACTGAAATCTGTAAATGCTCTTTATATTGATATTTCATATCATAGTTTTGATATATCTTTATATGGTGTAAATTTTCAAAAGAGAAGTTTAAATAACTTGTTTTATAAGTTTATAAAAACTGCTAGTGATAATCTACATATAGATTTTAACTCTGGTTGTGAAAATTTTAAATCAAACTTTTCAAAGATAAACACTTATGATGAACTTCTTAGATGCTCTAAGCCTGCAAAAGATGAACTTAAAAGTTTTGTAGATGAAGTTGTTTTAAACATAAAAGAAAGCTTGTCATTTTTTAGTACAAATGAAAAAATGGAATTTATAAATAAAATCTATATAAATGGTGATATTTTAGAATATGACTTTTTGGTAGATATTTTAAATGATGCTTTAGAAGCGGATATTGTGAGTGCTACAAATGCTATAAAGTTAAATAATAATAAAAAAACAAATATAACTATAGCAAAAGAGAATCAAGAACTCTTAGATAGTTTGAAAATAGAGTTAGATGGACTTAGTTTTAGAGATGGAAAAAAAGAGTTTGTATTTATAGATAATGGGTTTCATGAAAAAAAGAAACTTACTAAAAAAGAAAAAATTCAACTCAATTCAACTCAAAGAGTAAATCTTAAAAAAGAAATAGATAGTAAAAAAATTACAAATAGAAAAAACAGTAAAAAAAATGAGAAAAAATCAATTCTCAAAATGGATACAAGTGAGTTAGTGGAATTTTTCTCAGCAAAATTTAAAAGCTTTTCTAAAGATAAAGATGAAGTAAAAGAGATTAAAGAGACAGATTCTGATGATGAAAAAAATAAAATGATTTTTTTAGGTGTTTTATTTTTAGGTGGTTTTTTGTATTACTTTATAAACTTTATACTTGATGAAGAGAAACGATTTGATTCAGCTACAAATAGCCTTGAGGGTAAAATATCTCAAGTTAAACAATTAAGAAATGATAGTATAAAAAAAGATGATGTTTACATAGATGAGAGATTGGACAAGATATTTTGGACTAGAAAACTTATGACCATCGCAAATAATATGCCAAATGCTATATGGTTATCATCTATACAATTAGTAGATAACACAAAAGAGATAGATGGACAAACGGTGATTGAGAAAACTATGGTTTTAGAGGGTCGTTCACTTCCGTCATCTATAGGGCATATAGAAAATATAGCAATGTATATGGATAAACTTTTAAAAGCAGATATAAACTTTAAAAGAGATTTTATAGATGTAACATTTCAAGGTGCTACTACTATAGATGAGTATGGATATAAAGTGATTAATTTTAAACTTCATTGTAATTTTGAAAAAAACAAGCATATAGAAGAGTTTGATAAGGCAAAAGCTAAACAAAAAGAGGTCAAGAAGAAATCTATAACTGAAAATTTGGCAGATATAGGTAATCAGCAAAATAAAAAGATAGATACTCTAAACAATATAGGGAAAAAATAATGCAAGATTTTGATTTTAAAGAGTATTTGGCTGAGATAGTAAGTAGTGTAGTTCTTTTAGCATCAGCTCTATTTTTGTTTTCTAATGTTTATTATTTACCTATGACTGAGTATAAAGATGCCATAAAAAAGATGAAATCATCTTATGTAAAAACAGCAACAAAATTAAAACAAGAAAAAATTCTTAGAGAGGAAAAAAAAGAGGATAAAGTTGAAAAGCTTAGTGTAATTCCTGGACTTTTAAAAAGGATAAATGACACTTGTAAAGCTCCAAAAATTATAATAAGAGAGTTACAGCCAGATGATGCGAATCCATTTAAGTTTGAACTGAAATTTGTATCTGGATATTTTGATTTTCTAAAAGTATTAAGTGAATTTGAGAAATTAAATATAGCTATAGATGATATAGCTATATATCCGTTTGAGATAGATAAAAATAATCCTAAGCATTTCATAACTTTAAATATAAGAGCCATCGGAAGTGGAGAAAAGATAGACGCTAAACTTATGCAATTTTTGGATGAAGAGTTAGCTAAAAAGGACAAAAGAAATCCTTTTCAAAGATTTGCAAAACTAGGAAAAAATATACAAAGGATTATAGACCTTACATGGATACATAAACTTTCAGGTATAGGAAGAGTTAATGGTGAAAATATGGCTACGATAAACCATCAACAATATTTTAAAGGAGATATTTTTAACGGTTATATGATTACATCTATTGGTTCAGATGGTGTAAAACTTAAAAAAATTACATCTAATGGTAATGAAGTTTATATTATAAATTTCAGAAAAATTAAAATTTAGGAAAAAAATATGGTTAAGAGTTTATATGTAGCTTTTTTAGTTGTAATGATAAGTGTTACATCTTTACAAGCTAGTTGGAAGAGTAGTGAGATGTTTCAAAGAACATCAGTTGATGAAAATATAAAAGATATTTTAACTGCGATAGCATTACAAAATAGTTCACAAATTATATTTGGTAAAGATATAGAGGGTACTGAGACTTTAACAGTAAATGAGATGCCATTAGAGGGTGCATTTAATCTTATACTAGATAGAAATTCACTCTCTTATAAGTGGGAGAAAAACACTTTAATAGTAACTTCAACAGCTGTAAATGTTGTTAAAAAAGAGTTTATAATACTTCAAAATCTAAGTACTACTAAACTTAAGGCATTGTTAAAAAGATACAATGTATATGAGCAAGTTAAGAGAAAAGTAATATTTGATGCTGAGATGTCCGCTGTCTATATAGAAGCAAAATCTGAAGTTATTGATGATCTTAAAAATCTAATTTCACAGTTTGAGATAGCTGAGAACTTGTTAAAAGAAAGAAGATTAAAAGATAAAGAATACGCTTTAAAAGAGTTTGCTTTACAAGAAAAAGCTGGTAAAAAAGAATCTGTAATAGCTAAAAAGAAAAAATTTGGTTTAGGTGCTTATGATGAATGGAAAATGGTTGTTTCAATCATACCTATAAGATATATAAATGTATCATCTAATGAGGTTGAGTTTCAAGGTGAAAAGATACAAGTTGATTCACTTGAAGATACTTTAATGGGACTTATTGGTACAGGGTATGTTACAAAACCTGAGATAACTACAAAAGATGGTAAGCAAATAAGAAAAGTAAGAAATCCAGAATTAGAGGATAAGCCATATCTTAAACTAGATAAAAGAACAAACTCTATAATCGTAAAAGATTATCCAGATAAGATAGCAGAGATTAAGAAAATCATAACCCAACTTGATAAGCCATCAGAGTTAGTTGAGATAGAAGTGACTATTGCAACTGGTAATACTGGTTTTACAGAACAGTTAGGTGTTAATCTTGGTGCTTCAAAGAGCTATGATGGTAGGGATTATGGAGTTTCTACTAGTTCAAATGTAGCAGAGAATATCAATGCTCTTAGAACTACAGAAACAGCATCCCAAACTACTACAAACAACGGTGTTTCAACTTCAACAGAGGTAGCATCTGTAAATAGTGCATTTAGTACAACCGAACTACTTCAACCAACTGGTGCATTAGGTTTAACATCTTCAATGCTATTTTTAGGTCAAAAGAGTGCTTTGAATTTTCAGCTTAATGCTATGGAGGAAGAGGGTTTAGGAAAAGTACTTTCAAATCCAAGAATCATCACTTTAAATAATAGAGAAGCTACTATTGTATCTGGTAACTCAGTAAGTGTTCCAACTGCTACTGCGGATAAAATGGGCTTAGAGACTATAGATACAGGAATCTCTATAAAATCTACACCACATATAATACAGAAAAAAGGTGAAAATTTTAAAGAAATTTTACTAGATATTTCGATAGAGAGTTCAGCTTTAGGTATAGTAACTAGAGAAAAAATCGAAACAAGTACAAACCAAATAAATACAAATGTTGTTATGAGAGATGGTCAAACACTTATACTTGGTGGATTATTTCAATATACTAAATCAGATTCACATGGTGGTGTACCTCTTCTTAAAGATATACCAGTTTTAGGTTTACTTTTTTCAACTAAAAGTGAAAGTTTAAATAAAAATGAACTTCTGTTTTTTATAACACCTAGAGTTGTTACTTCAAAAATGGTAAATGCTATGCAAAATGGTCAATTCACACACTATCAAAACTCTTTAAAAAATAGTAGAGATAGTTTCAATAAAGATTTGGACAATGAAGATAATAAAGACGAAGAAGATACTACAGAGCAATAGAGGTTCAATAGGTATCATAAAAGTTTCAGATATAAAATCTGAGGCTTTTTATAAAAGAAGGATATAATAATGCATGATAAATTAGTAAGAACAAACTTTTCAAATGGTATGAAAATAAAGCCAGACTTATTATCAATTAGCGATAAATATTATGAAAAGAAACTTTCAATACTTTCACTTGGTGGTATGGGTTATGGAATTTTGGCTGGATTTAAGGATAGCTTAATACCATCAATTGAGGGTAACTCATTAGTTATAAAAAGTGGGGCTTGTATAGATAAACTAGGTAATCTTATATATCTTAATAAAGCATCATCTTCCATAATAGATAATCTATATTTATTAAATTTCAAAGATAAAACTACTCAATATATTTATATAAAATTTCATGAAAAGCTAGAAGATAAAAGGGCAGATAAAAATAATAATGGAAATGAGTTAGAATATAAAATAGCAAATAGTTATGAGATAGTAATAGACTGTGATATAAGAATATCTGATGAATATTTGGAATTAGGTCGTATTTGTATCGATAGATCTTGTGGGACTAATGATAAAATATCTTTAGCCGTAAATCCTTTTTGTCCTAATAAAAATGAGATAGATATTAGGTCTGTATCTAAGATAAAAGCTAAATCAACAATCTGTGAAGAAGATGCTTTAAAAATGGTCTCTATTTTGAAGCAGTTTGGATCATTCACAAGTAAACTTTCTTATAAAATAAAATTATTTTCTGCTTCAACTGTAGCTTCATTCTCATATAAAATATCTAGTGATATAAAAAATGAAATTTTATATCCATGGAATATATATGACAAAATTTATGATTTATTGATGTTATGTTTAGAGATAGAAAAAGAAAATAAAAATATATGTAAGACTAAAT
>JAYEIM010000193.1:0-2302 GCA_034660095.1 Campylobacterota bacterium | reverse complement strand
ACCAGCTATAGTTTTCATCTGGAGTGGTTTCTATAAGAAAAGTTGATATCTTTTTGTACAGATTTGGGCTTAGTTCTTCAAGTTCACTTTTCATACTATCAAACTGTTTTTTCACAGCACTCATATAGCCATCAAAATTACCATACTCTTTTTTAAGATCACCGAAGTCCCAGCTATGTGTTGTGTATTTGATAGGTTTGTCTATAGTGAAATTTGAGAGGAGTTTTACGAGTCTTTGTGGGTTGTTGTTTTTTGAGTCATCTATCATTTCTTTGATCTCTTCATTTTGTGCAAGTGAAGAAGCCGTGACTTCAATTTTTGTATTAATATTTGCACCTTGTTCTAATAAATATTTTATTATTGCTTTTCCACTTCTTGATGAATATATCATCAAAGGTGTGTAACCAAGATTATTTTTTATATTTAATTTTGCACCATTTTCAATTAATATTTTAGCAATCTGAGCATTCTTAGGTTCTGTATAATAATATTTTGATTCTGCATTATCATCTATATCAAAATAGATATAGCCATTCTTATCAATTATAAAAACGACATGTTCAGCCCTTGCAGTCTCTATTGCCATTAATGCTGTGTTATTATCATTGTCTTTTATATTTATATCAATCCCTTTGTTAATAAGATACTTAATAATATTAGTTTTAATATCTTTTAAATCTTCTGTTACAGCACCTTTATTCATAAAATAAGTTATATTAAAATTATTATCTTTATTGATCTTTTGTACTTTTGAACTATCCATAAAATATGATGATCTACAAACAGCCATCAAAATAGTTTCTCCTGTATCTTCATCAACATAATGAATATCAGCACCATTGTCTGCTAATAAATAAAACATTTTGTGATCCATACGAATATAAGATTCATCCGTAGTTTTCCATTTATGTTTTAGTGTATTTATTAAAGGGTTTTTATAATTTAGATCAACTCCATTTTCTATAAGGTACTGTGCAATTTCATAATAAGTTATTTGATCTTCTTCTTTATCTTGACATTCAATACATATAGTTAAATATGATTTACTATTTGTAAATAGTTCATTGGACTTTATACATTCTTTTTCATCTAGAATTATCCCATGCTCTACAAATAGTTTTAATAATTCAATCTTTTTGTGAATAATAGGTCTTCCTAGGTATGTTACTAATGGAGAACTTGTGTCTCTACATTCTAATAAAACCTTACAAGCTTCATATTTTAAATTATCTGTTGCTGGTTGCAATAACTCATCTATATTGTTTTTATAACCGTTATCTAAAAGATGTTTTATCAAGTCGGCATCACCTATAGCTCCAATTAGCTCTATTGTAGACCAACCATTTTCTTGTCTTGCTCCCGATAATACATCATAAATATTATTATCTACAGATTTTGCTCCATGTTTTAACAATAGCTTTATAATATCTGTATTATAGTGTCTGGCAGCAATTTCTATAGGATATATTTCACAATTTTCTTCAAAAACAAGGTCTAAAGAATCTTTATTTTCAATTTTAATAAATAGATCAAAATCAGATTTGATTGTAACCTTTTCATTCACATCTATATCTAACTTTGCTATGTAATTCACTATTTCATCATAACCAAAATATATTGCTAAACTTAAAAGGTTAAAACCATCACATGATTTAACATTTAAATCCCAACTTCTTTTTGTAGCATGTTTAACTAATGAAAGTAAATAACTCTCAATCAACATTTTTTTTGTTTCTTCCTTAAGATATTCCAAAGTAGTGATACTATCAATATATTGTTTTCTATAACTTAAAAATACAATTGTTATATTTCTATTTTCGTTTTCATATTTTTTTATATTGGATAATGATCTAATATTATCTATGAGCTTTAAAAATCTTATTACCAAAGGTCTAGCAGCCTTAAAGTCAGTTATTACAAATAAAATTATACATAGATTAAACGGTGTAAAAAAAGTCGAGGAAGAGCTAAATGGATTCAGAGAATTACTATAAAAATAAAAATATATCATTTCTTGGTGTAAAATATTATATTCAAAAAATGGATTGTAAATCAGCAATGTAGCGGGAATTACTATTGATAAAAAAAGTATTTTTTTACTACTATATATAATAATTAAACATAAAGCTATAAACATAAAGATTTTATTTAAATAATTATAGCTCAATATATTTGAATACGGCAAATTTAAATCAGTATTAACTTTACTAGAATCAGATTCGTTATAAAGTTTTTTTGATTTTATAAGATTTTTTTCAAAACCGTGACCATTTTCATACATAACTGCCAAAAGTTTTATAGC
>JAYEIM010000192.1:0-11566 GCA_034660095.1 Campylobacterota bacterium | reverse complement strand
ACCTGCTCTTTGAGAGCAGGTGTTTTTATAGCGTGCAGTTTTTTATTTCAAAAAACTTTTTGTTTTTGATTATTCTTTTTTTATTTAGAGTCCAGCCGTTTTTTACTGAGCAGATTGTGCCATCACAATAAAGTTTTTTATTGTCTTTAAAGGCATCTATTTTTTGAGATACTTCTAGTTCCTCTTTGTGTTTTTCGCCTTGTTTTATTAAGGCTAAACCAATAGTGGTAACCATTATTGCTGCAATAAAGATTAGTATAAAAATTGGGTATGTTTTTAATATCATAAGTATAAATGGGTCTTCTGCTGTTTTATATGATAAGAATAGTTCTTCTAACAGTATTTTTATTGTTGCTGTTGCGTAAAAAAAGAGTATGATAGCTCCTATAATCGTTAATATTCTTCCATATACGGTAAAATTCAAGTGTTTCATTTTTTCATTCCTTTATTTAATTCTTTTTGGGTTTTCATTATTTGTCCTCAGTTCTCTATAGTTTACAGTTTTCTATTTTTATGTACTTATTCTTTTTTGTAATGGTTGCTCCTGTTAAGTGCCAACCATTTTTTTTGGAACATACAGTTTTACTGTGATAAAGGCTTTTATTATTTTCGAAAGCTTTAATTTTTTCTAGGGTTTCGAATTCTTTTTCTAGGATTTTGCCTTTGTTGGCAAAATACAAACTCAACAGTAGGCTTATAGCTGATATTGTAAGTATTGCTATGTAGTAGGATTTATTTTCAAATTCCCAATAGGGTGTTAATGTAAACAATGCTATTGCTACGGCTGTTAAAAACGTGGATGTTTCATAAATTTTATATTTCATGTGATTCATGTTAATTCTCCTCTTTTGTTAATTTTTCTTCAAGTGTGCAATCTTTTAGGTCTACATATTTTTTGTTTTTGGTTAGTCTTTCTTTTTCAAGTGACCAACCTTCTTTTTTTGAGTAGATAAAACCGTTGTAATAAAGGTTTTTGTTGCTTTTAAAAGCTTCAATCTTTTCTTTTTCGTTGTATTCATCTTCTTCTTTGGTGGCTTTTTCCATTAGTACCACACCTATCACTGCTATAAGTGAAAGTGTCCCTACTAAGGTAAGAGGGAGTGCTTCCCTGATGTCTACTTCACTTCTCATAATAATAAATAATCCTATAACGGATAAAACAGTAAGCGGTAATGCGTAAGCAAAATATTTTTCGTGTTTCATGGGTTTTCCCTTGTTTGGTTTTGTTTTACTTGATTAAGTGTTATAAATATAAGTTGTTAAATATTTATTATGGCTTAAATTATACTTTTTTGTAAATCGCTTTAGGCGATTTTTTGTTTTGTTTTACTTGATTCCATGATTTTTTATTTTATCATGGATTTTTTTGGGTTTTTACATCTTTAAGGCTTGTTACTCTTATAATGATTAATATTATTAATCATTATAGTATCCATCAATTATATTTAGATTTTGTTCTTTTGCAAAATCTATTGCTAATTTTCCTAGGAATTCAAGGGGTAGTTGTTTGAATTCTTTTATCATATCTTGTTTTTCTTGGTTTGTTTTTATAGTGAATCGCTTTGGGCGATTTTCTATTGATTTGTTTTTGCTTCATACATAGTTATTATTTCTTGATTTAAAGACAATGTGTTTTTATATATTTCGTTCATAGACTCCGTTATAAAAACCATTGCTATTAAACAAACAATACATAGTAATACTAAATCTAGTTTCTTTGAATCAATTATAGGTAATCTACTGCTTAAAAACTCACTAATTGAAGCTATGATAACTATTGGTAGTAAAAAATATAAAATAGAATAAATTATATGAGTACTGCTAGTCGTTTGTCCTTCTCTCATAGCTAAAATTGTTAATTCGGTCATTCCTGGTTGATTTAGCATTTCTATATTGTTTTTCAATACTTGCATATCTTCAATATTATACTGATTTAAGAGATATAAGCAAAAGAAAGACACATATGTAAATATTATTGCAATACCTATTGTTTTTCTATCTATCTCATATATCGTAGCGGCCTTCCCTGTTGGTTCTGGTTGTTTTTTTAGTTTCACTTTGATTCCTTTTTTTATTTCTGTAATATTAGCAGAAAATTTATTTATTGTCAATGTAATTTAATTAAATATGACTTAAAAGGGTTTATTTATACTTTATTGGATTCTTTGGGGTTTATTGTCTTTTATTTTTTTAGTTTGATTTCTATATCTTTTTTATTTTGTATTTTTTCTTGTATATTTTTCTTGTATATTTTTGTTTTTTCTTTAAGGGTAACTTTTCCAAAAGTACTTGGTATGTCTATGAAGAATTTGATATACTTATAGAAGTGTGAGGCTATTTTTCTTTCTAATGATAGATATGTGTATCTTAATAGTAATATATCTTTTATATTGGTTAGTTTTTCTATGGGTACATATATAGGGTTTATTTTAAACAAAAAACACCTTAATATAGTGGATTCGTTTGGATTAGCTATAAGAATAGAGTCGTTAATTATCTCTGTGTCTTTTTTTGTAAGATTTTTAAAAATTATTTCTTTATTTGATGATAAAACTTTTCTAGCAGCTCTGTCTGCTTGAGATATGTTTTTTCTTTTTGTCCAAATGAAATTATAGTTTTTTATGTTGTTTTTAGCAATATTTTTTAATTCTTTGATTTCTAGAGTTTGGCAATCATAGTAAAAATTAACATTTTGGTATCGATTATTTATTGCAATTTCTACACTATATTTTAATGCGTTATATTCTGCTTCCATAGATGTTTTACTATGCCTATCGATTTTTGAATATGTTTTATTGTTGGTAATGTCGACAACGGCGATGGAGGCTTTGCCTTTTTTTACATAACTAGCATCGCTTTGAAATATAATTTTGTTACAATTGTTTTGTTTAGTTTTATTACACATCTGCTTTGCATCTGTTTTTTAATATGAACTCAACAACTGTTTTTAATTTATATTTCTTGTTTGTATCTGTCCTTGGGAATATCCCTAAGTCTACATATCTCTTTAATGTGCTTTGTGAAATTCTTAATATTTCTGATACTTTATGTGATGATAAGATATTTGCTTTAAGTTCAAAAATTTCTTTTATTTTTTGTTGATACCATATAGCTTGAAGGCTATCATCAAGTTTCTTATTTATGCCATAAGAAACTATATCTAATAGCAAATAGATTACTCTGCTATTTTCTTCTAGTCGTAGGTGACTTAATCTGTAATTACCGCCTGTTCTTGCTGAATACAGGCTTGCAATTGAAAATCCTTCTCCTAATATGTTTACAACTTCTTTTTCTTTATAAGATAGTATATTTTTCATTTCCATATTATCTATAAAATCGTCCATTTCGGTTAGGTATTCAATTTCTATAGGTGTTAGATTATATTTAGGTAAAGACCAGTTTGTTTTTTTGGTACTTTTGTCATTAGGTTTGTTTTGATTTTTGATAGTACTTTTAACTAAGGCTTCTAATTCTTTTTGTTTTTCTCTTAGGTCATTGATATTGATTTTATAATCAGGTATGTTTGTGTTTTGATTACTCGATGTAGTATTGATGATTAAATTTTCGAAGAAACTTTTGGCTCTATTCATTTCTGATATTATGTTAGCTACTACTTCATTTTGTTTGTTTAAAATTTCTATTGTTGTATCTTCCATTTGTCATCCTTTTATTAATTATTTTTCTCTTAAAATTTTTTTCTGCTGATATATAAAGTCGTCAATATTGTTTATTAACAATTCTAAGGAATCTTTTGATGTTGCTAATTTAAATAGTGTTTCAAGGTCACTATTGATGTCTGTTGGGATTGATGTGGTAGATTTTGTTTCTATCATATCAATTGTGGTTTTTGAGTCACTTGACTCGTCTTTGAATATAATGTCATAAATATCTAGTTCTCTACATTTCTTCTTAATTAAGTTGATTGAATTATTTGTTTTCCATTTTGATATTGAAGGTTGACCAATAGAGATTAAATCTGATAATTCTGAAATTGTATAAACATTGTAGTGGCTTAATAATTTTTCTATGTAATACTCTGCAACTCTCATCTGTAGTCCTTTTGTTTTTAAATATAGGAGTATTATACAGGAAAAAAAGATTAATGTCAAGGTTTTAGAATTAAAAAGGACTTAAAGAGATATATTTAAATGGATATTTATTGTAATAATCCTTATAAGCTATTTTTAATATTATAATGCTACAATTTTAAAAAAGGAAATAACATGGAAATAGATATTATTACAAAAAAAGAGTTTAATAGTTTTAAAATTGAATTATTTGATAGGATTGAAAAACTAATTGGTGGAAATGTAAATAAAGCTTATTTATCTAAAGAAGAGGCACTTAGTCTTTTAAATTGTAGTTCTCGTACACTTGATGAACTTAGATCAGATAGAAAAATTTCTTTTTATAAGATTGGTCGTGAGTTTTCATATGAGACTCAGAGTTTAATACATTTGATTGAGAGAAATATGATTAGGGTTGTTGAATAGGCTTACGATAAAGGTATTCAAACTTAAAACCTTTGAATCCATCTTTAATTTTTGCTAAATTATTTAATATATTCCAACTGATTTGTTCTTTATCTAGTTTGTACCAATTGCACTTGTCAATAAATTGGTTTCTTGAGATAGATTAAAATAAATACTTATTTGTTTTGGAAACAAAAGTTTCCAAACTTTTGTCTATAATTTTAAATCAATCAGTATCTGAATTAGCTTATTCTGATTATCATATCTTTCCAAACTTTTGTAGATATTCTACAATATTTTTTAAGATGTTTATTAGTATTGTAATCAACACCAGCTTCCAAATTCACTTCGAACTGATGTAATATTCTTTCCAGTAATTCGATAGCTTCTTTGGTTTCTCTGGCTTGAGTAATTTGTATAGGAATTTTTTTAT
Source organism: Campylobacterota bacterium (assembly GCA_034660095.1). Taxonomy (GTDB): domain Bacteria; phylum Campylobacterota; class Campylobacteria; order Campylobacterales; family Arcobacteraceae; genus JAIOSF01. The sequence continues at coordinate 6,661 of JAYEIM010000192.1, read as the reverse complement.
CGGCATTCATTTTTCCATTCTTATTTTATTTGGTATAATTTTAAGTATGTAAATATTAAATTTTGATTAAAAATTGTTTTTTTATTATGTATTAAATTTTGCTTAACTCTTGTATTTTAAATGCTAATACATTTGGTACGTTAAATGATTGAGCGATTATTTCGTGGTTGCCATTGCTTTGTTTTATATTTTCATATAAATCTTTACAACTCATTTGTAATCTGTTGTTATTTAATGCTTCTTGGACTTCTGATTTTAATTGTGGTGTTAACTCTTCGTAGTTCATAAAATTCCTTTTTAATAAATCGCTTCTTGCGATTATTGGATTATTATATCGTTTAGTTGTTTTGAGTTTTCTTATTTGTAGAGTTATCGAAAAGAGAGATTCTAAAGGAAAAAATGAAATCAGGATTGATTTGTTAATCTCTCTTTCGACAAGGTATCTTAGTTTTTTGTGCAACCTATTGGAATCGAACCAATGACACATCGCTACTTTTGGGCGATTGCTCTACCGACTGAGCTAAGGCTACTTAAAAGAATAGGTTTTTTAGATTTTTTAAGTCCCTATAATATACCTATTGTATAGGGACTTAGGTTCTCATAGTCTTACATTGAACTTGCATTTTGTTCACTCCTTCTTTGTTTTTGTGATTGAAGTATAACTATGTATAAATTATATATAGCTTAAAAAGATTATATTAATTTATAATATTGAAATCTTTTTTTACTTGTGATAATAATATATTTAGTTTTCTTTGAATGTCTTTGTTTTTAGATTCTTTAAAAATATCAAGATGTTTTATTAAAACAGGTTTTAATTTCTCAATCATCTTTTTATTTATTTTTTTAGGTGTGGTAATATTCACTTTTTTTAATAAAAGGTTTAAAAAAGAGTGGATTCCCTTGTGAATCAAGATAATTGAAATCATGGACTTTGGATGATATGATTTCTTTTAATATTATCATATAGTTTCCATCTGATTCTATCTCTCTTAGATAATCTTTATTTTTACATTTTTTTAGATTGTAAGTGTGTAAAATAATCTCATTTAATACTTCTGGTGTTGTTTGGTTAAATCTATTTGCAATTGTCGGGTCTGCACCGTGTTCTAATAGTAGCATAATTATATCTAGGTTTTTTATTCCTTTTGCTACTGCAATCATTAATGGTGTTTCATCAAAGTTATTTTTAAAATTAATTTTTGGATTTTTATTTATTATAAAGGAGATGCCTTCGACATCTCCTTTATAATCATATTGAATATTATTGTTTCTCCATTCTTATCAATTAAGTCTATATTTGAGCCGTTTTTTAGAAGTTTTTTAGCTACATCTAATAATTCATTTCTTCTATTTGATTCTTGTTTTGAAATATTTGAGAATGATAGTAATACCTCCATAAGTACAGAGTTTGATTTGTTGGTTGTGGAGTCAAGATTACAACCTTGCTCTATTGAAAAGTTTAGCATTTCGTTGCCCTGCTCTCTAAGCAGGGGCTTGTTTACAATAAAGTTAAATCCTTTTTTATCAGGCATTGTTGAGTCTGCTCCTTTTAATATTAGAGCTTTTGCTAATTCGTTGTCATTTAGCACAAGCTTGTCGTGAAGTATTGTGTTTCCATTAGTATCAACGGCTGTGAGGTCTATATTTTTAATTTCCAAAAGTGTGTTGATAATTTCCTTGCTTCCATCAAATATTGCATTTTTTGATTTATTATCTTTTATGTTTACATCAGCACCCTGCCCTAATAATAGTTTTACTATTTTTTTGTTTCCAGTCATAATTCCATCTTATAAAAGGGATCTTTTGTTTTCGTCAACTTGATTGATATTGAAGTCTGCATATTTTATTAGGTTTTCTACTAGGTCTGGTTTTCCAGTATTTATTATTGTTCTAATCGTGCTAACATTATCTTTATTTTCTTTATAATTAATATCTATTTTTAGTAATAGTTTTTCTGCTTCGTTTGATATATTATCTAAGAATTTCTTGAACATTCTATCTCCTATTCATCAACACTGCGGATTTTGTTTCTTCCACCGTGTTTTGCAACATATAGTCCATCATCCGATGTAGATATTATTTCATCTAGTGATTTGGCTGGTCTTGTGCTGTAGCCAATTGATACTGTATAAGATATGGTTTCGTCAAGATGGGTAACTTCATTATTTTCAAAATTTTGTCTAATTTTTTCAAGTAGTGTTGAGAAATCCTTTTTGTTTTGTCCGAATTGAAGTACACAAAATTCTTCGCCACCTATTCTGGCGATTATTGAATTATCTTCATTGAAATATTTTTTTAGCATTGTTGCTTTATCTTTTATTACAACATCTCCTGTTTCATGACCGTATGTGTCATTGATATTTTTAAAAAGGTCAATATCAAACATAGCAACATTTATTGGTGTTGATTTTTTCTTAGCTTCGGCGAACATTGCTTCGCCTTTTTCGAAAAGGTATCTTCTGTTGTGTAATCCTGTAAGGTGGTCTCTGTTCGCTTTGTCTTTCTCTATTTTTAAAAGTTCACTAAGTTTGCTCGTCTTTTTATTTACTATCTCTTTTAAGTTTGTGTTTCTTTTTTCTATATTATAGATTAGTTTTAGTGTTAAAAGTGATGAAATGAATATGATAATAAATAGAATTGCAATAATAAAATAAGAATCTGTGATTACTTGTGTTGCTTTGCTTTCGTAATGTAGTCTTAGTGATTTGATATAATATGAAATGTTTAGAAGAGTTACTTTTCTTTGCAAAAGAGTATCTTGTGTAATTAGTGATTCTAATTGATTAAAAGAGTCTATTATTTGGAAGTGTTTTTCAACATCAGTGTTATTTGTTTTTTCTGATTGCTCTATTGACACAGTGTTACTTTTTGGTAGTTCTCTTGAGATGCTAGTCATATAAAGATTTAGGGCAAACTCTTTATATTTAAAAGGAGTTTTATTATTTAATATATAGTTTACAAATAATTTGTCTGTTTCTTTTTTTTGTTTTTTAATATCTGATGCAGATATTTTAAGTTTTTCGATAAGTTCAAGTTTTTGCTTGAATTTTAAAGAGATATTTTTTGTTTTTTCTATTATTAGATAATCCTCAACTGTGTCAAGTTTTGAGGATTGGGCGTTTATTAGGTTCAGGTTTTGTCTATAATTAACAATATAATGGTTAATTTTTTTTGTATTTCTAGAAGAGGAATTGACCGTTAGTATTCTATCCAAGTCTTTGTTTAGATTTTCTAGGGTTATTATATTAAATTTATTCTCTTTGAAATCTTTCATGTTTTCTTTTGCTGTTATCACATTGTAGCCTAAGACTACAATTGATATTAATACGAATGTAACGATTAGTTTAGGTATCCATTGATTCATTATTTGTTTCCTTGAGTGTTTGTTTCTTTTAATGTGAAATGTTTGCACGTTAGTTTCTTTAAATCGTTAGGGTGAATTATCATAATGGGTGCTTTTTTGCAATATATGATATGTTTTGGGAACTTGTCATATCTAGTTAATGAGCAATCTAAACAGGTCTTTTCTTTGTTTGTGGCGATTTGTATATGGCTACCTTTAATATTTGTCTCTATATTATTATTGAGTGATTTATCTAAATCAGATTCAAACTGTGGGTTGTTTTTTGTTAGTCTCAAAACTTCTCTAAGCATTTTTATTTCCTTGTTGGTTAAAATATGTTATTTTTCTTTTGCGATATTAAGTAGGATAAGATTAAAAGAAGATTAAAAATATGAGAAATTTATTAATTAATATGGCTTAATGTAGTTTTAATATTATAGCTGATATAATTACATAAATAAACAATAAAGGATTCAAAAATGAATAAAGCGGAATTAATTTCAGCGGTAGCTGACAAAGCAGGATTAACAAAAAAAGATGCAGGCGCAGCATTAGAGGCAACACTTGAAACAATTACAGACACGTTAGCTGGCGGCGATAGTGTTGCTTTTATAGGATTTGGTACTTTTAGTACTTCAAAGAGAGCGGCTAGAGAGGGTGTTAATCCATCAACTGGTGCTAAGATTCAAATTGCGGAGTCTACTGTAGCGAAGTTTAAAGTTGGTGTAAAACTAAAAGAGGCTGTAAAGCAAGATAGTAAGTAGTTTAGTTGCCCTACCCTCTTGGGTGGGTTTAGATTGTATCGCACCAGCTCCGACTGGGGCGATTTTTTTATGTTAATTTTCTGGGGTATCTGTTTATGTTTATACTTATAATGAAATTGGTAATTAAGATAGTGCTAGGTTTATAACCTAGCAGGAATTCCGTTAGAGTTGCCTATTTTTAGCCGAATAGGTTTATAAATTGTGAGTTGTAATGGTGATGCAAATAATTAGCGTTATTTGCTCATTACTGGGTAACAAAAGTTATGACTCTTTTTTCTCATATGCAAATTTTAGTGTTTTTATTATTAATGTTTCATTAAATAAATCTTTATTTTTATGTAAGTTCATATTTTTTCCTTTGATATTTGGATAAATCTTTTGCTAAAGCACTATATATTGTTTTATTATATTTTCTTATCTCCTTTTGTCAATAACATTTAAATATTATTCTATTTAATTTTAATAATAAGATATTATTTTTTATTTTTAGGTAATCGCATCAGGCGATTTGTTTTTAATTGGTTTATGTGTTTTTTTGTTTGAGTTAATTTTCTTTTTGAAAAATTAAACTCTATTCTTTTTAGGTCTTTGAGGCTCAAATCAACTTGATTGATTGAGCCGTTTTTATATTTTAGTTTTATTGATAGTGTATTATTTTGTTTTAGGTTTTTTCTTGATAATAATATTATATCATGGCTGTCTGGTGTGTTATCATAGTCTTCATCGTAGCTGTTAATTATTGACATTTTTATCTTCTTTCATTGATTGTTAGTTTGTAATTTTGATTCACTGGTCTTCTGATGTCTACTGTGTGGCTTGTGGGTATATTGTATTTTACAGATATATGTTGGCATATTTTTTCTAGTAATTGAGGGGCATATATTAGTATTATGTATAAATAGAGTAGATTTATGCTTCCATCTGTAAAATTTGTTGAATTTAGATAGAATACATCTGCTAATGTTTTAATTACCATAAATAGAAATAATACTGCTCCTAATGTACTCCATATTAGTTCTATTTTCTCCAGTATATACAGTGTTATTTTTGGTTTACTATTCATCGTTTTTTCCTTGTTGGTCTTAGATCCGTAACGTGAGTTGTTGGTAGATTATATTTTACCGATATGTATTGACATAGTTTTACTAGTTTTTGTGGGGTGTATATAAGTATCAGGTAAAGAGTGAAGATTACTATCATGAACTCGATAAGTGTTGATAAACTTCGAATGTTTGCATCTTGTATGACTATTAGGTTGAAAATTATGTATATGAATAGTAGCCCTCCAGTTATGCTCCAAAATAGTTCTAATTTTTCTAGTATATACAGTGTGTGTTTCATCTTATTTTTCACGGTTTTCCTTTTGGATTAATTTTTTTATTTCATCGTACTCTTTGTTGGTTATTCTTACATCTTTAGCGGAATCTTCAATTTTTTTTATAATGATAGGGGAGTTTATATATTTTTCTTTTATTTTTTTTAATTCGTAGAGTTTTTTGGTCTCCACAAGGCTCATTTTGTGCTTTGATATATTGTGTGTGTTTATGAATAAGTATGTAGTTGCACCTAATACTAGAATTGTTATTAGTATTTTATATTTTGTTTTCATATTTTTCCTTGGTTAAATTGGGGGTTTTGTTCTTTTGAAAATAGGACTTTTTTTATGTCTTGATTTTTTAACTCTTCTAAAATATTATTTCCTAATCTCTCGACTATTCCTACAACTAGAGCATTTCCCATAAGAAATGCTCTTTTTGTATCAGTAACACCTTCTGTATGGTTTTTTGGGAACATATTAAGTTGTTCTAATTCAACTGGTGTTAGTCTTCGATATTTTCCATTAACTTTAACTACATGCTTAAACCTTGAGGCACTTGCTCCACCTTCGCCTGTAATTATAGTTCGTGATGGTTTATTTAAGCAATCAGGAAATCCCATACTTCCTTCTGAATATGTATATTTATGTCCTGTAGTTTTATTAACTCGTTCGATTGATTTTGAACCTTTTTGGTATTCCCATTTTTTTAATTCTTCATTACTTATATAAAACTCTTTGGGTACATCATTTTCATCTTGTAAAAAATCTCCAAGAATAGAATATTTACCATTATAGTCTACTTCTATTCTTGATGTATAATAGACTCCATCAATCATATATCCTGTTTCCCAAAAAGCATTAGTTTTGGGTGTTTTTTTATTGAAATTATCTGTAATATTTACTAGGTCATCACTTAATTTTTTGGATATTATTTTTTTATCATCAATCTCTTTAATAGGAAAAGTTTTAGCAAATAATCCTTTTTTATTTAAATTATCATTTATAGAATTATTTTTTAAATTTTTATAAAAAATTGTATCTTTTTTTGATGCAAATATAAATATCCTTCGTCTTCTTTGAGGCATACCATATTCACTAGCATTTATTACTCTCCATTCAACAGCATAGCCCAAAGCATTTAAAGATGATAATATAATTGCAAAATCTCTACCTCTTTGACTAGCAGGTGATTTTAATAATCTATCAACATTTTCTAATAATAAATATTTAGGA
>JAYEIM010000191.1:4809-11573 GCA_034660095.1 Campylobacterota bacterium | reverse complement strand
CAACAGACATCTTTTTCCAACCATTTAATATATGAAAAGCATTCCATCTATTGTGTTCCGCTTTTGCTAGTGTTACAATCTCATCAACACTAAGTTTTGTACTATATGAGTGGTTTTCTAGTCCCATATCATCCCAGTTTATATTTTGATGATCATAAAAGTATTTATGTTCTATATTGTCTCGTGTGCTTTTATAGTCATATGTCATAGTTGACTCTTTTATAAACTTCTCTATTAAAGATTTTTTTATCTCGTTGTGATCCATAAGGTATCTATTTGAATCTTTTGTTAATATATCTAGTTCTTTCCACTGCTCTTGTGCTGTTTTATTTTCCTTGTTATATCCGTGGAGTTCATTATAATGATTATTATTTAAAACTGCCTTCTTGTCAAGTGTTTGATCTATAACCATATCATAACTACAAGTCTCTTTTAACATACCAAATGTTCGTACTTTCTTGAAAACAGTATCTTTTTTGTTGTTTTTATCTTCATGTATGATTTGTGCTGTGTTTTCAAAACTATTTGAATATATTGATACATCTATATTATTTGTAAGTATCTCATCGTTGTATCTTTTAAGAAGTTTCATAAGATTTGATAGTGCATCAAATTCATCTTCATAAGCTACTATAAGCTGAGTATAGTCCATCTTTTTCTCTTTTCCATTTTCATCTTTTAAAAAGTCACCATCATCTATAATCTCTACATCCCAATACTTTCCGTTGTGTTGTTCTTTTAATACATCGTATTGTTTGTTAAACTCATCTTCAATATTTTTATTTATATCTCTATCTTGATCATATACTACAGTGACTTTTATCGGTGTTTCATTGTAAAAGTGTCCTAAATGAAGTGCTTGAAGTAGTATGTTTTCCCCTAACTTACCAAATCCAAATATTGCTACTTTTACTTGGCTTTTTTTATCTACTATAGAAGTTTTATCTTTAAATACATTGTCACCCAATATTCTATTGTTTATCTTATCATTAAAAAGCATTCTTGCTGAGTTACTATAGATATTAAAAACCTTGATATCCAACATATTATCATCTGCATTAAACCTAGTAGCCATAAAAAAATCATAAAACTCACTATGCTGTAGATGTACAAAACATTTTAGATGTGTAAATCTTTTGTACTCTTTGTTTTTTAGTACTTTTGTGAGTGTTGATATGATTTCCATATTTGTAGTATCATTTGTAGTTGCTATAAAATGACTTGCTTTATTGACTTTTAGTTTTTTTAGTATCAACTCCTCTTGTGCTTTTCCATGTATAACTATAGCACCTAACTCTTGGAGTGTTTCAATATTACTATTTAACAGATCAGATTCTATGTAAAATAACTTTGTATTGGGATATTTTTTTAGCCAATCTTCCCCTAAAGTCCTTCCCTTTTCTCCACAACCACATATGATCACATGACCTCCACCAAATATACTTAGTTTAAACAGTTCATATTTTGTTTTTGCTATAAGTATGATACCTTTAGCGATGTAGTAGAACATGAAAAAAGCTATCATCCATCTTGATACTTCAAGTTGCCATATCAAATCTGCCTTTAAATCAGGAGCATCCAAATCAAAAGCAAATAATCGTATAGTAGAATATATACTATTGTATAAGTTGTAGTCAATTCCAGTTATTTTATGTGAAACTACAAATCCCCAAGTAGCTAGTATCACCCCAATAATGGCTATGATATTTACTATATAACTATCATGTTTCATCATCGCTTTAAATATGTTTTTTACTTTGTATTGGTTTAGTTTATCTTTACTTATGCTTTTATCCATTTATTGATTTCCTTTTTCTTTATTTAACTTGATATCTTTATAATCTTCTATTGTCTTATCTTGGTCTAAAAGAACTGCAGATATGTACTCTTCATCCTCTTTAGATTTAACCTTTGCTATAGCCAATAAAAATATTTCAACCAACCAGACATCATATAGTTCATCAAAGATCATACACTCACTATGATCAACCTTGCAATAACTAGTACTATTTTCAAATATACTATTCCCAAAATCTGCTATATCACAAGAGGAATAATCTCTATCTAAATAGTATGAAACTATACCTAAAACCTCAAAACTTTTATCAACACTCGTACCATCATAATACTGAGAAAATATAAAAGCAAAATTATTTGCAGGTACACAATTAATTGCATTTTTATAGTCTCCCCTGTCTAAATAATCCCAAAAAGTACCTCCCATCTTAGCTAGCCTTATTCTTTTGTTTTATCACTTTTAAAATGCGACCATTATCACCATCATTTATGGTAACTGCTTTACCTAAAAGTGCATTGACTTCTGGTTCATAGTTTGAGTGCCATTGTAATTTATGGTTTGTTTTTTTATCTATTATATTTAGATGATATTCATTGAAATAGTTTGCATAAATGTATTTTTCATCATCTAATCTTTTCCCAAAATTTGGTAATGATTTATAATATTTGTCTATATTAAATTTAGTAATTTCAGTAACTTTTTTATAAGTATATTTATCCCAAATTTCTATTGAATTTCCACAGTAATTTGCGATATTGTCATTTTTTGTAAATTCAACTTCACCACAAATACCAAGTACATATTCGTAGCTGTTTTTATTTAAAAGTTTACTGATACTCTGATAGAAAGATATTAAAATATCATTATTTTTTAATATTTTAGCTCCTGTAATAAAATCTCCAAAATATTCTTCCTTATTGAAATTAATATCATAATTAATAGTTCGAATAGACTCAAAGTTATTATTAAAGACTATAATTCTACAATCTTCAGCCCAAGAGAGTATATTTCCATTTTTAAGAATTTCAACACCTCTTAAATTATTTTTATGCCCTTTTATTTTAAAAATATTTTTATGACTATCTTTATCCCATACTTTCAATACTGACTCTTTTCTTGAGAATGTAATGATATTGTTATTATTTAAGATTTTAAGCTCTGTTATATTTTCATTATAACTATTAATTTTATTAAAAATCATTTCATTATTCATATTACTTGGTTCGTCTTTAATATAACTATTTAAAGTTTGTACACATTTATAGTTATCTTTATCCCAAGTTTTATATGTATCATCATTTTGTCGTGTAAGTATATTTTTATTTGGTAAAATTTCTATGTTATCAGTGTAATCTCTTATAAATCTGTTTTCGTATCCCTCTATTGTTGCTATGCACTTATAAGTATCCTTGTCCCAAACTGCTACAGTTCCATTGTGTGATACAGAAAGTATATTTTTGTTGTATAATAAAATATTAGTAAATATTTTATTTGAATTTAATTTATTTGAATATTTTAATAAATTCAAATCATATATTCTTAATTGATTTGTACCTGTATCTGAAATGATTTTATTATCTTGAAGCTTAATATTTTTAACTGCACTTTCTTCTCCATACATTACGCCTATGCAAGTGTAGGTTAATATATCCCATATTCTTATACTCTTATCTTCCGAGTAAGAAATAATGTTATTTTTATATACCTCTATATCATAAATTATGCTTTCGTGTCCTTGTAGTATGGCAATACAATTGTAATTATTATTATCCCAAATTCTAATTGTTTTATCATCTGAATATGATAATATATTATTATTATATAAAATAATTAGTCCATTTATATAAGCTTTATGACCCTTCAGTATTCCAATACATTTACCATTGTCAATATTCCAAATTCTAATTGTATTATCAAAGGAATATGAAATTATTTTATTTTTTTCTAAAATTTTTATATCTAAAATATGGTCAGTATGTCCTTTTAGTGTAATAATTCTTTTATAATTATTCTTGTCCATTATTTTAACATCTTCATCATGAGCATATATAATATTATTATTTTTTAGTATTCTAACACTACTTATTTTTACTTGCATAGAAAAAGAGTTTCTAGTTATTAAAGGTGAGTACTCTTTTATTGTAACTAAACATTTATATGTATCTTTATCCCATATTATTAAGCTTCCATCTTTTGATGTGGAAAGGATGTTGTTATTATTCAATATATTAACTGATAATATCCAATCACTATGACCACTTAGTACTTTAACACATTCAAAAGTATCTTTATCCCAAATCATTAAATTTGAATCTCTTGAATATGATAATATATTATTATTGTTTAAAATAACTATTCCTGAGACTCTGTCATCATGCCCTTTAATTATGGCTAATTCTTTATAATTCATATCCCATATTTTCACACTGTTATCTTCTGAAAATGAAACTATATTTTTATAATTTAACATATCTATATTTATATTTAAAATACATTCCTCTCCATGTTTTAAAGTACTAATACATTCATAGGTTTCATTATTCCATATTTTTATAGTATTCTCTGAATAAGTTAGAAAATTTTTATTTTCCAATAACTCAAGACCATCCACAAAGCGTTTATGCCCTTTAAGAGTAGCTAAACATCTATAGTTGTGTTTATCCCAAATTTTGGCTGTTCCATCATTTGAATATGTAAATAAATTTCCATCTTCTAGTATTTTCATGCCAAGTATAGAACCTTGATGCCCCTCTAAAATAGCAACTAAAGGACTGATATAAATCTCTTCATCACGATTCACATCTCGAACATAATCAAAATCAACCTTACCATCATCTTCAAACCTCTCAGCCTCATGAGTAAGCGGTGAATTATCTGCATGCTCTATACTAAGCTGAAAAAATATCTTTGAACTATCCCACTGATCATCTCCTCTTTCTATAATATTCTTATTGGATGTTAAAAAGCTATCAAATATATAAAACTTTTCGTTTAAATCTATCTCTTCTTTTGACTCTATATTTTTACTCATCATTTTCCTCTATAGTTTTTTACTATTGTTTTTATCAGTTATCTGATCTAAAGTTAGTATTCCTAAATTATTTTTTTTAATAAAATCGATCTCATACCCTAAGTTGTTAAGTAATAGATCTAAAGTTTTCAAAGATATATTTGTTATCTCTGCTCGTTCTAGTTTACCTAAGGTCACTCTACTTATACCCTTTTGTCTTTTTATTTATATTATCAAAAAATTCAGATAATTCTAAATTTTCAATTTTATGTAAATATTCCTCTATAAAATTTAAATAATCAATTTTATAATCATTCAAAATTCTTTTAGTTTCTTCCCAGTATTTATCACTTAATATTTCATCATTTTCATAGTAACTTAAATCTGCTATTGTGATATTTGAAAAGCTATTTACTATATCTTCAGGAGTGGTTTTAGAATAATTAACCAATAAATATAGCGTTAACTCTCTTATATATGCCATCTGACTTGATTCATCTTGCTCTATTGTAGCTTTTGATACTTTATAGATCTTTTCTATATAATAAAATATATCTATATCCTGATGTTTAAAGTCACTTTCCATGTATTGGTACACATCTCTACATATATCATTGTATCTATCTAATGTTACTTTTAATTTAAAATCACTTTTATTGATTATTTTATCTCTCATCTATTTAACTTTATTCTTTAAATGATAATTATATTTATCATTGTTTTTGCTTTATTACTTTTAAAATACGACCATTTTCACCATCATTTATAGTAATAGCTTCACCTAAAAGTGCATTTACTTCTGGTTTATAGTTTGAATGCCATTGTAGTTTTTGGTTTGTTTTTTTGTCTATTATGCTTAGATGGTTTTCTTTGAAATAATTTGCATATATGAAATCTTTACTGTCTAATATATCATCGAGGCTTGTTAATTCATAGTAATATTTATCTATATTGTTTTTGTCTATAGTTACTATACATTTATAAGTATTTTTATCCAATATATCTATTTTTGGACTAACTTTTGATAATAATGCAATATTATCATTTACTAAAATATTTATACTAATACTATTTACATCTAAAGTCTTTATAGATTTATAGCTATATCTCTCCAAAATTTTTAATGTATTATTATCTGAATGTGCAAGTATATTTTGATTTCCTAATATTTTAATACCTCCACATTTATAGTAGTATCCCTTAAGAGTAGATAAACACTCATAGCTATTTTTGTCCCAAATTCGTAATCTTTTATCATTTGAATATGAAGCTATATTTTGGTTTGGTAATATTTTTATATATTCTATACTATCCTCATGACCTTCAAGAACTGCTAAACATTCATAACTATCTTTATCCCAAACTCTTAGTGTTTTATCCTTTGAATAAGAAATTATATTATTATTTGACAATATTTCAATCCCATATATGTAACCTTCATGACCTTCTAATACTGCTAGACATTCATAGCTATCTTTGTCCCATATTCTTAATGTTTTATCCTCAGAATAAGAAAGTATATTTTTATTTGGTAGTATTTTAAAACCACTTATATAAGCTTCATGACCTTCCAAAACTGATAAACACCTATAGCTGTCTTTATCCCAAACTCCTAGTGTACCGTCCCTTGAGTAAGAAAGAATGTTGTCATTTGATAGGATTAAATACTGATAACCCTTAAGAATAGCTAAACACTTATAGTTATCTTTATCCCATACTCTTAGCGTATTATCATATGAATAGGAAATTATATTTTGATTAGACAGTACTTTTGTAGTAATGATACCCTTTTCATGACCCTCTAGAACTGCTAAGCATTCATAACTATTTTTATCCCATACTCTTAGCGTATTATCATATGAATAGGAAATTATATTTTGATTAGACAGTACTTTTGTAGTAATGATACCCTTTTCATGACCCTCTAGAACTGCTAAGCATTCATAACTATTTTTA
>JAYEIM010000191.1:0-4709 GCA_034660095.1 Campylobacterota bacterium | reverse complement strand
TCCCATACTCTTAGCGTATTATCATATGAATAGGAAATTATATTTTGATTAGATGTAAACTGATTCTTAAACCGTTTATTAATTATCTCTCTATTACTATATTTTATATTTAAAGTATCCCATATTCTTACTGCTTTATCATTTGAATATGAAGCTATATTTTGGTTTGGTAATATTTTTATATAATCTATTCTACCCTCATGACCCTCTAGCACTGCGATGCATTCATAACTATCCTTATCCCAAATTCTTAATGTTTTATCATCAGAATAAGAAAGTATATTTTGATTTGACAATATTTCAATCCCACTTATGTAACCTTCATGACCTTCTAATACTGCTAGACATTCATAACTATCTTTATCCCAAATTCTTAGTGTTTTATCATCAGAATAAGAAAGTATATTTTGATTTGACAATATTTCAATATGATATACACTATCTTCATGACCTTTGAGAACAGCTATGCACTCATAACTATCTTTATCCCAAATTCTTAATGTTTTATCCTCAGAATACGAAATTATATTTTGGTTTGGTAATACTTTTACACCCCTAACATTTTCCTCATGTCCCTCAAGAACAGCTATGCACCCATAACTATCTTTATTCCAAATTCTTAATGTTTTATCCTTAGAATAAGAAAGTATATTTTTATTTGGTAATATTACTGTGCCATTTATTTCATCTTCATGACCTTTAAGAACAGCTAAATATTCATTACTATCCTGATCCCAAATTCTAAGTGTTTCATCATGTGTATATGTAAGAATATTTTGATTTGGAAGGATTTCAATATCTCTTTCCCACCAATCTTCATCATTTCCAAGAATATTTAAGCACTGATAACTATTTTTATCCCAAATTCTAAGTGTTTTATCATCTGCAGAATAAGAAAGTATATTTTGATTTTCTAGTATTTTGACATCTTCTATCGTATCTTCATGACCCTCTAGCACTGCGATGCATTCAAAACTTTCTTTATTCCATACTCTAAGTGTATTATCATATGAATAAGAGAGTATGTTTTGATTTTCTAGTATTTTAACACCACTAATCCAATCTTCATGACCCTCTAGCACTGCGATGCATTCATAACTATCCTTATCCCAAATTCTTGATGTTGCATCGGAAGAATATGAAAGTATGTTTTTATTTGGCAATATTTCTACACCTTTAATACTGCCTTTATGCCCTTTTAAAACAAACAAACATTCGTAACTATTTTTATCCCATACTCTTAAGGTTTTATCTTCTGAGTAAGAAATAAAATTTTCATTATCTAATATTTCAATACCATTTAGCCCCTCTAAAATAGCGACCAAAGGACTGATATAAATCTCTTCATCACGATTCACATCTCGAACATAATCAAAATCAACCTTACCATCATCTTCAAACCTCTCAGCCTCATGAGTAAGCGGTGAATTGTTTGCATGTTCAATAGAGAGTTGAAAAAATATCTTTGAGCTATCCCACTGCTCATCTCCTCTTTCTAGTATATGCGTATTTGAAGTGATAAAGTTATCAAATATATAAAACTTTTCTTTTAAATCTATCTCTTCTTTTGACTCTATATTTTTACTCATCATTCATCCCTTGAGCTTTTGCTAAAGCATAATCTTCAAGTACCTCTTGAGTTCTATTTAGTTTGAACTTTTTCATAAGAAATTCAAAGTTTGTAAGTAGTTCTAGTGAAGCTTCTTTTTGATTTGACATGATAAGTTGGTATGGTAGTTCTGTAAGTGCTGATTCTTCTGTAGTTTGTACATCTAACTCTTTGTTGTATACTTTTTCATAAAAGTCTGCTAAGTTTGTATGTGCTGTTACTTTATCTCCTATAAGTTTATATGCTCCCTCGTTGAACTTTCTATGAAAGAAGCTTATCTGATCCATACCATCTACCTCTTTTACTGAGAGATAGTGTGACATTTGTGAGTATAGTCTAGCCCATACAGCTGTAGGAAGTCTACTAGGTCTTGGATAGAACTCATTTGACACATCATCCATGATATCTTTTTCTTGAGTTAGTATATCAAACAACTCAGGTTCAGGAAGTCCATCTTTACTACATGCTATATATGCAAATGCATAGTTTACAAGTGGCAAGCTATGGTGTGAGTAGGTATGAAGTCTTTTAAATAATCTTGCAATTAGTTCATCTAACTCTTTTGGATAGTTATAATCATCACCTTCAACTATAGTATAAGATGACCATTCACTGGCTTCCTCAAGTAGTACTTTCAAGTATAGTGGAGATCCACTTTGAGTAAAGGCATCTAATACTTTTTGTTTTTGAGCAACTGTTAGCACTCTTTGAAAAGAAGCTAAATACTCATCTATCATAGAGTCAGCTTCTCTACTATCAAATGGTTCTAAAAACAGATAGTTTGACTCATCTTTATACTTTTGTTTTAGTCTTGGAAGATAGTCTATACCTTGATATGTATCAGGTAGAGTTGATATGATGATCTTAGTATTTGCCTTTAAACTTCTAGGGAGCCAGTCCAGTTTATCTTTTATGATAAACTGATCAAGTGCATCTATAAAAAATATAAGTTTACTTTCATCTTCACTTGGATAGTTTTCTATCAAGTTTGCTAGCATCTTGCTAAGCTCTTTTTCATCACCTATAACTGTATCAATATTAAGTTCATTTTCACTTATATACTCATCACATATAGTTTTTAACTCTTCATTTGAACTTAACTCTTGGTATACAGACTTTAGCAGATTTATAGGACTATTTGATAGTTCTGAAGTCCCTACAAATCTATATACTAGAGTTGTATTTTCTGTATTCTCTTTTAGATGATTTTCTTGTGTATTTGATATAACTTTTGCCATAAGAGCCGATTTACCCGATCCTGAATCTGCGTGTATCACAAGTGGAGCATTTGAGTCTTCACTTGTGATATAGGTGTCGATTTTGTTTATAAACTCCTCTCTTCCTACAAATATCTTTGACTTTTCTTTTTTAAACTCATCTTGAGAGTTTAACTCCATTGTTTGTTTATCTTGCTCTTGAAAGTTAGCTATCTCTTTTTGTATAGAGTTCATGATATCTTTTTCAAAATCATCACAGAACTGTTGTAGGTGTGTTTGTGTTACACTATCTTGTGTTCTTGATAGGTTTGTATCTAGTGTTAGTTTATACTCTTTTGTATTTTCTGTTGGTATTGAATCTTTTATCTTATTTTGTAGTTTTTGATGAAATGGTCTTATTTCACTATCAAGCGAGTTTTCTGTAAAGTTTTTAAAGTCTGAGAAGTGTTTTATATTTATACTATATGTTGGGTCTATTTTAGTATATTCTTTATCTTTTAGTTCTAGTTGTTCTAATAGTTCTGGGTTATTAGTACTTAACTCATCTAGGTTTATGAAGTCTCTACTATAGAAGTATATATTTTCTTTATTTTGTACATTTTCAAACAGTCCTTCTACTATCTCTTGTTCTGTTGCACTTTTTATATATTTTGATTTTTGTTTATCTGTAAGTGTTTCTTTTAGTTCATTTTCTACTACTTTTTTAAATGCATTTCGCAAGACGCTTTCTACATCTCCCCAGTAGTCCCAGTCTTGATGTTCTTTAGTTAGTTTTGCTTGTAGTTTATACTCTGATGGTATTGCATTTGTATCTTTTTTGTACCATTGGTTTATATACTCTACTTCTTTACTATTTTCTTCATATTTAGATAGTATTATATTTTTTACTTGTTCAAACTCATTTGCTTCTACTGAAGCTGGTAGTGGTATCCAACCATATCTCTCCCCTAACATTATTGCAAAATGAGGGGTAAGTGCATCTTTACATCTTTTTACTTCATCTATACATATTTGCATAGTTTTTTGATCATTACCTGCTTCACTACTAACACCCCATCTAAGATCAATAGGTTGAAATGAAAAACCATGTTTATCACAATATTCTCTAAGACGAGGAAATACTTCTGCTTGAAGTTTATCTCTCTCTGCTCTGAGGTCATTGAATGTTGAGCTTAAAAATAGTCTAAATGTTTTTGAGGTGTTTGCCATTGGTTCTTTCCTTTTTTATTTTATTATTTTATCTTTTTAAGATTAAACAATTGTTATGTTTTGTCTTATTTTATAAAATTATTACTAATATTTTTTAGAAAAGTACCATAAGCATTTAAGATAATTTTATCTATAGTTATCTTATTAGTTTTCTCATCAAAATAAAAACTTATATTAACTTTTGGAGTTTCATCACCTTTAAATTTATAATATATATCTTTAGCCACAGTTTTATCAAGTTTTTTAAAAAATCTATAAAATTGTTCTCCTAATTGCATATCTATATATAATTCTCCACTTTTTCTATTATAATGTATACTATCCTTTGTTGGATTGAATGCAATACTGATTATTTTATTGATATTTTTCTGAATAAATTTATGAATAATAATATTATTTTGTTGATTATATTTATGTTTAGTCTTTAAGTATTTTGATCTACTTGTCTCTAAATATTTAGCATAATGATTATCTTCTTCAAAATCTCCTTGTGATCGAACTATATTTTTTTATATTTATCATCTTCATAGCTTAGATTACCACTATGTGTCTGATTTATAAATACTTTCAATCTACCTTCTGTCATCTTGTAACTCCTCAAGTGTAGGTGGATATCCTTTGGGTCTAAGTGAAAACTCATATCCAAGCAGATCAAGGATAAATTCAACTTTTTT
>JAYEIM010000190.1:0-2318 GCA_034660095.1 Campylobacterota bacterium | reverse complement strand
CTGGCATTTCATTTTCTACAAATTTAAATAAATCATTTTCTAATGCTTTAACTTGATGTTTTTGTGATGTATTTTCAGATCTATGAGACATATAAATTATTTTTTTATTTGGAAACTTTCTGATTAGCGAGGTGAGATAGTTGATGTACGTTTCTTCTTTTATGTAACCTTCTAATGGTTGGCCTAGAAAGTAGATATTCTCCGAGTGAGTAAAATCTTTAATAAGTTTGTTTTTAAAGTAATTAAAGTTGTGTTTTATAACTTTTATTTCAGAAGGTTCCAAGTCTAGAAAAGTAAACATATTAATTGTATCTTTTACAAATATTTTCAAGCCAAATAAAATGTATCTAAATTCTTTAAAGTTGTTTTTATTGATTTTGCCAACTTTAATGTAATTGTTGTAGTCTTTAAGTGTTGCAGCTCCGTCATCAATATAATATATAATTTTTTTATTTACATTAGCTAGTATTGCTTTTGTCACATTCCCAAGGTCACCAATAATCATGAAGTTAAATTGAATCTTTTTTAAATAATGTATTAGTTTTAAGTATTGAAAGAACTTAGACTTTCCATGTTGAATTATTATCACTTCAATCCAATTGTGCTGTTGAATCAGGTTGTGGATTTGTAATACATTCTTTGAAGTAGCATTTTCAACAACAATTAAAATGTTGTTAGTTAGTTTAAAGTAGTCAATTGCTTCAAAAGCATTTATCATTTGTAACGGTGATTTAATTACAAAAAGGTTCTTTGCATTAGAAGATTTTTCGATTAGGTCATTCATATTTATTGTGAGTCCTTATAAGAAGTTATTTTTATAACCATTGACATTATAGTAAAATTTTATTTTGAAAATTTACGCAATAACCAGAAAAGAGTTTTTAACACGCTATGCATCCCAATAAAGCAGTACTGTTTTTAGCACTTTAAAGTAATATATACAGAGAAATTCCAGCTGATATAGATTAAAAGTAAACTTCAACATAGTAAAAAACTAATGAAAAACTGGTATTAATTATTAATAAAATCTACATATTTTTTTGATTGATATTTCAAAGAAAGTTTTGTGTCAGATAGTAGATTTTTTTCAATATATAAAATTTTTGCTTTAAGTTTTTCCGTTTTTGTAATCAGGTTATACAAATCATTTTCATCATAAAATATAGCTTTATTTGAAAAGTCTTTGATTTGCTCGCAATGGAGAGGTAAAAGTTGAGCTTTTGAGTAAGCATAAGCTAAGTTATAAGTACCAGATATAGCATTATTTAAATATCTACTATTATAAGGTGGAAGTGGTAGTATAAGATCAGATTTAAGCAAATAGTTGTGAAAAATTTTATCATCAACGAAAGTATCAAAAAAAATAAAATTTTTGTCAATTTTTTTAGACTTTAATTTAGTTATAAAGTCGTGTCCATCATGATTATTACAGGAACCTAATATTATGAACTTAATACTATCTGGAATATAATTAGGTAGATTTTTTATTAATGATATGTAGTCTCGCCTTTTATACTCTAGTTGCCCAGGAATTGTAATCCAAAGTTCATCTCTTTTTTTTTCTAAGTCAATATTTCCTTGTTTTTGAAAAAACATTGGATAGAAATAAGAAAACTCTAAAGAAAACTCTTTTTTTGCATTATCAAATAGCTGTTCGCTTAAAACAAAATACTTTTTTATTTTCAGAGATAATAATTTTTGAGAAAAACTATTTCTTAACTTTTCCAAACCATGAGTAATTCCTATTATTTTGACTCCGAATAACATAAAGGGTAAGAAACTTATTACACTCCAAGCAGCAGTATTAATAACTAATATATTAATATTATTATATTTTAAATATTTTTTAATCTGGTAATACTGTTTTATTTTATTTTTGTCTGTATCAATATATAAGAAGGAATCAACCGTTTTAAAACTTTTAATGCGTGATTGATGAGACTTATTTGCAATTAAATGAACTTCGTAGTTATGCGAATTTAAAAAAAGAGTTTGACTATAGATAGTTTCGGTATGCCCATTACCTAATTCTAATATTGCAGCCTTATGCATTATATACCTCCTCTGATAGTATTAATAATTTAATAACTATTTATTGTTTTTTTCTTTTTTGAGTAAGTTCTCATTCTCCGTATATGTCCATTTACCACGGGGTTTATCGATATATTGAAAGTGCTCATTTGTAAAACTACCCTGCACACAAGTTAAGCGGTAATATCTGAAATTAACTTTATTTTCTCCAATCGCCAGATTAAGTGTTTCTGGACCTGTCAATTTATAAACACCACCATCTATATTTTTCTTTTCTATATTGTCCA
>JAYEIM010000189.1:0-2319 GCA_034660095.1 Campylobacterota bacterium | reverse complement strand
ACAATTCGTTGGAAGAAAAACAAGTGTAATGTGCCGAAAAACCCAGCTTTTAAGTATCGATTTAATAAACCTAAAAGCTAAAGTTTTAAATTCGTTTCGCCCACTTGTTTTTCAACTATGGCGTTAGATGATAAGTTTCACTGTAAATTTAAAATGTGACTATTTATTTAGCACAAATTAAATAACTGGAGATTAAATATGAGTGAAAAAAAAGAGATAGTTTTTGAAGATGGACTTTATTCAAGTATAAAATTCTTAGAACATTGTACAAATGAAGAGTTAGCACCATTAGTTAAAATATTAACAGATAGTTCTACATCAAAATTAGATAGTAAAGATGAATACAAAGAACACTATCCCAACCATCAAAAATATGTATATGAAATTATAGATGACTATGAAAGATTTGGAGGTAATACATTTGCCAATATGTGGAGAGGGTATGGTGTTGGATATAGTGAAATACTAGAAGATGTATGTAAACAAATGAAAGTTAATATGCCAGACGGTGCTTCGTTAAACACAATGGAATTAGCATTAGTCACAAAAATGACAGAAGAAGCAGTTGAAAAAATGACTCCACAAGAGTTAGAGGATTTTGCTAAAGGTATTGACCCTAAAGCAACAGACTATTCAAAACAAGCTGTTTTAATCATAGCTAGAGTAGCTATAAAACAAGCAGGTTTTACTGCATATAAATTATTAACAAAATTAATTTATATTATAGGAACAAAGATTTTAGGAAAAACAGTTCCTTTTGTTGTTTATCAAACATCAACAAAATGGTTGGGTGCTTTTGCAGGACCTGTAGGTCTTGCATTAACAACTGCATGGACACTTTTTGATATTGCAGGTCCAGCATTTAGAGTAACAATCCCATCAACAATATATATTGCATCGTTAAGACAAGCTAAACTATATGAATTATCACACAATAAATGTTCTAAGTGTGAAACACTAAATGAAGCAAATGCTAAATTTTGTGCAGAATGTGGAACATCACTGTAATAATTTTAGCTTTAAAGTAATGCAACATCTAACAAAGCGTTGGAAAGAAAAACAAGTGTACACTGCCGATAAACTCAGCTTTTAAGTGTCGATTTGATAAAATTTAAAAGATTGAATTTTAAAGTCGTATCACCCACTTGTTTTTCAACTCAGCCGTTATCTTAGCAGTCAAATATTTAAAAGGAAAAAACTTGAGTAATTTAAAGAAAATTAGAAATAATTATATTTTTATAGATTTTGAGAATGTTCAGCCCACATCATTTGAAATTCCAAATAGTTATCCATTTAAAATTATTATTTTTGTTGGTGCTAACCAAACAAAAATACCAATTGAATTAGCTACATCAATGCAAAATTTAGGAAATAATGCAGAATATATTATTATCAATGGAAATGGAAAAAATGCTTTAGATTTTCATATTACATTTTATCTTGGAAAACTATATGAAAAAGACCCTGAAGGGTTTTTTCATATAATATCTAAAGATACTGGTTTTGATATATTAATTAATCATTTAAAAGAAAAGAAAGTTTCAATTTATAGATATAGTAATATTAATGAAATACCAATTATGAAACAATCAAATTTTGAACTTATATCAATTGATGAACAAATTGAGATAATTGTTGATTATTTAATTAAAAGAGGAAATGCTAAACCACGAAAAATAGAAACTTTATCAAATACAATAATGTCATTATCTGGAAGAAGTTTATCTAAAAATAAAATAGATAACCTAATTAATATTTTATCTCAAAAAAGATTAATTATTATTACTGATACAAAAGTTACATATCAATTAAAAGATAATAATAAAATACCAATTTCAAAACAATCAAATTTTGAACTTATATCAATCGATGAACAAATTGAGATAATTGTTGATTATTTAATTAAAAGAGGAAATGCTAAACCACGAAAAATAGAAACTTTATCAAATACAATAATGTCATTATCTGGAATAAGTTTATCTAAAAATAAAATAGATAATCTAATTAATATTTTATCTCAAAAAAGATTAATTATTATTACTGATACAAAAGTTACATATCAATTAAAAGATAACAAAGCCTTGAAAAGAAACAAGTGACCCCACGAAATTATTAAGCCTAAACTAGCTATCATCTAATGGTTATAAAAAGAAATTAGTAAACTGATTGAGGGGTCATTGTTCCTTAAGTCAAGCGTTAGACAAATAAAAAGGAGGAATTAGCATTTTGAATAGAGATATATTTGAAACATTAGTAGAAAAAGATTATAAAATATTTGTAGATACATCAAGTCTAATGCAAAAAGAATCAGAAAGTGTT
>JAYEIM010000188.1:0-2321 GCA_034660095.1 Campylobacterota bacterium | reverse complement strand
CTATAAGGATTAATCAAATTCAACATCTTCTTAGTTACACCATTATCAACTTCTAAGCTTCCATAAAGTCTTTTATGAAATGATGGCTTAACTATTTTCAATAAACTCTCAAAAAATGGTATTTTTATAAGATATACTTTTTTATCCAATCCTTGAGCAATTAACTCTATTAACCTTGTAGTACTAAGTGGTTCATCATCAGAAGCTAAAAATATACCTGCTTTATCTTGTCTTATAACTTCATCTACCAAATGACAAAGATTACCGACGAATACCATAGATCTATTATTTTCTATTTTTCCAAATGGTAAAATAGGTACTTTATTTACAAGATTTACAAGATTTTTTATATTTGCTTTTACACCATATCCATAAACAATAGGAGTTCTAACTATGCTTACTTTAAAACTTTCATCTTCAAGTTTTTGAAGTTCAACTTCAGCTTTTAATTTACTCTTACCATAATCATCCTGTGGCTTACAATCACTTGTTTCTGTATATGCTGTATTTGTTTCTTCTCCATATACCTTAACCGTACTCATAAATACAAATTGTTTTACACCACTATCCTTTGCTTTTTTTGCTAACTCTATAGTTTGTGTTACATTTACTTTTTCATACTCTTCTTTACTTGCACCACCCATTTGATGAACTAAAGCTGAAAGATGAAAAACTATATCTGTATCATTACAATCTAAAGTATTGATGTTGTCATTTAAAAAACTAAACGATTTTATATTGTATTTATCTTTGTAGTTGTTTATGAAGTAGTTTCCTATGAAACCATTTGAACCTGTGATTAAAAGTTTCATATTTTATATATCTCTTTAGCTAATGAATCCATTATATTTTCCCTTTTAAATTTATCTATAAAATCACTTCTATCAATATTATTAAAGTTTTTTATCTCTTTAAATTTATTATTAAAATCATCAATATTACAAGGTTTAAATACAATTGAATCAGATATATTTTCTTCTATAAATTCTTTTGCATACCCACCAACACCAGCTATTATAAATTTATTTGCAGTAGCATATTCAAAAAGTTTGGAAGGCAATACTTTTTTAAATGCTTCATAATCATTCAAATGCAAAAATAATATGTCACTGTTTTTATATATTTCAAGTAATTCTTCTCGATTAATTGGATCAAATAACTTGATATTTTTTATATCTTTAATATTTTCTACCAATGCTTTTTTTCTTCCCCCATCACCAATAATATGTATTTCATAATTATTTCCAATGCTTTTAGCTATTTGAGGTATTATTTTTTCTAAACCTTGTCCTTCTCCAATGTTACCTGCATAAGTAATAATTTTTTTATTATTCACATCACTGGATTTAAAGTTATAATTTAAAAATACATCATCAATTCCATTTGTATAAAAACTGTATGTAATATCATTATTTATATTTTTAAAATAATTCTCAAATCCTTTAGATACAAGATTTATATGATTTGCTGAATTTACAGTATATTTTTCTATTTTTTTAAAAATTGGAATAATATATCTCAACTTACTCTTTGCAAATATAGACTCTAAAGTATCTGTAAATATATCTCTTAAATCTAAAAATAATTTACTTTTTTGTTTATTGGCTATCAATGCACCTAAAAAAGCAGTCATTAGTCTTGATGAAGTAGCATAAACCACATCATATTTTTCTTTTTTTCTAAGAAGTTTTATAACTTCAAATGTAAATTTAAGGTAAAGTTTTGATTGATCAACAAATCCACTTTTATGAGTCCCCAACTCTATTCTATTTATATTGATATTTTTTTCTAATTGTTCTATAGATTTAGCAACTTGGGTAAAACTTCCATACCTATTTGGTTTAGTAGTAATTATGTCTATGCAATCAACTTCTTTGATAACTTTTTTTAAGCTATTTACTAATGCAGTTGTTCTAAATGAACCAGCACTTAAATCTGGTTCATAATAAAAGCTTAATATTAATATTTTCATATACTTATCTCCACCTTTAACTCTTTATTAAATTCTATTTCTACAACAAATGCTTTTTGAGTTTTATTAAATTCTTCTGCATAGCTATAATTGAGAATTGAAAATGGAGAATTAAAAATTATTTTATTTTTAATTTCACTCTCAGTTACATCTGGATGAAAATGAAGTCTTGCGATAGCATTACACTCATTATTTAAACTATCTTTTATAATGATTTTATCCTCTTCAAAGGTCCATTCTCTTGTATGTAATACACCTATTTTATTATACCCATTATGTGTAGCTTTTATGTGGTCGATATTTTCGACTAGTTCAGCAACACTTGCACGATTTGCTACTCTAAATCCAC
>JAYEIM010000187.1:0-11613 GCA_034660095.1 Campylobacterota bacterium | reverse complement strand
AAGAGAGTGATATCTTGTCTGGGTAATTTTTTTAGGTAATCCTTTGAAAATTATATCATCACATAATACTTCTATTTGGGATGTTTTACCATGCATCATCTTTGGAGCTCTTATAACTTCCCCTCCATATACTTGTGCAATAGATTGATGCCCTAGACATATTCCAAGTATAGGTGTTGTATCAGATAATTTTTCTATCACTTCTAAACATACTCCTGCTTCATTTGGAGTTGATGGACCAGGGGATAGTATAATTTTTTGGGGATTTAAGGCTTTTATCTCTTCTACACTTAATTCATCATTTCTAATCACTTTTAAGTCAGCTCCTAACTCTAAACAATATTGCACAATATTGTATGTAAAACTATCATAATTATCTATCATTAAAACCATATTTTTATCCCTATTTTTAATTATATACCTAAATCATACATCTGTACAATACCAGCTAATTTATCATTTTCATCAACTACTAACAATGAGTTGATTTTATTTTTACCCATTATATCACTAGCTTCTATTAATTTAGAGTTTTGTGATATCTGTTTTGGATTTTTACTCATAATATCTTGAGCTTTTAAATTAAAAAAATTTTCCTCATTTGTTTCCATAACTCTTCTTATATCTCCATCTGTGATGACACCTAAGATGTCACTTTGATTTGTATCTCTATTTGTAACAACTACTAATCCACACTTTCCATCTGTAATAGTATGTATTATATCTTTTACATCTGTTGTTAAACTACAAATTGGCAAATTCTCTTTTTTCATAACACTTTGTATGTTTGTTAGAAGTCTTCTTCCTAAACTTCCACCTGGATGAAATAGTGCAAAATCGTTGTCTTTAAAATTTCTAAGTTTCATAAGTGCCACAGCTATTGCATCACCCATTACTAGTGTTGCTGTTGTTGAACTCATAGGAGCTAATTGTAAAGGGCAAGCTTCTTTTTTTATTGCAATATTAAGATGATAATTTGTATTTTTAGCTAATGTTGATGATGGGTTTCCACTCATTGATATAGTTATATTTCCTTGAGACTTTAAAAATGGTACTATTTTTAATACTTCATCTGTTTCGCCAGAGTTAGAGATAAGTAGTAATATATCCTCTTTTTCTATCATACCTAGATCACCATGATAAGCTTCCCCTGGATGTAAGAAAAAACTAGGTGTTCCTGTACTAGCTAAAGTAGCTGCAATTTTTTTACCAATTATTCCTGATTTTCCCATACCAGAAATAATAAATTTTCCATTTGTATCTAAAACTGCTTTTATTGCATTTTCAAAATCTTTAGTTAAAAGTGAAGCTAAATTTGCTATCTCTTTTGATTCTATTTCAAATACCTCTTTGGCTATTTTATTTATACTCATCTATTTACCTTCACATAGCTATATTGGAAGATTTTAACATAATTTCACTTGATACAAATAATATTGATATCATAATAAACATAATCAACAGATGCTTATGCCATCTCTCTTGTCTAAACAACATAAAATATCCAAACAGTAACATAGCTTTTAAAGTCAATTCCAAAGTTGCCATAATAATTAGTACCGTTGTTAATGTCTGAATGGCATATACAAAAAATTTATTATCATAATACTTTTTATCATCTTTCATAAAGTGTTATTCCTCTTTATTATTATAGATAAAGAATCCTACCATTCCACCAATAAGTACAATAGTTAAAAACACCACCATTACTACATCAAGAGTTCCCATTTTTTTCCTTTGTTGTTTTCTCTTTTAACTGTCCACATGCAGCACTTATATCGATACCTTTAGACTCTCTAATTGTACACATTAACTTTTTACTTAATAGATACTCTTGAAATTTTACCATACTATTTTTAGATGGTCTCTCATAAGTTGTTCCAGGAAAAGGATTGAAAAATATTAAGTTTACTTTGGCATCTATCCCATTTAAAAGTTTTACTAATTTATCAGCAGATTTTACATCATCATTTTTATCTTTGATAACAAGATATTCAAACATAACTTTTTTTCTTGTATCTATTGGGAATTTTTTAACCGCATCTATTATTGATTGGATATTATATGCTTTATTCATTGGTATAAGTTCTGATCTAAGTCCATCATCCACTGCATGCAATGAGATAGCTAATTGTACACCTAAATCTAACTCTCCAAGTTTTTCTATCTTTGAGCTTATTCCACTTGTAGATATAGTTTGTCGTCTTGTAGCTATCGATAGTCCATTTTCATCTGAAATTATTTGTATTGCTTCTACAAGGTTATCAAAGTTATCTAGAGGCTCACCCATCCCCATATATACAATATTTACAGACTTATTTTGATCTATATTATTATCCTTTTTTAGATAGCTTACTTGAGTAACAATTTCACCAGCAGTTAAATCTCTTACAAATCCACCTTTTGCCGTTAAACAAAATGAGCACCCTACTTTACATCCAACTTGACTTGATATACAAAAAGTATATTGTTCACTTTTTATTATATTCCCGTTTTCATCTTTTTGTTTATCTTTCATAAGCAATAAAACTGCTTCCGCTGTTTTTCCATCTTTATATTGAAAAAGATATTTTTTTGTTCCATCAGAACTTATCTCTGTATTAATTATTTTACATATATCAATTGGATATTTTTCTTCTAATTTTGTTTTTAAGTCTTTAGGTATATTCTTCATCTCTTCATATGAAGTTACATATTTTTTGTATATCCAATCATATATTTGTTTTGCTCTAAAACTTGGTTTTATTTTCTCTTGTAGTTCTTTTAAAGTATAGTCATATATAGTTCTTTTCATTATTATTTTTCCTTTGCCTTCACTGATTCACTTCGTAAATACAGTTCTGTCTTCCACAACTAAAAGAGTGAAACTATTCACTCTTTTTTAACGTTGTTCCACATGGAACAATTATCTTTTTCTCTTCCAAGTATCCTATTAACTTATCCATAGCTTCTTTATGATTAGATATAAAGTCTTGATGTGCATTTTTATTTGTATAGTTTGTAACAACAAAAATCCCTTTTACATCTATCTCAAATTCTTGTGCTATTTTAACTACAGAATAAAACTCCATATTCTCTATACCAATTCCATATTGTTTAAATTCTTTTCCAAATTTTTCATTTGTTGTTATATAATTTGAAGAGTTAACTATAGTATCACTTTTAAATTTTATATCGTCACATCTTAGTACATTATCAATTGGAGTATATGAATCATTATTTAAAAAAGAGATTTCAATATTTGAGGCACTTGAGCTTTCCACAATATCAAAAATATTATAATCATTATTGGTATAACTACCAGCTGAACCAACAAAAAGTATATAGTCAGGTTTATTAAATAAACATAACCTTGTAAGATTCATAGAGCTTTCAATCAATCCAACACCTATTGCAGTTGCAAAAGGGAAAGTTTCATTGTTTCCAGCACATACAATCATTATAATCTTACCGGTATATTGTTGAAAGCTAAATACCTTTTTAGATCCATAATATCTATCTCTTTAAAATGAAAAATAGAAGCTGCCAAAGCAGCTTCTGCTCCACACTCAAAAGCCTCTTTAATATGCTCCATAGTTCCAGCTCCACCTGAGGCGATTACAGGAATATCTATAGCATTACTAATCATACTGGTAATATTTGTTTCAAATCCAGCTTTTGTACCATCTGCATCCATAGATGTAAGTAATATCTCCCCTGCTCCTCTATCATAAACCTCTTTTGCCCACTCTAAAGCATCAAGTCCTGTATCTTCTCTACCACCTTTAACAAATACATGATAACTACCATCTTGTACTTTTTTTACATCAATAGCAACAACAATACATTGTGTTCCAAATCTTTTTGCTGATTCATTTATAAAGTTTGGATTTGTAACTGCACTACTATTTATACTCACTTTATCACAGCCTACATTTAGTAAATTGTAGATGTCATCTAGCTTTCTGATACCTCCACCAACAGTTAAAGGGATAAAGACCTCTTGAGCAACTTTCTTTACCACATCAACAATTGTATCTCTACCTTCATGTGTTGCTCCAATATCTAAAAATGTTATCTCATCTGCACCTTCAATATTATATCTCTTAGCAACCTCTACAGGATCACCAGCATCACGAAGTCCAACAAAATTTACACCTTTTACTACTCTTCCATTATCAACATCCAAGCATGGTATGATCCGTTTTGCAAAATAACTCATATATTTATTCCCATATTTTATATTATTAGTTTAATATTTAATTAAACTATATTATAGCTAATCTATATAAAATTAGCCGTATTACCTTACTATAAGTTTAACTTAGCTAAACTCTTTACCTATATGAAAGATATTAAAGCAAAAAAGAGATTTGGACAAAATTTCTTAAAAGACGATTCTGTATTAATAGAGATCATCCAATCGATGCCCAAAAATGATAACCATATCGTAGAAATTGGGCCTGGCTTAGGTGATTTGACAAAGAAACTTGTCAAGTGCAAAGATGTGACAGCCTATGAGGTAGATAGAGATTTATACTCTATTTTGCAATCAGAGTTTCAAAAAGAGTTACAATCCAATAGATTAAATATCATTTTAGGTGATGTTTTAGATAAATGGAGTTGTGACCAACCGTTACATAATAGTAGATATGATTTAATAGCAAATCTACCATATTATATAGCAACAAATATTATATTAAATGCATATGATGACGAGAATTGTGAGCATATTATCGTTATGGTTCAAAAAGAAGTTGCAGATAAGTTTACAGCATCTAGCAGAAAGAAAGAATATTCTGCATTGGGTGTTATAACACAATTGGTTTCAGTTGAGGCAAAAACTATTATAGTTGTGCCACCAGAGAGTTTTTCTCCTCCACCAAAAGTGGATTCAGCTGTTATCTATATCAAAAAAGATATGGATAAATCAGTTAGTGTAGAGTTTAAAAAATTTTTAAAAGGTTGTTTTATACAACCTAGAAAGAAACTAATTAAAAATTTATCTGCATTTTACAATAAGAATCGATTAATAGAAGTATTTGATGAATTAAATATAAAAGAAACTATAAGACCTCATGAAGTTGATGCCTCTTTGTACAGCCATATTTATACAAAGGTAACAAATAATGGAAGAGAACAAAACAGAACAAGTGGTTAATCCACAAGAAAAAATAGCTCCTAAAACACTTGGAGAAGCGATATCAGATACAAACAATAGTACAAACTCTGATACTAAACCTACTGCAAAACCTGACACAAATAATCAAAGAGGTAAAACAGTACCACAAAAAAGAAAGCCCCCTGTTAGCGGCAATGGTTGGACAAATGACTTAAAAAAAGCATTTGAAACAAATGAAAGAATTCAAAAAGAGAGATTAAACCCACACAATAAACTAAATCTTAAAACAGAAGCTAGTATTCGAATAACACCACTTGGTGGTTTAGGTGAAATTGGTGGAAATATGATGGTTGTAGAAACTGATAACAGTGCAATTATCGTAGATGTTGGTATGAGTTTCCCTGATGAATCTATGCATGGTGTTGATATACTTATTCCAGATTTTACATATGTAAGACAAATAAGAAGTAAAATTACTGCAATAGTTATCACACATTCACATGAAGATCATATTGGTGCTATGCCTTATATTTTCAAAGAGCTTCAAGTACCTATTTATGGAACATCTCTACCATTAGAATCAATCGGTGCAAAATTTGATGAACATAAGATGAAACAACATAGAAGTTATTTTAGAGCAGTTCAAAAAAGAAGACCTATTAAAATAGGTGAATTTGAAGTTGAATGGATGCATATGACACATTCAATTATAGATAGTTCAACTCTAGCTATTACAACAGAAGCTGGTACAATTATTCATACAGGTGATTTTAAAATAGATCATACTCCTGTAGATGGTTATCCTGCAGATCTACACAGGCTTGCATATTATGGGGAAAAAGGTGTAATGGCACTTTTAAGTGATAGTACAAACTCACATTCTCCTGGCTTTATAAAAACAGAAAAAGCTGTTGGACCAACATTTGAAAAGATTTTTGCTCAAGCTAAAGGTAGAATTATTATGTCTACATTTAGTTCAAATCTACATAGAGTTGCACAAGCTATTCAGTGTGGACTTGATCATGGTAGAAAGATATGTGTAATTGGTAGAAGTATGGAAAAGAATATTGATATCGCTATGGGATTAGGATATTTAAAATTTCCAAAAGATAAATTTATCGATGCACATGAAGTAAACAAATTTTTAGATAAAGAGGTACTAATTGTAACTACAGGTTCACAAGGTGAGCCTATGAGTGCATTGTTTAGAATGTCTATACATGAGCATAGACATATCAAAATAAAACCAACAGATCAAATAGTATTATCTGCAAAAGCAATTCCTGGAAATGAAGCAAGTGTTTCTGGAATCATAAATCAGATTTTAAAAGCTGGTGCTAAAGTTGCGTACAATAACTATACAGATATTCATGTATCTGGTCATGCGGCTCAAGAGGAACAAAAACTTATGTTAAGACTTTGTAAGCCTAAATTCTTTTTACCTATTCATGGTGAATACAACCATGTTGTAAGACATATTCAAACAGGTGTAGAGTGTGGTGTTTTAGAGAGAAATACATATATTTTAAGTGATGGGGAGCAAGTTGAAATTGCACCTAAATATCTTAAAAAGATAAAAACTGTTAAAACAGGAAAAACATATATCGATAATATGAGAAATAGAAAAATCGCAGATGATGTTGTGATTGATAGACAAACTATGGCTAATGAAGGTGTAATTATGATTGTTGCACAAATTTCAGAAGATGAAAGAAAAGTAGTAGGTGCTACAAGAGTTAGTTCATTTGGTATGGTTGATTCTAAAATAGAAAAGAACTTTGCAAGAGAGATAGAGGGGATACTTGAACATTTCTTAGAACATATCAAGCCCGGTATATTACAAAATACAAGAGCAGTAGAGGAAGAGTTAAGAAAAGTTGTAAGAAAACATTGTGTAAGAAAATATAGAAAATACCCAATGATTGTCCCTACAATTTTTGTTCAATAATACAATAATATAAAAGTGGTTTTACTACCACTTTTATATTGTATTAATTAAAATGTTCCATGTGGAACGCTTTAATTAATACAATAAAAAGGATATAATCATGGGAATTAATGACGATAGAGATGAAGAGAGTAAAACAAGACTAAATAAATTTATATCACACAATAGTAGATTTAGTAGAAGAGAAGCTGATGAGCTTATAAAAGCAGGTAAAGTATCTATAGATGGAAAAGTGATTGGTGATTTATCGACTAAAGTAGGGTACAAAACTATAGTTAAAGTAAATGGAAGAACAGTAAAGGTTGACTTTACAAGAGCATCTACTGTGATAGTTTACAACAAACTAAAAGGTGAAATTGTTTCTAAAAAAGATCCTCAAGGTAGAAAAATAGTCTATGATACAATATCAAAAAAGTTTTCACATTTTATACCAATTGGAAGATTAGATTATGCAAGTGAAGGTATGCTTTTACTTACTGATGATCCAAAAATAGCCACTGCACTTATGACATCCAATCTAGAAAGAGTTTATAAGATTAAAATAGAGGGTGAAGTATCAAAATCTATGATAGCAGCAATGGACAATGGTATAACACTAGACGATGCAACAGCAGGGGCTTGGGACAATACAAAAACTATAAATATGGAATTTGCTCCATTTTTAGGATATCAAATACAAAAAAGTGGTAAATATTCAAAACTAAAAGTTGCAATTAGTGAAGGTAAAAATAGAGAGCTAAGAAGATTTTTTGCACATTTTGGAGCTAAGGTTACTGATCTTAAAAGGGTAAGTTTTGGTGGTATCAATCTAAATAATTTACCATCAGGAAAAGTTAGGTATCTCGAAAGAGATGAATATGAAAATTTAAGACACTATATGAAAGAGCAAACAAAATTAAATAGAAAAAAAGAAGATCAATTCGAAGACGATTTCTTTGATGACGAATACTAATCTAGCAAATCTTTTACGACCTAAAACTCTTGATGAGTTTATAGGTCAATCTCACATAATATCAAAAAACAAAGCACTATATAAACTTATAGATAAAAAAGAGATTCCCCATATGTTTTTTTATGGAAAACCTGGTACTGGCAAAACAACACTATCTAAAATAATTGCTAAAAATAGTGGTTATGATTTTTACAATTTTAATGCAACATCGCTTAAAATAGATGATTTACGACAAGTGTTTAAAAAATATACTGATGCACTTATAAAACCCCTTATCTTCATAGATGAAGTTCATCGTCTTTCAAAAACACAACAAGAAGTACTTTTACCAATTATGGAAAATTATGATGCAATAATAATTGGAGCTAGTACAGAAAATCCTTTTTTTAGTTTAACAGCAGGTATTCGCTCAAGAAGTTTTGTATATGAATTTAAATCACTAACTTTGGATGAATTAGATATTTTAGCATCAAAAGCAGTTAAATATCTTGATATAAAAATAGATAAAGAAGCGATAGATTATCTAAAAATAAGCAGTTGTGGAGATGGTAGAGCTTTATTAAATCTAATTGATTTTGCATCTAAAGTTAGTAAAGAGATAAATAAAGAGTTACTACAAGAGTTACGAGAGAATAGTATGGGTGATGGAGTTAGTTCAAGCCAAAGTCATTATGATATTACTAGTGCTATGATAAAATCAATTAGGGGAAGTGACATAGATGCTTCGTTATATTATTTAGCCAGGTTAATTGATGGTGGAGAAAGTGTAGAGTATATTACAAGAAGACTTGTAATATTAGCAAGTGAAGATATTGGAAATGCAAATCCAAATGCACTAAATTTAACCACAAGCACAATGATAAGTACCTCAAAAATAGGATACCCAGAATCAAGAATAATATTAGCACAATGTGTGATATATTTAGCCTCGTGTCCTAAATCAAATAGTTCATATCTTGCTATAAACAAAGCATTAGATTATATTCAAAATAATGAGATATTAAATATACCAAAACATATACAAGACAATCATATTGGATATAAATATCCTCATGATTATAATGGATATATAATGCAAGATTATTTAGATAAAAATATAAAGCTTTATAATGGTAAAAATATTGGGTATGAAAAAACACTTAATGATTGGTTATCTAAAATAAAAAATATGATATAATAACATCAAATTAAGGACAACTAATGCAACATCTTATAACTACAAATGATTTTACAAATAAAGAGATACTGAACCTATTTAATGATGCTAAATTATTTTTAGATTTAGAATCTTGCAAACTTTTAGAGGGTAAATTAATAGTAACACTATTTTTTGAAAACTCCACAAGAACTAGAAGTAGCTTTGAAATTGCCGCTAAAAGACTTGGTGCTGATGTTGTTAATCTTGAAGTTCAGACAAGCTCAACTAAAAAAGGGGAATCAGTAGAGGATACAATTGCAAATCTTAATGCAATGAAACCTGATGCGATAATTATAAGACATAGTGATTGCGGCTTACCTTATAGTTTAAAAAGCTATGTAGATTGTCCTATACTAAATGCTGGTGATGGTAAAAACGCTCATCCTACCCAAGCATTACTAGATCTATTTACAATGATGGAACACTTTAATTATGATGTAAAAGGGAAAAATATAGCAATTATAGGAGATATATTAAACTCAAGAGTTGCATCATCAAATTTAGAACTACTCCCAAGATTTGGATTAAATCCCATTTTAGTAGCTCCAAAAGAGTTTCATGTAGTGTCAAAATATAAAAATGTTAAAAATATAAAAAGTATTATTAATGACTTAGATATTATTATGAGTTTAAGGGTTCAACATGAAAGGCATACATTTGATATGTCAGAAGTAGAATTAGAGAAAAGCAAACAAAAATATGCAAAAAAATATTGTATAACTCAAAAAATAATGGGAGATAGAGAGATACTACTAATGCATCCTGGTCCCGTAAATAGAAATATAGATATAAGTGATGAGATGTTATTAGATAAAAGATCAAAAGTATTAGAACAAGTTAGAAATGGTGTAGCAGTTAGAATGGCATGCCTTAAAAAACTAATATTAAAACAATAGTAGAATAAAACAAATTGAACTTAAAAGAGCAGATGAACTTTTATGGTTCAAAAAAAGAACCATTTTTATTTGTAATAAATTATGATATGTCAGATTTTGATATCATCACTTTAGATTCAGTTCCTAAAAATATTAAATTTCAACTTGATAAAATAGATAGTTATAAACCACATAATAAATTTATAAAAAAATTTCCTATCTCTTTTGAGAAATATAAAACTAAATTCAATAAAATTCAAAATGAGATATTAAATGGAAACACATATTTAGCAAACTTAACTACACAAACTCCAATTGAAAGTAAAATAGATATTGATGAACTTTATAATATATCTAATGCAAAATTTAAACTATATTATAAAGATAAATTTATATGTTTTTCACCTGAAAGATTTTGTAAAATTGAAAATAATAAAATATATACATACCCCATGAAGGGTACAATTGATGCTAGTATAGAAAATGCACAAGAGATTATACTAAATGACAAAAAAGAGTTAGCTGAACATACAATGGTTGTAGATCTACTTAGAAATGATCTATCTATTGTATCAAAAAAGGTTAAAGTTGAAAAGTTTAGATATTGCGAAAAAATAAAAGCGGGTGAAAAAGAGTTATTACAAATAAGTTCTAAAATATCTGGTCAATTAGAAAATAACTGGCAAGATAGAGTAGGGGAGATTATAACATCATTGCTACCAGCAGGAAGCATAACAGGAACACCAAAAAGAAAAACTATAGAGATACTAAAAGATATTGAAGATTATGATAGGGGTTATTTTACAGGTGTATTTGGTGTTTTTAATGGTGAAGCATTAGACAGTTCTGTAATAATAAGATATATAGAAAAAAATAAAAATAATTTAATATACAAAAGTGGTGGTGGAATAACATCTGATAGCGATATCAATAAAGAGTATCAAGAGATGATAGATAAAGTTTATATACCATGACAAACAAAGAAGAAGCTATGGAAGAGTTTTTTGAAACTATTAAATGTGAAAATGGAGAGGTATTTAATCTTAGCTACCATAATAAACGAATAGCTAGAACAATAGGTATTAATATAAATTTACAAGAATATATATACCCTCCAACTAACAAACTATTAAAATGCAAAGTTATTTATAATCAAGAGAATATACTTAGCATTAAATTTACACCATATAAATATAAAAATATAAAAAGTTTTAAAATTATTCAAGATGATACGATAGATTATAGATATAAATCACTAAATAGAAAAGATATAGATAAACTTTATGAAAAAAAAGAAAACTGTGATGAGATAATTATTGTAAAAAATGGATATATTACAGATACAAGTATAGCAAATATTGCGATTTTAGAAAATGGAGTTTGGCTTACTCCAAAACAACCTTTACTTCAAGGTACAACAATAGATAGACTAATACAGAATAATAACATTAAACAAAGTGATATAACTTTAGATCAACTATTACAAAGCCCTAAGATAGCACTTATGAATGCGATGATTGGATTTAAAGTTATAGAAGA